>JARRLH010000073.1:0-12282 GCA_037387205.1 Desulfofustis sp.
GCATAACGCAGAGTGTGGGCGAAAAGATCGTTTTGCAAATGGCTCGTCACTTTGGTTAACCCATCTGAAATAATCCAAGACGCAGCCAGGCGGTTAGGGAAGGTAAGAGATGAAAATTAAAGTGGTAGACACACCCGACGAACTGTTCGAGTATACGGCCGATGTTCTTCCGAGAAAAGATGAATTTATTTACCACAAGGACCAGGGGTATAAAGTAAGTTTTGTATGTCATCATGTAGTTGAAGAACCGGATAGCGGCAATGTAGGAGATGTATATGCAGTTGTCGAAGTCTCGACAACGCGGAGCTTTTTAGGTCAGCAACTCAAGTCGTATTAACAAGGGCCAATCAGTAATGGCAAGTAACAGTTCATCAGCCTGTTTGACCTGGGCTGGTTGCTTATTTGAGACGGCAAGAGAACCGAACTCTGGTAATCGACTTTTTGCTTTACATTGCCATGACGAAGACAATCAACCTTGTCTTCAAGGATGCCGAAGGTGTGTGCTGCTCACCGTCGCACCAGCGGAATGTTCACAATTATGGCATGTGGGATCGAACTCAACGGAAAAACGGAGATACTTTTCTGATTAATGGCCAGATTCGAAGATTATAAAATATTCAAGCCAACCCTTCGGAGACCTTCTTCAATTCGCGAAGCTATTTCTGCAAACTTAATGTAGTTACTGGAGTTTAGAGTTTCAGCGCCAGCAGTTCGCACAAAAAAGCGAGAAATTGGCGAAAAAACAGGAAAAACGTTAAAAAACTATTGACATGACAACGAATCGGCGGCAGCCGCGCTTTCTCAGCGAGATCTGCTGAGAAAGCGCGGCCTCTAGAAGATAAGACCAATCACATCTTCTGGAGGCCGCTATGGGACACAAGGGATACGCGACTATCCCCAGAACCCTGCTCGACTGTATCACATTTCTTGCCGGGGCTCTACCGATTCGTGCAGTTCCGACCTTTCTCGAACTCCTGGTCGGAGCCATGATTACGCCGGCCGCCTTTGTTACCGAGGCTTTGCTGGCAATTAAGCCGCTGCGCAGCTGGACCGCATATTACAAATGGCTGCAGCAGGGCACCTGGTCCTGGGTTGCACTTGGCGTGCAACTGACCAGACTGGTGGTGACGTTTTTCCCACAACCGGTCTGGTACCTGATCTTTGATGACACCTTTATCTACCGCACCTCCAGGAAGGCGCCGGGCAGCGGCATCTACCGGCAGCACGGCAGCAAGACCAACCGGCCGCAGTATGCTCGGGGCCAGTGCTGGGTCAGCATGGCACTGTCTATCGGTTCCGGGGTGAAGTACGGTGCTATTCCGCTCCTTTCTCGGCTGATGCGGCCCGGCGGTACCCGCACCAAGCTTGATGCTGCCGCCCTGCTGCTCAGCGTTGTTGCTCCGGTATTCACCGGCAAACGCGTGTGCCCCCTGGTAGACTCCTGGTACATGAAGCGGCCGTATCTGGAGCGTCTTAAACAACACGGGTTTCATGCCATAGGACAGGTCTGCAGGTATACCGCCCTGTATGATCTGCCTAAGCCACGATCCGGTAGAGGACGGCCACGGAAATATGGAGATCGCTATACCGCGGAGCGTGTTGCCCAACTTCCCGAATGCCGCAGCCGGTTTGCGCCACGGATATTTTCTTCCCAGGCGGGCAATCTCCTTGACGGATGCACAGACAAAAAGTACCAGTTGAGTAACTCCTTTCAGGAAGGCTGTTTCCTGGATGGAGTGGGGACTGAGCCTTTGCGAGAGGCTCTGTCCCCCGGTCTCCACTATTTACTCAACTCACTTACCACAACCGATTAAAATAATCTGCATTTTCCCCAGGCACTGTTAACAGTGCCTGAAAATATCTTTACAATTCCGTTCATCAAATCTGGGAACCAACAACTTGTCTCAAGGACAGCAGAATTATGAAACTCTAAAGTTCAGTAAACTCAAACAAAAAGGGGGAAAATATGAACCGTTTACAACAAAAAATTCTGGTGCCGCTTCTCTTCAGCCTCTTTGCTGTCAGTGTACTTCCTACTCTTGCCGCTGCCGCTGAGGATGGAACCTGGCAATTCCAATTAGCCCCCTATGCCTGGCTGGCCGGTTTAGATGGCTCGGTGGCAACATTACCCGGATTGCCTCCGGCAGATATCGAAGTAGATTTTTATGACGACATCCTGGGCAATATCAACGGTGCCTTCATGCTTGTCGGAGAAGCTCGAAAAGGCCGTTTCGGTATCACCATGGACCTGGTCTATACCGATATCGAAAGCGATTCAGCCATTCCTGGACAGAACTTCACCACGCTTACCTCTCAGAATACAAACTGGATTGTTTCAGCTGCGGGCTTCTATCGGATGATGGCAACCGATCAAGCTTTTATCGATGGTCTTGCCGGTGTCAGATATTGGTCAGCTGATTCTGAATTGACCTTGAGTGGGGGCCCAGCGGGGTCCTACGCTATAGACAATGGGGAGGAGTGGTTTGACCCGATAATCGGATTAAAAGGCCTTACCACATTGGGCGACTCTAAGTTCTTCCTAAGCGGCTTTGTAATTGTCGGCGGTTTCGGAGCCAGTTCCGATTTTCTATGGGATGTCAATGCTAATCTGGGATTTCAATGGGGAGAAATCTTCTCCACTACCATCGGCTATCGCTATCTGGATGTCGATTATGAAGACGATGGGTTCCTCTATGACGTTGCCCAGCATGGTCCGACTCTGGGCTTATCCTGGAGGTTTTAGTGGGATTTTAACCATTGTAGGGTACGATGAAAATTATGATTTAATTTCAAGGTCAAGACGCGTGGGTAAATTTTTCCGCAGGCATATAGTTAATATTCCGAGGATATAATTTGTACGTGCAACGTAGAGATTGAGCGAAAAGACAATTTTTCAAGGTATCCTATAGAGTGAAGGAGGAATTTCTTTAGGCCGCCGCAGTTCTGGAAAGAGAAATGGTTCTAAAAGATCCTTAGCCAAGGAGGCGGGAATGAATAAAATAACACACATTGTATGTGGGCTTTCATTGCTGATCTTACTGGGCAATGCGACAGTATCCCATAGTTCTCAGAACAACGCACAGGATCCGCTTGAGCAGCAGCGGACTGAACTTAAAAAAATGGCAAGTGACACACTCGAGCGTCTCTATAAGGCTCAGCCGTCAGCAAAGAAAGCGATAGCCAATTCAGCAGGCTATGCCGTTTTTAGTAATTTCGGACTGAAAATCCTGGCCATCGGCAGCGGCACGGGAAAAGGTGTTGCGGTAAATCGCAAGACCAAAGAGGAAACCTTCATGAGGATGGTCGAGGTACAGGCCGGGCTGGGCATGGGGGTAAAGAAATTTCGGTTGATCTGGGTATTTGAAAATGCAGGCGATCTCGATCGATTCGTCAGCTCGGGTTGGGAATTCAGCGGGCAGGGAACTGCTGCGGCGCAGACCGGTGGCGAGGGAAGCGCCTACGCCGGGGCCATGTCGGTGACCCCAGGCGTCTGGCTCTATCAATTGACCGACGACGGCCTGGCCCTGGAGCTCACTGCTAAAGGGACGAAGTATTTCAAGGACCAGAAACTCAACTGATCGCCTGGGGTGGTGAGGTGCTGTCGCGGAGGTAGTTATGCTGACAACCATTGCTCTCAGGTAGGACCAAAATGAGACTACCGCAACTCAGTATATCGCCGGAACGCACGCAGATTGTGGTGAAGGAGATTGCCGAGGGCTCTGAACCGGAGATGCGGTTTTATATCATGGTGGCCGTATCCACCATGATTGCCAGCTTCGGACTCATCACCAACAGCACTGCGGTGATAATCGGCGCCATGCTTGTCGCACCTCTGATGACGCCTATCTTTGGAATTGCACTGGCCTTGATTCGCAGCGACGCGGTCTTGTTTGGCAAAGCCCTGTAGGTTGAGGTCGCTGGGGTTGCGGCCGCAATAGTCATGAGTCTCATCCTTGGCCTCATCTATCCCGCCCTTGAACCCACACCGGAAATGATTGCCAGGACAGAGCCTCAGCTTTTTGATCTTCTGGTCGCCGTGTTTTCCGGTTTTGCAGGGGCCTATGCATTGATGGATGAAAAAATAAGCCCGGCCCTGCCCGGCGTGGCGATTGCCACCGCCATCGTCCCGCCGCTTGCCAATGTCGGCTTGTGTTTTTCGGTTGGACAATATATCGCTGGTGTTGGCTCATTTTTACTGTTTTTTGCCAATTTTCTGTCCATCCTGCTTATTTCCTCAGCAACCTTCTGGGCCTTTGGTATGGCAGGCAGATTCAGTGATCTGGACCGAAATGTTTTAGTGAAACGATTCAGCCTGCCCGTCATCTGTTTTGCACTGGTCACGATGTTTCTGACCTACACGCTGGTCAATATTTCGCAAAATCATTATCTCAGTAAAGCGATACTAAACACACTGGACAACGAACTTCTTGAGTATCCTTACACAACGCTGGAGGGAACAAAATATAATGAACACGATGGTACGGTATACGTCGTGGCTAAGATCAATTCCTCACGAGCCATCACCCCAACCCAGGAAAGCCGGCTGCAAAACAGCCTGAATGAAAATATCGATCGACCAGTTGAATTAATCGTCCACAACAGCATGGCCAGGCAGATTTCGGCCTTAGGATCGGATATCAAGCTCGGCAAGCAAAAACTAGACGGAACATTTGTTACCAAGACACTTCACCCCCGGGTGCGGGCCGCTAAAATTGCCGACACTCTAATTCGCAACATATTATCAGAGGTGGTTGGTTCGAACTTGATCATGTACGCGTCTATCAGATTGAAGAAACACCGACGGTCGTCGCCTCGATTTACGGTGTTGCCGCTCCTCATCCCCAAATAATAGAAGAGGTGGAAGCGCAGTTGAAAAAAGAATTGGGGAACCCTGCTGTGCGACTGATTGTCAGTTTCATCGAAACCAGAATCTTTGACCGAACAGGCTCTGTCAGGCTCCAATTCTCCGGGCTTCATTTGCTTGATGAAGAGCAGAAAAGTGAAGCGGACAATGCCATTGCGTTAATCAAAAGTGAGCTGGCAGCGCGGCATGAAATTTTTATAACAGGAGTCAATCACGATTTGATTGATGGTGCATTACATGTCTTGGTTGATGCGAACGGACCTGCGTTATTGTCGCAGCAGGAGATTTCCGAGATCGAGGGAAAAGTCACAGATTCAGGAGGCACCCCCATCAAGCTGTTTGTGTTTATGCACACCGATGTGGTTGTTACATCGGAAGGTTACAAGCCGTATTCGTCTTTTTCGAAGACATATTCTCAACGGAGTGAACCGGTTGAAAAGGAGGCTGTCAAAAAAATCATCGAAGCCTCGAACTATTAGATATTGTTACAGTAATATTATGATTCCCATGGCATACCTCAGCACAATATTCAGCCGGAAAGAGCTCAATAATCATTTTATGCAACAGGAGCCCGGGCTGTTTTAATAAGGGAAGATCCCTGGTAATCTGTCTCAGTGTGTTAAAGATGGTCGCCAGGCAATCTGAGTTTACGGCTGAAAATATGAATTCCTGGAGTGATGCCCATGAGATTGCATAGTCTCCTATTCCTGCTCACCAGTCTACTTGTCTCAAACTGTTCTTCGATTGGCCCCTCTAGCGTTCACCACGACCGATTCGACTACAACAAAGCCCTATCTGACTCGTGGAAGGAACAAACCCTGCTTAATATCGTCAGGCTTCGCTATGCCGATATGCCGATCTTTCTCGAAGTCGCCTCCATTGTCAGTGGTTACACCCTGGAGGGCTCCGTTAATCTGACTGGCAATGTCTCTTCGGAAAATACCGTTCAGGGAGATTTTCTGACCCTTGGAACCGGAGGCAGGTTCACCGATCGACCGACAATCACCTACGCCCCAATCAAGGGGGACAAATTCCACAAGAGTTTCATGACGCCGGTGCCGCCCAAGCTCATCCTTTTTCTCATCGAGTCGGGCTGGAATCCGGAAGTTGTGTTGCCCTTGACCGTTGATGCGATCAACGGGATGCGGGGAAGAAAGGTAGCGAGCGTGAAGCCTAAATTAGGAGATCAGGACTTTTATCGTCTCATTCACCTGATTGCCGAAGTTCAGGAATCCGGCACCATGGCCTTTAGGATTATCAAGGGTGCAGACAGCAAGGAAACAACCGTAATTTTTTTCTACAAAGAAGACGTACCGGAAGAGATCACCCGAAGTCGAGAAGAAATTACCAGACTACTCGGTTTGAATGCACAGTCGGATCAGATTACGGTCACCTATGGTCTGTTACCGAAATCTGATGATGAAGTTGCTATCCTGACCCGGTCAATGCTGCAGATGATGATCACCCTCTCCACCGCCGTTGAGGTTCCCGATCAGCACCTAGAGAAGAAAATGACCTATCCGATCAAGTACCAGCCCGGTGAGGAGGAAGCCAAACTCGGTCCACTTATGCGTATTCAGGGAGGTAGCGAACGACCAGAAAACGCCTTTGTTGCGGTAAAACATCTCAATCACTGGTATTGGATCGATGAGGGCGATTTTGCCTCGAAACGGACATTTACTTTTCTGATGCTGCTTTTTTCGATGATGGAAAGTGAGGATTCAGAGGGGCTGCCTTTGGTCACGATACCCGCCGGGTAATAGTAGGACCCGCGATGGCAAAAGATAAACATACCGGCCACAGCCCCGATGCCCAAGGCAGAAGACAAATACAGGCAATCTTTTCGTAAGTAAGACTCCAGAAGGCAGAGATATCTCCTGGTGCTCTGCATAACTTTTATATTTTTCCGTGACTGGCTTTTCGGGCATTGGCTTCAAGTGGCCGCCCTGGTGAAACTCGGCTTGTGCATCTCGGCTGGGTTGAGGCTTGGCCGTGTCCTCGGTGCCCGTCGAGGTATGTCGATAACGCCGCAATCACTGGGAATTCTCAAACCTGCCGAGGAAACGGCTGCGCCGAGATCATAGTCAACTTACTTTCTTTTGAGAGAGGTGTATCGCATGCGAATTACCAGGAAAACCAAGACGATGACCGGGATTTTAGTGGTCTTTCAAATACTGGGGCTGATCAGTTCGGTTCATGCGATACTGCAGACACGAACCTCGCAGGGCGCCATCGCCTGGGTGGTCAGTCTCAATGCACTGCCCATCGTTGCCGTGCCGGCCTACTGGGTGCTCGGACGCAGCAAATTCAACGGCTACGTCGACATGCACCAGGATATCTCTGCCGAGATACAGGATGAGATAGAACAATTTGCCAAAAAATTGGATCCCTACAAAGTGGAAGCTCCTCAAACGTTTCCAGAGTATGAGGCGGTCAAGAAACTGGCTCGATACCAGTTCTTACGCGGCAACAAAGTAGAGTTGCTGGTGGACGGGCAAGCTACCTACGACAGCATCGCCGACGGGATTGAAAAGGCGGAATCCTACATCTTGTTCCAGTTCTATATTCTGCGCTCAGATGGTATTGGAAATCGCTTTAAAGATCAGCTCATCCGCAAAGCAGAGCAAGGTTTATCGGTATATGTCCTCTATGACGAACTGGGCAGTAGTGGCCTGAAAGCAGATTGGCTTGCCGATTTCTCCGCAGCAGGTATTCAGATTCTGCCTTTCAATACCCGTCAGGGGCCGCGCAACAGATTCCAGCTCAACTTCCGTAATCACCGTAAGATTGTGGTCGTTGACGGCAAATCGACCTGGATTGGAGGCCTTAATGTCGGTGACGATTACCTGGGAAAAGATCCGAAACTATCGCCGTGGCGTGATACCCATATCCACATTCTGGGGCCTGCGGCGCTGGCCGCCCAGTCATCTTTCCTGGCCGACTGGCACTGGGCCAGTCATGAAATTCTTAATGGTCTGTCGTGGGTTCCCCAGGCGGCCCCCGACAGCAGCCAGAATGTCCTGATTCTGGCTTCCGGTCCGGCAGACAAGCTGGAGACAGCCAGCCTCTTCTTCACCAATATCCTGAACCTGGCGCGTGAACGTATCTGGATAGCCACCCCCTATTTCATCCCGGATGAAGCCACCATGGTGGCCCTGCGCCTGGCACTGCTCAAAGGTCTCGAGGTCCTGTTCCTCACCCCAGAGCTGAACGACAACTGGTTTGTACGCCAGGCCGCCAATGTCTACCTCAGTGAATTGAAAGAGCTTGGCGCAAAGATATACTTCTACGATAAGGGTTTCATGCATCAGAAAGTAATGTTGCTCGATGACAGGCTGGCAATTGTCGGTACGGTGAATTTCGACAACCGCTCGTTCCGCCTGAATTTTGAAGTCACCGGTGCGGTTGCCGATAGAGAATTTGCTGGCGAACTGGAGCGTATGCTGCTGGATGATCTGTCACACTCGACAGAATTGATTGACTATAACCTGGAAGAGCAGCCACTGTTGGAGCGCTTCAAGGCCAGAGGAGCTGCCCTTATGGCGCCGGTATTGTAAAAGATATTTAACGGCGGAGAAAAATTTTGCGGTGGGTGGTTGCTCGTTGTAACTGTTGATTTTTGCTTTTGACTCACGTGCTATGCAAAATAAACGCCTTGAAAAATGGCTCTCAGCTAAGGTACGGGCAAGGTAAAACACCGAGAGCTCCATACCCTTCAATGGGGACAGCCATTGACTCCAGAGTGGATTGCCGAGACTAACGAGACGGGTACCACTGAGCGGTTCCACAGTTGTGGAACTCCATCGCTGCTCATGCCGGGTTCCGCTCTTTTGTGCCTCCCCTCCGCTTATTCGTTTATCACCTTAAGCTGCCACATCGCTTCACCGGGAAACAGGCCATATGCTAATTGACGTGTTCCGCCGGTTGGATTGTTATTTGTATCAGTTGGCAGATAGACCGGGAACGATCTTATGAGCTTATTGCCTTCTATACTGAAGGCGTCATGGCCCATATAGCCTGTAAAACGTTCATCTTCTTGCCGAATTTCAGGAAAATGTATCATCGACAAGCTCTTATCTCTGTTGGAGGCAAAGGCGATCAAATTTCCATAACTTCCCGACCCGGTTGAAATTGTAATGATGTAGAACTCATCGAATCCATTTTCATCAAGGTCTGCAACATGAACACTGTGGATCGGGTCTCGATTGTCAAACACCTCGGAAATATTATGATCAAAGCCCTCAGATCTGATGAAAATATCACTCAGGCTTTGACCAACCGGGTGGTGCTCTTCAATCAGTAACGATTTTCCTGATCTGGTTAAATGCCTGCTGACACCAGAATCGCCCCCCAGAGAATTCATTGGAGGAAAAAGTGCCGCAACTACCAGGATAGGGATAAGGAGCAGAGAGTTCTTCACATTATACATTAGAAAATCTTCAGTAAAACGGACCTACCATGATTGAATTCACTTCTACCAAAGTAAAAATATAAGCGCGAATATAGAACGCTTCCCCCAGCCATTTTCAAATTCCACCAAATCGGCAGGTTATTTTCTAAAAACACCTGAACCCAAGGCAAACTTATTATTGATTTAAGCCAAAACGCAAATCTATGGTTGTTGGCATTACAACTAATTCATGTCACATTGAATCAAAAGAAAAAAGACACTCGCGTTTTCACGAACTATAAAACTTACCGGGCATCTTAAAAAGATGACCAGGGAGATTGACCGCTATGACCATATTGGGTGTCGATGATTACTGCTACGAAGAGCTCCTTGATTGGCCGCAACTTCCAGATGGTCTGGACCTGGGCGAAGTGGTCGATGTTGCTGTCGACAAGCAGGACAACGTTTATATTTTTTGTCGCGGTGACCACCCCATCATAATTTTCAGACAGGATGGAACGTTTCTTCGCAGCTGGGGGGAGGGACTGTTCACCAGGCCGCACGGCATTACAATCGATAAGGAAGGCGTTATTTTTTGTGTAGATGACGAAGGTCACTGGGTTGGCCGCTTCACGGCGGAAGGCACTCTTTTAGATCAAATTGGTAGACGCAACCATGGGGCTATAGCCCAAAGTGGCACCCCTTTCAATCGACCTACTAAAGTTGCAATAGCCCCTCAAAGTGGAGATCTCTATATTGCCGATGGGTACGGTAACGCTCGCGTTCACAAATTCTCCCCGGGTGGGGAGCTTCTCCGCTCCTGGGGTGATTATGGCTGTGGTCCCGGTCAGTTCAATCTTCCCCATAGCGTATGCACCGATAGCGAAGGCAAGGTGTATGTAGCTGACCTTGAAAATCATCGCATTCAGATCTTTGACGATACCGGCGCTTATCTCGATCAATGGAATAACATGCACCGTCCATGCGGTCTTAATATATCTGATGGTTTGATCTATATCGGACAGCTGTTTACTCAACTAGCATTGAACGCCGATTATCCCAATATTGGAGCATGTGTCAGTATCCATGACCTAACGGGAAGGCAATTAGCAAGATTGGGTAATCTCCGCTATGGAGAAGGTCATGGCCAATTTATAGCACCGCATGGAATAGCAGTAGATTCTCGTGGAGACATCTATGTGGGAGAAGTTTCGCAGACAGCTTTTGGGAGTTTGCAGAATCCAGCGCGAAAAGTAAGAACTTTTCGGAAGCTGGTGAAGACTTGATCGATATTTATTCAGACTGACAGGCCTATCAACATCAATTCATCTTTGATGAGCGAGACGTCTCTGCGAACCATCACAACCTCATCTAATCAATCCACCGGCCAGGCAGTAAAATCGCAAGCCAGATCAATCCGAAACAGAGCAGGTGAATGGTAGAAAACTGTTCATGGAATATGAACACCCCAACTATCAAACTCAAGGAAGGAGCGTAATATTGGATAAACCCAAGATTTGACAGGTTTATCCCTTTAACACCAAGGGCAAATAACAGCAAAGGGACAGAGGTAAATATACCTGTTGAAATGAGCAATAAAGCATCCTTGGTGACAGCAGTGGCAAAGAATGGTTCACCGGCACAACTCTTAACATACAGATAGATGATTGCCAGAGGGAGGAGTATCAAGGTCTCAACGGTGATGCCGACAACCGGATCGATTAAGGTAACTTTTTTTGCAAAGGTGTAAACAGCAAAGCTAATGACGAGAAAAATGGCAATAACTGGTAGCTTGCCAACATACAAAGTTAAAATTACCACCCCTGTGACAACAAGAAAGGTTGCTACGAATTTATACGGCTGAAAACTTTCTTTTAAAGCGAAAACACCTAAAAATATAATGATAATTGGTGTGATGTAATGACCCAGGCTGGCTTCGACAACCTGCTTGGTGGCAGCGGCATAGATATTTAACAGCCAATTGGCGCCAATAGCTATCGCGCATATAAACGACATCAGAACAAGTCTCAAAGATCGCAACACCTTGATTAACTTGTCCCAACGTTTGGTGAGTACAACTATTGGCAACAAAAACAGTACTGACCAAATAATGCGGTGAGCAAGGATATGAGAAAGGGGGATGTCATTAAAAATTTGCCAATAAAGAGGCTGGATCCCCCAGATAGTATAAACCGACAACACACAAACCAAAGACATTCTTGGGGTAACGTAACTATTCTCTTCTACCATTTAAATTTTCTTTGCTTCCCTTACCAAACCCAAGTGGAACGGAAAACCGACCCTTACGGAATAGCCTTCAACCATAATGTATTTGACATGCTGAAGATTTAAAAGACAAATGTAAACGATCAATCTAGTCGTTGCCTTGAAATTGATACCTTTATAATCCAGTTTCCTTCAAATTGTCTCCTTCGCCCAAAGCAGTTATAATTACGGTAGACCTAACAAGCTGTTTTCACCGCTCGGAAGCGGTTTTTACAGTTTTCGACTGAGATTCTCATAACACTAGAAGACACTTCCACCGGGTAGTCGCTTGGTTAAGCTTTGGAAAATCGTTACGAAGTGGGGGAACCAATGGCTAAAGAGAGAGTCAAAAGAAAGCTTTCAGCTATCCTCTGCGCTGACGTTGTCGGATATTCACGCCTGATGGGTGAAGATGAAGCGGCAACTCTAAGTGCGTTAAATTCCTGTGACGAAGAAATCATTGAACCGACGGTCAAAGAACATAACGGTAGGATTTTCAAACGACTGGGCGATGGATTCCTCGTTGAGTTCTCAAGTGCCGTTGACAGTGTCGAGTGCGCCCTTTCCTGGCAGAAACTTATCGGGGACAAGAACCACCCATTGAAATTTCGTATAGGCATAAATTTGGGAGATGTCATAGCACAAGACGATGATGTGTATGGCGATGGCGTCAACATCGCAGCACGGATCGAAAAGCTTGCCGATCCCGGTGGTATATGTATTTCCCAAATTTATGACTATACGAAATTTCAATGGGTGGTTC
>JARRLH010000074.1:0-2625 GCA_037387205.1 Desulfofustis sp.
TGATTTTCTGATGCAGGCCGCCCATCCGTTTCATGACGAACTCGTCATAAATCATGCCCATGATGCCGGCAAATTTCACCCTTTCGAGAAGCGGCAGGGAGGTGTCTTCGACCAGTTCGAGAACCCGCCGGGCAAACGACAGCCAGCTCAACTCGCGGTTGATGTAGGCAGCATAGGCGTCTACGTCATGAATCGGCGCACTCATAGCGACGGTCGGTGAGGAATAACGAATAGTTCTAAAATACCGGTTCGAACACCTCGTAAAAGGTCCGTTCCCCGATCAGGCTGTCTATGTCGTTCTGGATCGATTTTCTTTCTGGGTTGTTGAACCACGCTTTCCAGTCATCCTCGGTTTCCCAGACGCTGACGACCATAAAATCGTCCTTATCCTCTCTGCTCTGCAGAGTGTTGGTAGAAATATAACCAGGTTGTCTCTGGGCTATCTTATTCATCTCCGCCAGAAGAGGGACAAGCTTGTCGGGTTGATTCATCCTGAACCTTCTTTTGATTACTACGTGGACTGGCATCCAATTCTCCCTTGTTTGATGTGATTATCGGTTTCAGACATACATGCGATTTATACAGTAATCACTCGATTCCTTTCAGGAATCAAAATTTTTTTCAGCCAGGCGGGAAGAGAGTGAATCGCAACGGATTCAAGAAATGTCCAGTTGATAAATAATAACGATTACAACTACACTGCAGTATTTGATAAAATTTGGTTAGTTTTCTGTGAGATGGGCAGCAGGGACATGCTGGGTAAATGCATATGCCGGGCTGAGCGCCGCGCTGGTGCACCGGTAGCCGTGATTAATCAGTATCGGGATATCTCCCCGAAGTGAGGAGGCGATTGATATGAACAGAAATGCGGTGGGCTGGTTTGAAATCTATGTAAAGGATATGGGGCGGGCCAGGAAATTTTACGAAACGGTCTTCGAGGTCAAGCTCGAGGAACTCCAGGCGCCGTTCCCGGACATCGAGATGTACTGTTTCCCGATGTTCGAGGACGGACCCGGCGCGGCCGGAGCCCTGGTTAAAAAAGAAGATCTCAGTTCCGACGGCATGGGCGTGCTGGTTTATTTCAGCAGCAAGGATTGCGCGGTCGAGGCAGCCCGGGTGGGCGACAACGGGGGAAGACTGGTGCAGGAGAAGACGGCAATAGGCATTTACGGCTATATCGCCATCGCCGTGGACACCGAGGGGAATATGTTCGGGATACATTCACGGCACTAGGAGCTGCTGCAGATGCGGTTATCTCCCCGGGCAGGCCAGCGGCACGGCAGAGGGTCGGCGAAAATGGTCTTTCGACCCAGATGTACCGACAAGGTTGTGGAAATTGGCGAGTGCTAACGGAGGGACTCAATCCATGGGGACCACAGAATAGCCCTGGGCCTGATAGCCCACCAGCGAGACGTAGCCGTTGCCGACAATGGTGACCTGGGGAAGAAAATCGTCGGTGGATATTTCAAGCATATCAGCGGCAATGGCGCATTGCTCGATCACCACCCCCTGCTCCGAGAGACGTTTGACCCACTCCTGGATCTTTTTCTTGTTGTCGATCTGCTCATCCAGCACATAGTTATCGTCTTTGGTGATGAATCGACTGGCGTGGCCGCGGATGCCGATTACGGCGCTCACCTCCAGGCCGGACTCCTCCAGCATCTTGATCGTCCTGTCCAGCAAATCCATCCTGAAGACCAGCAGCTCGTCGTCCTTGAGGCTTACATCAAAATAGACGGAGGCTTTCTTTACTCCATCGAGGGAACGGCTGTTGTCAAATCCTGCCTGTGAGGCCGCCGCTGTCGACAGGCTTCCAAGCGTGAAGATCATGACCAGTAGAAAGGCAAATAGGTTTTTCATAAGCACACCAATAGCTCAGCAGCCGAGCTCCATCATCTTTTTGATCTTTATGGCTCTGTTGATATCGTTGTCAATCGAATACCACACTTTCACCTGCTGCTCTTTTTCAAATTCGTCGATCTGGGATACCCCGTCCAGCTGGGTATCCGGATCAATGGTAATACTGATTCGTTTTCCCTTTGCCGGGCGGACCGATATCTGCATCTGGGCTAAATCAACTTTGCTGACTAAGCCTCTGACGTAGAGCATGTCCTCGGTGGAAACTTCTTCAAACATCTCTTCTGCAGCCAGTGGCCCGCTCTCGAACAGCAGTAAAAACCCCAGCGCCAGCAGCGGCAGCAGCAGAAAAACTCTTTCTTTCATGTGCTCCATTCCTCCGTTATGTATTACTACAACGTAGTAGAGATGATAAGGACAAAATGGATATATGCCAGTCGGTGAAAAAAGAATGGGGGAAAGGTCCGCTCAGCTGCCGAACGAAATTTCTGAGGCCGTGCCATGGGGTCCTCGGCTGACTGGTGCCCCTGCAGCGCCCGGCGAAAACAGAATATTTAACTCGAGGAGGAGGCGGCCCAGAGGTTGACGCCGCCCTCCTGTGCATGTGCATCTATTTCTCTCAGTTCTTCGTCGCTGAAGACAAGATTGTCGAGCGCGCCATAGCTGTCTTCCAACTGAGAGACACTGCTGGCGCCTATCAGCGCAGTGGTTACTCTGGGATCCCGGAGAACACAGGCGATTGCCATTTGCGCCAGACTCTGCCCCCTG
>JARRLH010000074.1:2654-16212 GCA_037387205.1 Desulfofustis sp.
CAGAGCTTTAATTCTTCCGAGGTTTTCCTCGGAGA
This sequence comes from Desulfofustis sp., assembly GCA_037387205.1. GTDB lineage: Bacteria > Desulfobacterota > Desulfobulbia > Desulfobulbales > Desulfocapsaceae > JABDQA01. Next base: position 2,690 of record JARRLH010000074.1, read on the forward strand.
GGTGGCCTTCCCTTATGGTTTTGCCCTGGGTTGCCCTGCTGCCCTGGGGAATCCCCTGCAGATATTTATCGGTCAACAGCCCCTGGGCCAGGGGGGAAAAGGTGATGGCGCCGAGGCCGAGCTCTTCCAGGGTATCGAGCAGGTTATCGTCCTCGATCCACCTGTTGAGCATCGAGTAGCTGGGTTGATGGATCAGGCAGGGCGTGCCGAGATCGTTGAGGATCTTAACTGCCTCCCTGGTCCGTTTCGAGTTGTATGAAGAGAGTCCCACGTAGAGCGCCTTGCCCTGGCGGACAAGGTGATCAAGCGCCCCCATGGTCTCCTCCAGGGGGGTGTTGGGATCGAAGCGGTGGGAGTAAAAGATATCGACATAGTCCAGCCCCATTCTTTTCAGGCTCTGGTCCAGGCTGGCCACGAGGTATTTCCGGCTTCCCCAGTCACCATAGGGGCCTGGCCACATGAGATAGCCTGCCTTGGTTGAAATGATCAATTCGTCCCGGTAAGGGGCCAAGTCGGTCAGCAGAATCCGTCCGAACAGAGTTTCTGCAGCACCCGGTGGCGGTCCGTAGTTGTTGGCCAGATCGAAATGGGTGATCCCGAGGTCAAAGGCCCGACGGCACAGTTCCCGGGACACCCCCTCGTTGAAGTCGTGGCCGAAGTTGTGCCACAAACCGAAGGACAGTTTCGGCAGCTGCAGACCGCTGTGCCCGCAATAGCTGTAGGTCATTTGTTTATATCTGTCGGAATTCGCGCGGTAGACCATATTTTTCTCCTGTGAAAAAGTTTAGCTTTAAAGGTACGATCAAATAAAGAGCAGTCAACATTTTTGAGGCGGGCAGGAACGCCGACAGCAGGTTTCCAGTCTCTGCCGGCCGGTGAGCGGTCGGCAGACAGCAATCACTTCTTTCCGCTCAAGCCCGAGAACCGCTGAGCAGCGCCTGACAACACTTTGTTCAGCCGGGTCGAGGGCCGCTAACTCGAGGCCAACACCTTGTCGATCATCTCCTGCAGGACAGGGTCATCTTCAATATCCTTGGCAAGATAGGTCCCTGGGGGTGGTGAGGATTGCGCCAACCGGGAAGCTGCAGCGATCCAGTCAGCCGCCGTATCTACCGGAATCAGGCTGGTGTCGATTACCAGGTGAAATTGTCCAGCAGCATAGAAATCGGCATCGTAAAATCCGTTCACGAACATGGATCTGGCTTTGTCGTTATCTTTCACCAGTTTCTCCATGAGGCGAAGGTCATCGGAACCTTCCCGTTCGACGATCCGTCTGACCCGCAGCTGAAGGGGCGCCTGAACCCGCACATGGACCGCACCCGCCAGATTGCGCAGGGAAGCATAGCCGCCGCGTCCGAGTATCACTGTTTCTCCGTGTTTGGCGATGCACAGCATCACCTTGTTCAGCAAGGAAACAAGATGTCTGGTATCGTAGTCAAGCCGCGACCAGAGCCGCGGCGGTGCCTTGTAAAAACTGTCAAGATGAATGAGGCCGTACTGTTCCAGAATCTTTTCGAGTGTTTGTTTTGTCACCAGGGTAAAGGACAGTTTCTGGGCGACCTTTTCAGCGATTGCCGCCCCCTCGCTCCCCAGAAGTCGTGAAATCGTTATCGTTGCCATATCGATTCCTCCTCTAATTCAACAATGATTTCCAGTCATACCTCGCGGGTTATCATCTCCTGCAGCTCCATTTCCTGAGACGTGCAAGGTTGGATCACCGCTCTTGTCTCCTTAACTTAATTGTCCAACATTGGAGGGGGGTAATCAACCCGTGGGCGCACAATCTTTTAGAAAGGCTGCAGAATTTTCAGCACGGGATAGAGAATCAAAGGCTTGAGGCACTAATGGGGTTCAGGCGCGGCCTAAAGCGTTTCAGCCTTTCTTGGCTTGGCAGTGTGACAACAAAAGTCCCGTAATTATAGTTATGGACAGTCGCCATCCACCTGAGCCATTTGCAAAACGATCTTTTCGCCCAAACTCTGCGTTATGCTCAAAATTTTATCCTCGGAATATCAATCATATGCCTGTGGTAAAATTTCTCGCATGGTTTGATTTTGAACAAAAAGATCGATTTGCAAAAGGCTCACCTTTTTTAATCTTCTCACTCAGCCATCCGGGGGATACCATGGATTCCATAACAATTTTTAAAAAGGCATTGGCATACGAGAATAAGATACGGGATCTGTATCAGTCTGCCGTCGCAATTATAGACGATGAGAGGGGCAAGCGGATTTTTCAGACCCTGGCGGACGAGGAGCAAGCGCACGTCGATTTTCTGGAACACTCCATTAACACGCTCACCGAGAACGGCAGCGTCAGCCTGAAGGCTTTTACAACCGCTGTTCCGGATACTGACGACCTGCAGAAGAATATAGAGTCCATGAAGATCGCCATTCCGGAGCATATGCTCGGTGATGTCAAGCGGGTGCTCAGCAGCGCGCTCAAACTCGAAGTTGAAACCACCCAATACTATGAAAGAGCCTTCGCATCAGCGAGTGGCGACATCAAAGAGGTGCTCGGTAAATTCATCACTATCGAGCAGCGCCACACCGATGTGGTCAGGTTTGAGCTGGATTACGCGTCTCATAACGGCTACTGGCTGGGTTTTCCGGAAATCAGTATGGAAGTTGGGTGATCCTGAAAAGCAGCAGCAAGGCTCAGCCCTGTTGCTGCACTCTAGAAAAGCACCGCAAACGGCTCATAGAGCACATTCCAGACCACAAACAGCCAGATTACCCCGCCCACAAAGATGGTCAGCCTGCCATGATAGAGGCCGACCGGAATAAGGATCACACTGAGAACAGCCATGCTGTAAAGAAAGGAGTCGTGGAAGTTGGTGCCGCCGGCAAGCATGAATATCTGGGTCCACAGATAGGCGGCCAGCGGGGGAGAAAGGGCGATCAGAATGTTGGTAATCATGGGGTCCTCTGGTTGATGGCACGATTCAAATGTTCGTCATGATACTCAATCACCGCTAAATTGCATCCAAATATCGGCCAGCAAAACCTCATTTGATACTTATTGTTGAGCCAAAGTTGGCAGTGTTGGCTCCCGCGTTTGCCCTGGCCCAGAACCCCGGGACCATGAATCAGGGAAATATGCAGAACATGATGCAGGTCATGCAGCAGGTGCAGGAGTGCATGGCCGGTATCGATGAGGCCAAGCTTCAGGAACTGCAGGTTAAGTCGGAAAAGATGAGCAGGGAAATCGACAGCCTGTGCAGCCAAGGAAAGCGCGACCAAGCCCAGAAAACGGCCATCTCTTTCGGTAAGGAAATCGCTTCCGACTCCACTCTGAAGCAGATGCAGAAATGCGGAGAAATGGCCCAGGGAGCGCTGCCGATGATGGGAAACGTTGAGACCTATGATGAAAAGGAGTATGCCAACCGGCATGTCTGCGACGAGTAGCCCGGTGCCTACTCGTCCGCCTGGCCGCGAGCCGCTATGACCGAGAGTATGGCCGAGACCAGCAGGCCGAAGCCGAGCCCGGCGAGCATGCATCCCACGAAGGCAAGACCGGATTCGGGCAAAAAGAAAAAACCGCTGCCAAGCCCAAGGAGCAGACCGCCGCCTACGGCCCATGTGCGTCTGTCATTCCCGCGGTGTGCCATAGCTTTCTCCTGTCTGGTAAAGGTAACTTCGTTGTCACCTTAGGGAAGATCGACAGTTACCTCTTGGCCGCCATAGTCATGCACCGAATCGTGGGCCCGCACGGAATAGGTTGCCCGGCCCCCCGGTAAGGTTACCCCGGTAAGCCCCCTGGTAAAAGGCTGTTCATTCACGTGAGGGTGGTGCAGAACGCGGGTGGCCACCACCCGGCCCTGATCATCTAGAACCTCCCACTTGTCGGCATAGTGGTTCCATCCCTCATCTGCGTGCTGGACGGTAACGCTGAAGTCGTATGTTCCCGCCGCATTCTGGTCGACTCTGGCCTCGATCACATCTGCTTCTCCGGCATGGACCAGGGAGCTGCTGCTGAGAGCGGCAAGGCAGGCAGCGGCATACCAACTCGCTTTCGTCATCATGGTCATCTGGGCTCCTGAGTAAGAGGCTGCTGATTTCTGTCAGCAGGTGCGCGCCATATGGCTTTTCGGTGACGAACATTACTTTAATCACTAATTGCTGTTGGTGAAAACCATTGCCTCAGGGCAAAGGTTTCGCCGGGGGGCCGGAAAGGTGCTCGCGCACAAGATCGGCGGCCGCTGCCGCTGACCTATCACGAATCTTCCCAAAGAGGAGGCGGCATTGTTCGAAGCTCAGCTTATTTACCAGTGATGCCGCCCGCGCCTCATCGCGCAGGTGGGGGAAGAGACCATTCTGGCCGGAGTATTCATCCTGGCCTACAATCTTCATAAAAACAAGGGTGCGGGCGCACAGCAGGTCGGCATGTTCGGCCTGCAGCTGACGCTGAAACAGGCAGTGTACGGTAAGCTGATCGCCAGGACCGTAAAGTCCCGATTTCAACCCCAGCTGCTGAAGGCCCCGATGCTCCACGAATACCGGCTTGAGAGACCAGTCCGGGGGCACCAATGGGCGCAGGTTATGGTAAAGCAGCAGATGCATGGGCCCAGCTTCCACGCAGGTGGGTTGCGTATCAATGAGATTGTTGACAATGGCCTGGGCCCTGAGTTGATCGCGCAGGGCAAATCGCCGTGCGTCGGCCCAGGCAAAGTTTTTGACCGACTCGATTAAGTGTGAAAAATCGTCTCCCCGCACCGCCTGGTAAAAATCGATCAGGGTTCGGGTCGCCTCCTTTTCCCTCAGATAGACCTGGTAGTGAAGCGTGGATTTGTCCAGATTATCGGGTCCGTTTCCCTCGGCGAAAAAGTCCTGGACCTGGATTAAGTGCTCGATATAGGGCTCAACCTGCAGGAGTTCTATCCCGCCACTGAAAAAGCTCTGCAGCATAAGGCACTGCTGCTGGCTGAAAGCCGGGTACTCGATGTCCTGATCGAGCAGATAGTCCTCCGTACTGACCTGCCCGCGAATCATCCTGGGAAACAAAGGGTGGGGAGGCTCCTCCAGGATAATCCGCTGATGCTGCTCCATCAAGGGCTGGCAGAGCGGCAGCGTCTCCGGTCGGTGGTTGGCATAGGCAATGGTCAGGCGAGTCATAAGCCAGAATATAGGTACAGGAGGGAAAAAATCGACCAGGTGGGCAGGTTTACCAGAAACGCCCGCATCTCTCTGGCTGGCGCCTGTTTCAATTTCTTCCGCTGCACACTCAAATGTGCTTATTGTAGGAACAGCAGTATCGATTTTCTGAGAGAGCCGGCAGGGTTGCCGCAATTTTGTCTAACAAGAGAGTATGTCTGGTGCAGTGCTATGAAAAGGGAAAATATGGCAGGATACAATGTCTCGGTTGAGCAGCTTGGCCGGCTCGGCGTCTACAATGAACAGGGGCAGAAAGCAGCCCTGCGCGACCTGTGGGCCAGCCAGACGGCGGTACTTGTTTTGGTCAGGCATTTTGGCTGAATGCTCTGTCGTCAGCAGGTTGCTGAACTTAGCAAATACGAGGACCAGTTTAAGGCGAAACAGAGCCGGCTGGCGGTTATCGGCCCCGGTGAGTCAGTGCATCTGCCCGAGTTCAGGAAAATCACTGGTTTCGGCTCAGACCTCTTTGCCGATCCCTCGCGAGAGGCTTACCAGGCACTGGGATTCTCCTCAGGCATTGGCAAATTGCTTGGCCTCAAACCTCTGCGCTCTGCGCTTTCGGCCATAAAAGCCGGTATTCGTCCTGGAACGCTGCAGGGCAGCGCCCTGCAGCTGGGCGGTGCAGCGGTTATCGGGCCCGGCAGCGAGCTGCGCTTACTGTTCAGGGAACAGCAGGCGGGAGACCATCCGCCGGTTTCGGCGCTGCTCGAAGCGGTTTCGGCAGGGGGATAGGGCCGGCTTGCGGGGCAGGTCGAGTCAGACCGCGGACTCTCCTGTTTCCCCGGTGCGCACCCTGATAACCTGTTCAACGGGCAGGACAAAAATCTTGCCGTCGCCGATCTTGCCGGTTTTGGCGGCCTGCTGGATTGTTTCGACCACCTTGGCGGCGAGGTCCGACTGAACGATTAACTCGACTTTGATCTTGGGGATGAAATCAACCTTGTACTCGGCCCCTCGGTAAACCTCCTTGTGCCCCTTCTGTCGGCCGTACCCCTCGACATTAGTGACGGTCATTCCCTGGATGCCGAGTTCGGTGAGGGCCTCCTTTACTTCATCCAGTTTGAACGGTTTGATTATTGCCTCGATTTTTTTCATAACTCTATTCCTCCATGGTCAGCTGGGAAAGAGCCTTTGGGCCGCTCCCCGCGGCTGAGCCCGGCTTCATGCGGTGCTTTGGATGCGTTAATTTCAGGATCGCCCGGTTACTCGATCTCGAAGGCTCTCTCGCCGTGAATGGCGGTGTCAAGGCCCAGCACCTCATCTTCTTCGCTCACCCGGAGACCGCCGGTGACCGCCTTGGTGACATAGACTACGACCAGGGTGCCTATGGCGGTGAAGACCATGGTGCCGACAATCGAGACAGCCTGGATAAGGAGCTGTCCCGGGTTCCCGAAGAACAGACCTTTGCCGAGTTCATTGATTGCCGGGTTGGCGAACAGGCCAGTGGCCAGAGCGCCCCAGATACCGCACATGCCGTGAACGCCAAAGGCATCAAGCGAATCGTCGTAGCCGATTTTGCTTTTCAGAATGGCCACGCTGAAGAAACCGAGTACGCCTGCCACTCCGCCAATTATCAGAGAAGAGATCAGGCCGACGAAACCGGCGGCAGGGGTAATGGCCACCAGGCCGGCGACGACGCCCGAGGCGAGGCCCAGCAGGGTCGGCTTTTTGTTGATCAGCCATTCGGCACCCATCCAGCCCAGGGCTCCCACTGCCGCAGAGGTGTTGGTGACCAGAAAGGCGGAGGCGGCAATGCCGTCGGCGGCAAGTTCGCTGCCGGCATTGAACCCGAACCAGCCAAACCAGAGCAGGGCGGCCCCCAGGGCGGTCAGGGAAACGCTGGAAGGGAACATCGGGGTCTTGCCATAGCCGATACGTTTACCCACCACGTAAGAGAGCACCAGCCCGGCCACACCTGCATTGATATGAACTACGGTACCGCCGGCGAAGTCGAGCGCCCCCATTGCCCCCATCCAGCCGCCGCCCCATACCCAGTGGGCGATGGGAGAGTAGATAAAGGTGAGCCAGAGGATGGTGAAGACGATCCAGGAGGAAAACTTCATGCGGTCGACCACCGATCCGAGCACCAGGGCAACGGTGATTGCCGCGAAGGTCATCTGAAAGACGACGAACACCAGAGTCGGGATCGTACCGGAGACGCTGTCCACCCCGATACCGGCCAGAAAGGCGTGGTTGAGGCCGCCGACAATGCCGGACACGTCAGGGCCGAAGGCCAGCGAGTACCCCCACATGACCCAGACCACGGAGCCCAGGCAGTAGGCGACGAAGGTCATGGCGTAGGTGTTGAGCAGGTTTTTATAACGGGACATACCGCCGTAAAAGAGTGCCAGTCCAGCCGGCGTCATAACCATGACCAAAGCGGTGGCGACAATGATCCAAGCGGTGTCGCCGGTATCGATAGCCTCGGCGGCGAAAGCTGAGGAACCTGAAAGGAGCAGCAGAAGCAGAGCAATGGGGCAGCTAAGTAGTTTCATCTGGAATCGATCCTCCTCGAGTTTTTTGTTACATTATTGTAATAAAAAATATTGCAACTGTTACAATTGGGTCACCATATCCGAAAAATGTATGGAAGGCAACTATTTCTTCTCCAGGTTCCGTCTGCAGGCAGTGCTGCCACCTATGGCGAGGTAAAAGAATGGAGAAGACCTGCTGCAAAACGCTGCTGTCAGTGGATATGACAATGAACCTGGATTGTGTAACAGACGCCTGCCGGCCTCAGAAGACTGGCCGGAAAGAGGCAAAGAAGCAGGGGGGTGATGAATAAAAGTGGTGGATTTTAAAAATTGTCAGTTATAACACCACTATGTGGTGGTGCCGGCAACCTAATCGAGTTGGTACATTTTTGAAAATAGAATAAATTACAAATATTTAGGATGGTTAGTAGATTTTCTGTCAGGGGTGTGATTTTCTACTGTGGTATTGTCCTGACAACAATTAGTCATTATTCTGTATCCAGCCGGACTTTACAGGCTGTATCCCCCGATGTGGCTGTACCTGCCTCAGAAAACCTTTGCTTCAGGAGGTGATTATGGGCAATTCTGATTCCTTCATGAAACTGTGGAATTTCATGGAACTCTCTGAGAAGCAGCGGCTCATGCGCCAGTTTCTCAGTCAGCATGGCGACCATTTCAGCAAGGCTGACTTCGTCAGATTCCTGGCCCTGAGATTGGCTGACGACCGCCAGGAGATCAAGCCGCTGGCTGAAAACCTGAATAATCGTGAACGACGCCTCTGAGTGCGGACAAGTAGATGAAATACCCACAGGTCTAATCAACCCTGGAACTCACCACACAGGATCGTTTCCCGGGCTATAATGGGAGGTGTTTATGTATACTGCACGAAAGGTCTTGAAACTCTGGGGTAAAAGTTCCAAAGCCGACCAGAGAAGATTGAAGCTCAAATACTTCTCCGGCCTGAGCGCCCGTCAGTTCGAAGATGACTTTGTCAGTTTTCTGGCTAAAGAGTTTGATCTCTACAACAACGAGGACGCACCTGCCAAGGGTCAGAAAACTCTCAAATAAATCCCAGCCGGACACTTACTCTCCTGCCGACGGACTGCAGTGCTTGTCGCTGCAGCAGCCGAATTTCTCCTCGCCATTTCAACTGCACTCGGTCATCTGCGCGCAGAAGCGCTCCATTTCCTTGCGCTCCGGTTCAACACCGAGGCCCGGGGACGTCGGCACCCTGATACTGCCCTTGGCAAACTCCAACTTTTGTCGGAAAATCTGCTCGCGCAGGGGGTTGTCTGAACGGTCCGTTTCCAGAAGCGGCGGCTGCACTTCGGCCCGGCCAGGTTCAACGTAGGTCGATGCCAGAAAATGGGCGGCGCAGGCCAGGTTGAGCATCGTCCCCCAGGCATGGGGTATTACATTGATGCCCAGCGAAGAAGCAAGCGCTCTAATTTTCAGGGCCTCCGTCGGTCCGCCGCAATAGGCCAGGTCGGGCTGGGCGATCTGCACCCCTCCTGGGCCGAGCAGGTCCTGGAATCCCCATCTGGTCTGTTCGCACTCGCCGGCGGCAATGGCAATGTCAATCTTGTCTGAGAGCTGACGGAAAGAGCCGCTCCGGGCAGGTGAAAGAGGTTCTTCGAACCACTTGTAGCCTCTCTCGTCCAGCAATCTGCCAATTTCGATGGCCTCGGGCAGGTCGTAGGCGTGGTTGGAGTCTGCCATCAGCCTGGTGTCGTGGAAGGTGCGGCGCATGAGGTCGATGAGGCGCCTGTCAAAGGCCATATTCTTGCCGATTTTTATCTTCAGGGCGGAAAAGCCTTGCTCCACATATCCCTGCGCTTCGTTGACAATTACGTCGAACAGCTCGGGCTCGGAGACTTTACGAAAATACATGCCGGTGGCATAGCACTCCACTCTGTCGCGCAGCCGGCCTCCCATGAGTTCGGAGGCGGAGAGGCCGAGGAGATGTCCTTTAAGATCGAACAGTGCCATGTCGAGTCCGGAGATGGCGCCCATCATTACGCCCTTGAGAGAAAAATCAAGACCGGCGCGCCAGCAATGCTGCCAGGCAGCCTCGTTGCGAAGCGGGTCCCAGCCGATGAGATGCGGAGCGTAATAGGAGTTGACGGCAGTCTGGGTAACCTCTGCAGGACCGTAACACTCTCCCCAGCCAACCGCTCCCGAGTCATCGACCACTTCGATGATCAGCGCCTGGCGGATGTCGTAATGCCACTGGGAAAAACCAAAGGGATCCTGCAGTTGCTGGGACAGTCTGTAAGTTCTGATGCATTCGATCACGGTCAATCCTCCTCGTCTGAATACCCTCTCTCACCAATTACCAGGCCAGAAAAAAGAGTACTATCATTGCGGCTCCGTTTCAAGACTGGCCGGGCGGGGCTTTTCCCGGACACACGGTATTACAAAAGAACTGTTTGGCAGCGGCCGGGCAGCAATTATTGGGGCACAGGAGGGTGATCTGAGAAAGGGAAAAAAGAAAGGGTGATGCAGTTTGCGGTCTACATCACCCCATCGGGAGCACATCGTATGAACTACCAATGTACTACAAAGTGATAGTAATTACCGCCGATAGAAAATCAAGTGGGTGACCTGAAAAATGTTAGGCAATGCGTGTGAATTCGAGCTATGCAATTGAAAAAAAGTGGAAAATTATTTGTCGAAGAAGTGAATCGCTGGGTCGGCGGTGCAGGCGATGGAAGACCGATCCGGTGGCTGTAAGATTTTTGTCAGATCCTCTGGTCATAATTCTTTCGAAAGAACGATAAGGGGGAACATTATGGATTGGATGACCAAGCTGCAGGTGATGCAGTACTGGTATGTGCAGAGTGAGGCAAAACAGCGGGCCCTGGTGAAAAGCTATCTCGTCACCCACCCCGGTATCAGCACCAGCGATGACTGGCTGTGCTATCTCGCCGGGGTGTTCGGAATCGGCAGGATGGATCCGGGCTACCTCGATCTGGACAGCCTGGTACACTGATTGGTCCACTGCTCAAACGGCTCTCTCTGCAGCCTCTTAATTCCTGACCCGGGAGCCATTTGCAAAACGATCTTCTCGCCCACACTCTACGTTATGCTCAAAATTTTATCCTCGGGATATCAATTATATGCCTGTGGTAAAATTTCTCGCATGGTTTGATTTTGAACGAAAATCTTAGTTTTGCAAAAGGCTCACGGTGTAAAAAAATAGTGCGATACTCGCAGAAATAATTATAGTGTGCATATGAACGAAAAACATCCACCTCAAAGCGGTCTCACCACGGTGATCCTCGAGAGCATATCTGATGGGGTATTTACCGTCGATCACCACTGGCGTATCACATCGTTTAACAGGGCGGCCGAGCAGATCACCGGTGTGGCCAGGGATGATGCGCTGGGCCGCTACTGCTGGGAAGTGTTCCGGTCGAACATGTGCGAGGGCGACTGCGCATTGAAGCGGACCATGAATGATGGAAAGTCGTTTGTCAGTTCCTCGACCTCGATTATCAACAGTGAAAAACAATTAATCCCAATCAGCGTCTCCACCTCTCTGCTCGTCGACGATAAGGGAGATGTGCTCGGCGGCGTTGAAATTTTCAGGGACCACAGCCTGGTTGAAGAACTGCGGCGCGACCTGAGCGGCACCGCCGGGATCGATGAGATGGTCAGCCGCTCAGCGAAAATGCAAGAAATATTTGAAATCGTTGATCAAATCGGAGAGAGCGACAGTTCGGTGCTGATCACCGGTGAGACCGGCACCGGCAAAGAGCTGATGGCCCATGCCATTCACAATCACTCGCCGCGCCGTGATCGGCCGTTTATCACGATTAATTGCGGGGCACTGCCCGACAGTCTGCTTGAATCTGAACTCTTCGGCTGCAAGGCTGGCGCCTTTACCGATGCCCGCAGCGACCGGCAGGGCCTGTTCGGCGCCGCCGGCGACGGCACCATTCTGCTTGATGAAATAGGCGATACCAGCCTGGCCTTTCAGGTAAAACTGCTCCGCGTCCTCGAGGAAGGCGAGTTTACCCCGCTGGGAAGCACCAGCCCGGTCAGGACCAATGCCCGGATCATCACCGCCACCAATAGAAATTTGCAGGAAATGGCCGAGCGGCGCGAGTTTCGCCGGGACCTTTTCTACCGGATCAATATTATCACCCTGCCACTCCCGCCGTTAAGGGAACGGTGCGAGGACATCCCCCTGCTGACCGCCCGCTTTATCGCCAAGATGAACAGGCGTCGAGGAAGGCTGGTTACCGGTGTGAGTCGGGAAGCCGCCGATTTGCTCGCCGCGCACCACTACCCCGGAAATATCAGGGAGCTTGAAAACATCATCGAGCATGCCTTTGTACTCTGCCGCAACGGCGAGATACAAGTAGATCACCTGCCGGTTTCACTCTGGCACCCGTCGGGCGGGAGCCCGGTGCGGAACGACCATACGGATTATCGTGCGCTGACCGCGACCCGCGAAAAGGAGATGATCCGCAAGGCGCTCGCTGACGCCGGCTACAATAGGTCGGCCGCGGCTGCCGCCCTGGGTATTCATAAAAGTACTCTGTTTCGAAAAATCAAAAAGTTCGATATCTCCCTGCCCGCGATTGACGGCCGCCGCCGCACTTGCTGAGCGGTTCCCCTGCGGAAACGAACTTGTCGTCCACTCTCTTTGGGGCGGCCGAAATTTTCCTCGACGAGATTATGGCTGGGGTGAAATCTCCGGTTGTGCAGTCGACACAAGCCAGCGTTTGTGGACTGTACCCACAGTCGCAATATTGCGACTCTCGCCTCCGCGAAGGGTCGCACTTAAGCGACTCTCCCTGCGACTCTTCTTCTGCTTACCCCCTGAGTTTTAGCGTGTAATATACTGTTATAACATCTCATTATTTTATTTTTGTCCATATGCACATAAATGGCATTGCCCTTGCAGCTTGATTACTGAATGAGCAATCAAGGCCAAGATCGAGGACAAGAGCTTATGAAAGTGGCAATGACCGTGTGGGGAAATCGAATTTCGCCGGTATTCGACTCGGCTCAGACCATACTGCTGGCAGATATAGAGGACGGAAAAATCGTCGCTCAGCAGCGCCAATTTCTGCCCCGACTGGTGGCTTCGGGGCTGGCCCGGATGGTCGTCGAAAAAAAGATTGATACGCTGATCTGCGGCGCAATTTCAGAGCGTCCCGCCCAGATTATCCAACAGTCGGGCATCACCTTGTTTTCTTTTGTGGGCGGCAATGCCGAGCGTTTTCTTGAAGCCTTTGCCGCAGGCGGGTCCCTGGAGTTGTTCAGGATGCCCGGTTGTCAGCCGATTACCATGAACCCGCCAACCGCCGACGCTGCGGCGCCGGAGGAGGAGAGCAGCTAATTATGAAGGGCAAAGGAAACAGAGCCAAACTGCAGAATCAGAGCCGGGGACCCCACTGCACACACCAAAAATCCGGCAGGGGAAGAGACGGCACCTGTGAATACCGAAGCCAAGTGCGCCCACCATCTTTACGGCCGCTGGCGTCGTCGCTCACGGCCCTGTTTCAGCAGTTCGCCCACCTGGCCGACAGGGCCGTGCGAAGTCTTTCGGTGAAAGCGGGCGGCGCTGCACTGCCCGATAGCCCCTGGAAAAAGAACACCCAGACCCTCCCTGACTCAGAGCTGCGCCGACGGGGGGGCGCTCAATTGCTGGAAAAAAACAACCAACTACCGACAACTCATGAAAAAGCTCAACCTACTGCTGATAAGCAAGAATAAAGATGTTTTCTCCGAGCTGGGCAAGGCGCTGGCTGAAGATGAACACCATCGCGTTGTCCACTGCAGTCTGCCCGGGCAGGTCTACGAGGCAGTCGCCACAGGGAGAGTCGATGCGGTGATTGCCGACGAGGAAATTGAGGGTGGCGCCGGGCTCGAGTTCGTCCGC
>JARRLH010000075.1:0-10553 GCA_037387205.1 Desulfofustis sp.
CTTCTACATACTATCCGGGGAACCGGATATGTCTTGAGGGAGGAGTAATCCATGCTGGTTCGCTCCATACGTTTGAAACTTACCTTCTGGTATACAGGGTTGCTTACCCTGACCTGCCTTCTGCTCGGCGGCCTCAGCTATGGCCTGCTGAGCTACAGTCTCAATCGAGACATCGACTACGCACTCAGGGGCATTGCCGACGTGCTGAAAACCACCGTAGAGCGCAGAACCGATACCATACTTCCGGCTGAGATTGACGACATTTTCCGACAGTTCTTCGGATTCTCGCCGCTCGAACGTCACATCGATTTTTTCAACCTCTCGGGTCAGCGCCAGCGGGGAGAGAGCAGGGACAAGTCCCTGCTCGAAGTGCCGCTGAGTGAGTCAGCTCTTGAAGCGGCAGCTAAGGGAAAGCAGGTGTTCGAGACCATCGAAGGAGAAAACAGCCCGGCATTGCGAGTGCTTACCACCCCCGTTGTCGACAACGGGCGCGTGGTCAATGTGGTGCGAGTGGGAATGTCGCTCGAGAACATGCAGGAGACCAAGAAACGCTTTCTGCTGATCATGGCCGGCCTGCTGCCCATCACCCTGCTGTTTTCTGGAGGGGGAGGCTGGCTCCTGGCGGGCCGGTTCCTGCGCCCCATCGACTCCATGACCCGCACCGCCAACAGAATCAGTGCCGAGCACCTGAGCCAGCGCCTGGGGGTAAGCGGCAGCGACGATGAACTGGATCGGTTGGCCCGGACAATCAATGACATGCTCGATCGAATCGACGGCTCCGTCCAGGAAATGCGCCGCTTCAGCGCCGATGCCTCACACGAACTGCAGACCCCGCTGACCATTCTCAAAGGAGAAATCGAGGTGGCCCTGCTCAAGCAGCGCAGCCCGGCTGAATATGAACAAGTGCTCAATTCCTGTCTCGAAGAGATTGACCGGATCAACAAGCTCGTTGAAGGGTTGCTGCTGCTCGCCCGTGCCGATGTCGGCGCTCTCAGACTCGATCTCCAGCCTGTTGATATGGCGCAGCTTTCCCACCAGCTCTGCGATCAATTGCAGCCCCTCGCCCAGCAGCATGGGATAGACCTGCATCATGCGCTTCTCGATTCAGCGGTCGTGGATGGCGATGAACTGCAGCTGCAGAGGATGCTGATGAACCTCATAGACAATGGCATCAAATACACTCCTGCCGGCGGTCAGGTCAGCGTGTCCGTGGAGAAAATTGCTGAGCAAGCGGTGATTCGCGTGCAAGATTCAGGTCCAGGTTTCGGTGCTGAAGAAGCCGACAAGATATTCGACAGATTTCATCGGGCACCTCAGGCGCGCCAGCAACACAGTAAAGGCTCCGGTCTGGGCCTCAGTATCGCCCGTTCGATCGCCCTCGCCCACCATGGAGAAATCTGGGCCGAAAGCGAGCCCGGGGTCGGCTCGACCTTCTCGGTCGCTATCCCCAGCCTGAAACCCAGCGAATTCAGATCCTGAACCATGGTCCCTGCCCATAAGCAGCCTCTCTGAGCAACTCACCATTGGCTGTGTTGCTCTACACTGCCGATCCACTAGTATTTCCCAACATTGCACACATATCATGTTCGGCTAATCCCCCTTTAATGTTGGTGTCCTACTGTCTACCCACGAGAATCCATACAGCGTGACCTGCGTCCAGTCCAGCACTCGCTGTTCTGCCTCACCTACTGCCACGTTGCGGCATTCGCTGCTATTTTAGAAATAGATAACAAAAATGTTCAACCTCAGACGCCTGACAAATTCATTGACAGCGACTCGCTATGTCGGTAAACCTTAACCGATTTCAGGTTCCACCACGGTGGTGAAAAGGGAATCCGGTGCGAATCCGGAACGGGCCCGCCGCTGTAATCCTGCTCCTCATCTGCGCAGCTCTTCGGCTGCCTGACTAGGAGAGCGCTTTCAACATCTCGTGCCACTGCTGTCCAAGTGGGAAGGCCGTTTGAAAGCGGGGGAAGTCAGAAGACCTGCCTGAAAGATGGGTGAATTTCTTTTTGGCAAAAGAGATTCACAACGATACGAGATATCAGGGCATCCCGGATCATGTACGACAATGGTCTGGGATTTTTCTTTGCAGACCAGAACAGGGGAGCAATAGGTATGAAATCCATGGGCAAAGTTTTATGTCTGGTCATGCTGGTGCTGTTATTGTCAATCAACGGGGCCCTCGGTTCCGGCTCAATGAAAAAACCCGGGAGCGGGAAGAATGCCATTATTGTTGCCAGTTTCGGCACCACCGTGCCCGAAGCTGTCGGGGCCATCACCAATATCACCGACACCGTGAGACAGGCCTATCCGGGTACCGAGGTGCGGACCACCTTTACCTCAAACATCATTCGCTCAATCTGGAAAGAACGCCAGGCAGAGGCTGACAAGTGGATTTCACAGGGCATACCTGAAGAAGTGCTGTATGTGAAAAATTTCATTGCCACCGTCGGTGACCTGCTCGAGGATGGCTATACCAATATCATCGTACAACCCACCCATATGTTTTTCATGGAACAATCGCATGATCTCAGCCAATATGTCAATGGACTCGCCTCAATACGAACCATGAAGCCGCGCTGGAAGCCGATCGACAGGATCGTTATGGGCAGGCCGGCGCGTGGCAAGCCGGGTGACCCTCATCCGTATCAAGAGGATGTTGAGGCGGTGTGCAAAACCCTCGCCAGAGATGCCGAAGACGCCAGAAATGCAGACGCCTCTCTGGTGTACATGGGTCACGGCAACGAGTACTGGTCTACAGGCATTTATGCCGAGACCGAGAAGAAGATGAGAAACATGTATCCGGATATCAAAACATTTATTGGCGTCGTCGAAGGCGCTCCAGCACTCGATGACCTCCTTGCAAGGCTGCAAGATGAGCCGAATAAAAAGATAATCCTGAAACCTTTCATGATCGTGGCCGGCGATCATGCAGTGAACGATATGGCAGGCCCTGAAGTGGACTCGTGGAAGTCTATCCTGACCAGCGAGGGATATACGGTAGTAGCAAAGCTTGAAGGTCTAGGCCTCAACAACGATTTCGCCGCACTCTTCGTAGATCATATCGCTGACGCGGCTCAAGGTGCTGGAATTGAACTACAATAGGATTCTCAGAAAATAAGAGCCTTTTGCAAAACTAAGATTGCCGTTCAAAATCAAACCATGCGAGAAATTTTACCACAGGCATATGATTGATATTCCGAGGATAAAATTTTGAGCATAACGCAGAGTTTGGGCGAAAAGATCGTTTCGCAAATGGCTCAATAAGATAATCACGACAGGGAACGCTTTTTATGGTGGTGAAACGGTATGACAGATGAGGGTCTTTTGAAAGACTTTAGATTCGACATGTTGCACAGTGAATATCGGATGATCGCTGCAACCGATCAGGCCCCGGTAGCTAAATTAGGACTCTATGCCACTATTTCCATGAGACATCTCATCAATAATAGTGAGCCGTTTCAAAAACTCCACGACAAGGGAGTGTTCTGCTCTGGATTTCATGCAGGCGAGGATAGCTGGCACTCGGGGGTGGTCGACCTGTTTACCACTACCCTTGAAGAGGCGGTGCACACCGGTGCCATAAGAGCGGTCGAGACTCGCCGGGTGGCAACCATGTTTTTAGACGCCATCCTGAGCCTGATGGCCCGCCGCCTGGAAACAGCAGACCCGAACGGCAGCGAGGATGACGTCCGGGTCTTGATGGATCTCTACCTGAATGGGCTGATGATAAGATATTAGCCAGTGGACTGAACCGCCCGCTGCTTCTGCAGCGCCTGTTCAGCAGCGATGGTGATCGGCTCGGCGCTGGGCTCCGAACTGATGTCGGGGTTGCAGGCCGAAGTAAAGGTGGTCAGCTCGCCAATCGTTTTCCCCCCCAGAATAAAGGCGCTTACTGCATCGATCTCACGGGCCGGGGCGACGCTGTGGCTGACAATCTGGCCGCCGATCAGCCTGCCACTGGTGCGCTCGAAGACCAGTTTCATCTTCCATGGTTTGACACCGGGAATCATGTTATGCCTGCTTCTGGAGTCAACCACCGCGCTGATTGTTTCAAACCCCTCCTGGGCGGCCTTCTCCTCGGTAAATCCGGTGGCCGTCACAGTCAGATCGAAAAGTTTACAGCCCCCCGCATCGAGTACGCCGGGAAACTCAATATCGAAGCCTGCCAGTCTCTTGGCTGCGAGACGTCCCTGCACGACTGCAGGGCCGCGTAACTGACCTGGAGTCGGCTTTTTGGTGATGAAGCTGAATTTCTCCACACAATCACCGCCAGCAAGAATATCTGGATTCGAGGTCTCCTGAAACTCGTTCACCTTGATACCGAAGGTACCCATTTCCAGCCCTATCTGCTCGGCCAGCTCAATATTGGGCCGCACTCCAACGTTCATGAACACGCCATCCGCCTCGAGTAGTTCGCCGCTGTCAAGAGAGACAGAGGCAACACTTCCCTCCCGGCCGATGATTTTCTCGACCTTTTTCCCGGTCAGAATGGTCAATCCTTTCTCTTCGAGATAATCCCGCACGACGCCGGCCATATCCTTGTCAAGCATCAACGGCAGCGGCCGATCCATCACCTCGACCACAGCTATGTCGTAATCGGAGCGAGCCTCAGCGAGCAGCGAGGCAATCTCCATGCTGATGAAACCGGCTCCGATAAAGACAATTTTTCTGGCACTTTTTTTAGCCAGATAAGATTTGATCGCGGCCGCGTCCACCAATCCCCTCAGGGTCATGACACCATCAAGCTCGCAGCCTTCTATGGGGGGCACAAACGCACGCGAGCCGGTGGCCAGAAACAACTTGTCATAGCTGAACTCCCGCCCCTCCCGGCTGTACACCCTGTTCACCCCGCTGTCCACCTTGATCACTTCGTCACGGATCACCCTGATCCCATTCGATTCAAGCATTGTATCGGGAACTACTATCGACTTGTCGGCGACCAGACCGGCCGTCACATGCGGCAGGGCTCACCTGACGATAAAAAATTCTTCTTTTCTGATCACCGTGACATCAACACCCGGCATTAATTTTTTGGCCATCAGTGCAGCAGGACCGCCGGCACCGCTGCATCCGACAATGACAAGCTTTTCGCCATCTTGCATCGCATTTTCTCCTGTCTTCAGGTGTTTTTTGGATTGATTTTCAGGACTCTTCCGGAGACTATTTAAGTCTTAAATTAATCACATATACCCAAAATATGGGGGTTGTCAAATGAAATCAGACTGTCTTCGCGAAGAAGTTCACAGCCCGGCTGAGGGGTGCGGGAGAATCGTTTCAGATACCGGACAGTTATAGGGAAAAGCACACAATTCCAGAGATATACTGCAATGTAGCAGTAGTCTGGTGCGGGGACCAGAGTCAGGCGAACCTGAGAGATGGTGAGAGTGGTGGCTGCGCCTATCTACGCGGGATCGACCAACGGCCTCGTTCATTCCTGCAAGCGATACCGGGAAATTCGTAGGGAAGTCCCTCCTTGGCCAGCACCTGAAGGTACTGCCGGCAAATTCCGCCGCCGGGATGCTTGAAAGATTTTACCGGCGTCACCCCGATAACCAATTGCTGATCGAAGTTCTCCCAGACGTTGGTATCCCCCGTCTGGTTTTGCTCGAGCGCATTCTGGAACTGTTTCTGGATGGCGAGGATATCGTTCTCATCGGTGGTGAAGGTCTGCAGATCGGGCAACACGGCTACCAGCTCTTTCATCCGGTTTTCCCGATAGCCGTTGTAATCACGCTCTTCCTTGACCCAGTGGTTGACCGCCGGCGCGTAATACCAGGTCCGATATTCCCGGGTCTTGCTGGTGGCCCTGAATTTATTGGGGTAGCGTTTACAGGTAATCTTCCAGGTGGCGAAGTCACCGGCACCGACTGTAACTTTTTCAGTTCCCTTTACCTCACAGCTCCAGTAACTGTCATAGCGGTGTTCAAGGCCCAGCTCATCGAACCAGCGACCGTTTTCATCAAAGCGTGTTTTTTTACCCACTTCGAGGGGCCAGATCGAGCCAGTCGGCGGGCTCATCAGGAAGGTGGTCTGCTTGAATTCCCTGTAGCCATATCGAGTCTTGGTCTGCCACTTGAAGCGCTTGTGAATGAAATCCGTTGTACCGGTGGAAATCGAACCACGGTGATTTCTCCAGGTGATCCCTTCTCGACTCACCTTGATTACGGTCTCCCAGGACCCGTCTGAAAAAACATAGGTGGTGCCGGCCCGGTATTTGGGCAGCGGCGCGGTCTTGAGCCCCAGAACATCACCCTGCCCCGCACCGTGGGAAAAACTTGAAAGCACCAGACTGAGCAGAAGAACAAGGATGGCGGCAACCACTCTCATCTGAAGCAATGAAAAACTGGATATGCCAGGAAGACTCATAATTTCACCTGAGGTCGTGTTGGCTCTCATTGATCAACAGCAAGCCATTCAATTTTCGAGAAGTAACTTTTCTTCCCGGGCGATGAGCGGCGTCATTTCCTCTCGCGCACCGAGGCGGCGAAGGGTGCCTTCCCGGTGGTAACGATCATAACCTGAAAGCCTGAATTCGGGGCTGGCCTCGCCGTCTATATCATCTCTGTTCTTCCCGGAGTGGGCCACGTCGCTACTGTCATCCTCCTCTTCACCGTCATCGTCTTCATCGTCTTCATTCTCGCGGTCCAGGTCATCTCTATCATCACCATCATCACCATCATCTCTATCATCACCATCGTCACCATCGTCTTCCTGGTCAGCTTCATCCGCTTCGTCCGGTTCGGAGGCTTCGTCCGCCTCCTCATCATCGGGTTCGTCCACCTCCCCGTCACCGTCTTTGTCATACTCGGAGGCAAAATCGGCAATGTCCTGTTCGCTGGGGGTGTCATCCGCAGCTCCATCGGAAGCGGAAGATCCCTGAGCATCAGTATTTTGGGCCTGAACCGGTCCCGGTGTAATGGAGATCCTGTTGAGGGTTTGGTAATGGGGGCCAAAAAGAAACAAGCTGAGACAGAGCGCACCAAGTACCAGCGTCCTCTGCACTTTCAGCCTTCCTTTCCCAGCTTGGTGTGGGCTTCTCTTTTTTCTGTGTCTCATGATGTACACCAGTGTAGCGCGGAATTGCGTTCTGTACTGACTCTTTTATAGCGTTTACCCGTCCCAAAAAGATATATCAAAAACGCACCCCTTTCCAGAATTGTTTAAAAGTTCCGAAGATTCTCCGGCAGCTCCACCATGGCACCTCTGCGGCCGCAGACATGGGCGGCAACCAGGTTGGCATGCTCGTTGATCTGGTCCAGCGTATAACCGTTCAGCATCCCCATGGCAATGACAGCGGTAAAGCTGTCACCCGCCCCGATGGTATCGACCACGTCAGCCTGGTAACCGCAATGATCTGCGGTGGCGGTCGGAGAGACCAGCAGGCTGCCCCTCTCTCCCCTGGTCAGCACTGCCAGGGAGAGTCGATAGCGTTCCACCAGCGTGGTTAGGCGCTGCTCAGTCGATCCCTTGAGACTTTCCTGCCTGGTGAGCAGCGCGATCTCATCGTCGTTGAGTTTCAAAATGTCGGCCTGAATCAGCGATTCCCTGATGATCTCTGTGGTATAATAACCCTGACGGATATTGAGATCGAAGATTTTCAGTACGCCTGACGGCAACGCTTCCAAAAAGCTGTGTATAGCCTCCCGGGAGTGCTCAGCCCGCTGAGCCAGACTGCCGAAACAGATGGCCCTCAGCTGGGGGGCGATGGCCCAGGTTGCTGATTCGATAGCAATCCGATCCCAGGCCACCTCAGCGGGAAACTCATATGCGGCAACACCATCGGGATCGACCCTGGCTTGCACGTAACCCGTGGGGACTCCATCGACAACGGTGATATGGTCGGTGACAACCCCATATTCCTGGAGGGTAATTTTCGCTCTTTTACCCCGTACATCGTCGCCGATGCTGGAAATCGCCAGCGCGGCGGCCCCCAGTTGGCCGGCATGGAAGGCAAAGTTGATCGGAGCGCCCCCGAGCGTCTCATTTTCGCCCACCACATCCCAGAGCACTTCACCGATGCCGGCAACAAAAGGTTTTCTCTCGATGGAGCTTTGCATAGCAGGTGTACTGCAGGAGAGCTGTTCAGTTATCCCATTCCCGATACACGATTCTCGGGAATTAATCTTCCAAAAAGCATTTTAATCATATCAAAACCCTACCTTATTTTTCCCCGCATAAGAATTCTTTCCATTATGCACTCGCCATCTAGAAATATCAACAACCTGAAGCCGCCTGTATGGTCAAATCAGTAGACCGAGTTGGCGTGGTACTCCTGCGGCTTGCCACCGGCTCTCTCATTCCGGGGTCACATAGGCAGCGGTAATCCCTCCATCTACAACGAATTCCGTACCGGTAACGTAGGAGGCATCAGCGCTGGCCAGAAAAAGGGCGGCCTTGGCCATCTCAGCTGCTTCCCCGAATCGACCGGCAGGAATGTGGACCAGCCGGCGCTGGCGTTTTTCCTCACTATCGAGAAACTTCATTAAAAGCTCTGTTCTCAGCGGCCCGGGGCACAGGGCATTGACCCTGATATTTTCCCGGGCATGGATCACCGCCAATTCCCTGGTCATGGACAATACTCCCCCCTTGGATGCCGTATAAGCTATCTGAGGTGTCGCGGCGCCGAGCAAGGCAACGAAGGAGGCGGTGTTAATTATGCATCCCCCACCGGCCCGCTTGAGCGCAGGTATGCCGTATTTGCAGCCGAGAAAGACCCCTTTGAGATTGATAGCCATGGTCAGGTCCCAGACATCCTCATCGGTCACCTCGGCATTGTCGTCACGGCTGTCCATGATGCCGGCATTGTTGAAAAGTATATGCAGTGCTCCGAATTCAGACTCAGCCTGTTCGACCATGTTCAGGCAATCCCCGGCCTTGGAGACATCGCTGTGAACGTAGAGCGCCCTCCCGCCTGCCTGCTCAATTTCAAGAACCGTGTCGACACCATTCTTATCATCGATGTCACAGGCCACTATAGAGGCACCCTCGCTGGCGAAAAGCAGGGCCGTCTCCCTGCCGATGCCGCGTGCCGCCCCGGTGATCAGCGCAACCTTTCCTGACAGTTTCATGTCCTCTCCTCGGCGAATAATTTTCAAGATTCTTTGGTCCCCAATATTGACACATCATCTAATGTATCATAGTCTTATTTTTGTTGTCATCTTAGAATATTAAAGATGACTTAACCAACCACTACAGGCCCCTCCGGAATGGTAATGACCGTGACCACGACCCCCTCCACTGCCCCTCCCTCTTTATTGTATAATATCGCCCACCGCGGCGCCCGCAGCCTGGCTCCCGAAAACACCATGACAGCTATTGAAAAAGCCTGGCGAGTAGGTGCTCACGGTGTTGAGGTTGATGTTTCAGTTACGGCCGATGGTAAGTTGATACTTTTTCACGACGACCTGCTCACCCGCACTACCGATGTACACCAACGGTTCCCGAAAAGAACAGATCAACCCGTTACCGCGTTCACCTGGAAAGAATTACAGCGTCTCGATGCCGGCTCCTGGTTTTTAGAGAGCGACCCACTCGGAGAGATTGGTGAGGGCAACGTATCGCCTTCCGAACAATCGGCCATGCGGGGGATACAGATCCCTCTTCTTGAAGATGTCCTGGCCTATGTAAAAAGCAAAAATTGGTATATCAACCTGGAACTGAAGGAATTGCCTGCGCCTCAATCCGGTTTTCCTGTTGTTGAAAAAGTGCTTCAATTACTTGGAACGATGCGATTTCCACCAGATAATCTGGCGATATCCTCTTTTGTTTTTGCATATTTACGCCAAATTCAAAGGTCCAGACCCGACATAGAGGTCAATGCCTTGATTGGTTTTCCCGGCTCCGGCATACAAGACTGGGGCGACTTTGAATTTGACATCTACAATGCCAATTCGGCCTATACTGATGAAGAGCAGATTAAAGAGGCCCTGGCCCGAGGATGCCGTGTCAACCTTTTTACGGTGAATGATCCCAACGAGATGATACGCTTCCGCAAGGCCGGCGCTGACAAACTGATTACCGATTATCCACAGATCTTAAAGGATTTAAATCTTTAGGGTTCCCTATAATCAGGCAGAGCCCAGGGGCACAATTCATGATCACGACCACGCGGCATATTTCTATCTGCATACTAAATGGCTATCCAAAAGAAACCAGGGACAACTTCGACCTCTCCGGGGTTGGTCATCCACACGATTTCTTTATTGATTTTCTAAATAGATACGTTCCTTCCGCCCAGGTCACACTTTGCTTTGCCGCCGATTCCGGGGACATCCTGCCGGAGGGGCGCTCACTTGAGCACTTTGATGGCATCATCTGGACCGGTTCAGACCTGACCATCTTTCACCTCGATGACGAGCGGGTTGCCAAGCAGATCGCTTTTGCCAAAGCCGTGTATGAATATGGTGTTCCTTCCTATGGAAGCTGCTGGGGTATTCAGATGGCCGCCGTCGCCGCCGGCGGAGAGGTAAAGAAGAACCCAAGGGGCAGGGAGTGGTCGATCGGCCGGAATATTCGCTTGACCGAGGAAGGGAAACAATCCCTTTTCC
>JARRLH010000076.1:0-15209 GCA_037387205.1 Desulfofustis sp.
CCATCGCCGATGTCAGCGCAATTCTGCGGGATAAGGCAATCAATATCCAGAGCATGATCACGCTGCCGATGCCCAACTATCCCGAGATCAATCAGCTGGTGCTCAGACTCTCCGGCGACGACGGCCCCCGGGCCGTGGCGCTGCTCAACAAGAATCACTTCAAGGTCCTGACCCGCTATGTCAAAGTCCTCACCCCGTACCTCCCCGATCTTGACGGCTGACTGCCGCAGCGGTCGCCGCCGGCCCGCTCAGCCCGCGCTGGCTGCGAGTTTGTCCGAGTACTTATGTTTGCCAATCACCATTAATTAATCTGCCAACGAGGAATCTATGTGGAAATCAATCGCGGCGGCGGCGCCTGATGCTATTTTCGGGCTCACGGAAGCCTTCAAGAAGGACACCAATCCCAACAAGGTCAATCTTGGTGCCGGCGTCTATAAGGACGACCAGGGGATTACGCCGATACTGGAGAGTGTCAAGAAAGCCGAACGGCTCCTTCTGGAGGAGGAGCAAACCAAGAGCTATCTGCCCATATCCGGCGATCCGCTCTACACCTCCTGCGTGCAGCGGCTGCTGTTCGGAGAGCACAGTGCGGTGATCAGCTCCGGCCGGGCAGTGACCGCGCATGCTCCCGGAGGTACCGGCGCACTGCGCATCGGCGGGGAACTCATCCAGAAATTCATCCCGGGCGCCACCATCTGGATCAGCTCGCCCACCTGGGCAAACCACCACGGCATTTTTGCAGCAGCCGGATTCAAACTGAAAAGCTATCCGTACTACAACAGCGACACCAAAGGTCTTAATTACGACGAATTCTTAGCTGCATTGGCCGAGGTGCCGGCCGGCGACGTGGTTCTGCTGCATGGCTGCTGCCACAATCCCACCGGCGTCGACCTGGAACCTGACCAATGGAAAGAGGTCGCAGCCCTGGCTGCCGATAAAGGCTGGATCGGTTTTCTCGACTTCGCCTATCAGGGCTTCGGCGACAGCGTCGACCAGGACCGCAGCAGCGTCAACGCCTTTGCAGCGGCCGGCCCTGACTTCTTCGTGGCCAGTTCTTTTTCCAAAAACTTCGGCCTCTACAATGAGCGCACCGGAGCCATCACGGTGATCAGCTCGAGCGCGCAGGAAGCAGCCGTGGCCCGAAGTCATCTGGATCTCACGGTGCGGGTCTGCTACTCCAATCCCCCCGCCCATGGCGGCTTGATCGTCAAAACCGTACTCTCCAACCCGGAACTTGAACAGAACTGGCGCCGGGAACTCGAGGGGATGTGCAGGAGAATCATCTCCATGCGATCGGCACTCGTGGAAGGGCTGGCAAGCCGGGGAGTTGACCAGGATTTTTCCTATATCAGGCAGCAGCGCGGTATGTTTTCCTTCAGCGGCCTGGCTGATGACACGGTCGCCTGGCTGAAAGAACACAAAGGTATATATGTGGTAGGCGGCGGCCGCATCAACGTGGCCGGCCTGACCACCAGTAATATCGACTACGTCTGCGATTCGATGACCGGCAATTCCGGCTCCCCCCACGCAGACCAGGCAGATGAGCAGGTACGTCCAGCGCCCCGGCGACGCAGCCACCCCAGGCTCCACCAGACGCCAGATCACCATGGCCACGAGCGTGGCACAGACAACGATGGTGCCACCGATCTTAACGCCGAATATTGTGGTTTTCGCCCCATTGTAGCGCTCCTGCCAGGCGATATATCCGGTAACAATCACAAAAGGCATGTTGAGCAGCACAAAAACCAGACTGTAAAAGGCGGCCTGCTCGAAGCTGGTGATCCCCAGTACGGTGCCGATCGCCAGAAAAACCAGGGCGAGCGGCAGGACGCCGTTGGGGGTATGCACCGCGATGGGGTGCAGATGATGCTTCATGACCATTTTCCGGAACAAGCTTGGGGCCGGTTTCTGCCCCGCCGCACCGGTCTCAGGCTCCAGGACGGCCTCGGTGAGCGTTTTCTCCTCTTTCTCGACAATCTCTTTGAAGTATTCGGGACCGGCTCCGCACACCGGACAAGAGTCAGGTGGTGCAGGCCCTTCGTGGATATAGCCGCATAACGTGCATTCCCATTTTTTCAGTTCAGTCGAAGATGGCGCGGCTGCCGGTTTTGCGGCCGGCTCAGGCGCTGAGTCAGGCTGCACTTCAGCTGCTGTATCGGCTTGCTCCTCGGGCTGGGCCTCTGACTGCGCCTCGGCTGGGGCTTCGGCCGGGGCCTCCTCAGCGCTCTCGACGACCTCCTTGAAATATTCCGGACCGGCGCCGCATAATGGGCACTCATCCGGCGGAGCATCGCCTTCATGGATATAGCCGCATATCGTACATTCCCATTTTTTCATCCGTCGAGCCTCCGCAATAATTCTCAAGATTTGAAATTACGCTGTAATGCCACCACGATGGTTCATTTTTACTCCAGTGATGTGCATATGTCAATTTTTGCTTCCTGCCACCCGGAGCTCACTGTTCGCCAAGCTCTCCGCTGTCGATTTCATCCATTTTTATCTGGGCCTCCTCCCAGCGCTTCATCCACCGATCAAGCCTGCGGGTGCAGTCATTGTAACGTTCGTTTACCTCCGCCCAACCGGCACTGTCCTGGTAGAGTTCAGGATTGGCGAGTGCGGCCTCGAGCTCTTCTTTGAGCAGCTCGAATTTTTCCACTTTCTTCTCCGCCTCGGCCAGCTTTTTCAGCCACGGTCCGGCCAGCTGCCGGCGCCTTTCCCGCTTCAGCGCCTCCTGGCGACGTCTCTCTTTTCTGCTCGCCTGAACGGTTTTGTTATTCTTCTCCGACTCAGGTGCGCTTTTCACCGGGGCCGCTTCCCTCTGGGCCAGCCGCTGCTGGCGTTCAACATATTCGGCGACCGTGCCGTCGAACAGGGTCGCCCTACCATCTTTGATCTCCAGCACTTTGTTTACAAAACAATCGACAAAGTAGCGGTTATGGGAAACCACAACGATGGTTCCGTCGTATTGGCGCATCGCTTCCTGGAGCACCTCCTGGGAGAGCATATCGAGGTGGTTGGTCGGTTCGTCGAGCAGCATGCAGTTGGCCGGCACGGCAATCATCCGGGCCAGCGCCAGCCTGCTTTTCTCGCCGCCGGACAGGATCGATACCTTTTTGTCCACATCCTCGCCCCTGAACAGAAAGGCGCCGAGTAATGATCTCATTCGGGTCATGGTCATGTCCCCGGCCACGTGGGAGAGGCTCTCAAGCACGGTAAAATCGGGGGCCAGTTCCTGGGCCTGATGCTGGCCAAAATAGGTCAACTGGACACCGCTGCCTACCCGTATGGAGCCGCTGTCGCAGCGCAGCTGGCCGGCGAGAATTTTGAGCAGGGTTGATTTGCCGGCCCCGTTTACCCCAACCACCGCCACCTTGTCTCCCCGCTGCAGGTGGAGATCAACCTGATCGAAGACCCGGGAATCACCGTAGCTTTTGGCAATCGACTCGACCATCAGGACATCCCGCCCTGAGTGGGGTGCGGGCGGAAAAGAAAAGTGTATGGAGTGCTCCTCCTCGGCCAGTTCGACCAGTTCAAGGCGGTCGAGCTGCTTGAGTTTTGACTGGACCTGCCGGGCCTTGGTGGATTTCGCCCGGAACCGTTCGACAAAGCGCATGGTCTGTCGGATCTGGGCCTGCTGGTTGTCGTAGGACGCCTTCTCGATCCTCCGCCGCTCCTCTTTGTCCTCGATATATTTCGAGTAGTTCCCTTTATAGGCGGTCAGGCGGCCGAGACTGAGTTCCCATGTCTGAGTCGTTGTTCTGTCCAGAAAGGTGCGGTCATGGGAGATGATCACCAGGGCGCCATGGTAGGTTTGTAGAAATGACTCGAGCCAGGTAAGAGAGTCGAGATCGAGATGGTTGGTCGGTTCATCCAGCAGGAGCAGCGACGGCGACTGGAGAAGCATCTTAGCCAGCAAGAGTCGCATGATCCAGCCTCCGGAAAAAGAGGAAACCGGTTTGTGCAGATCGTTCTTGCTGAACCCGAGCCCGAAGAGAACCTTCTCCGTCTGGGTTCTGATCGTGTATATGTCGCTGCTGTCCAGCATCTGCTGAATACGGCCCTGGCGCTCCAGAAGGTTTTCAAACTGTGCATCCTGCGCGGCGCTGCTGCTCAGGCTTTCATTCAGTCGATCGGCCTCCTGCTGCAGTTTCAACAGCTCGGCAAAGGCCTGAACCGCTTCCTCGTAGAGGGTTCGTCCGGAACTGATCAGGGCCGGTTCCTGGGGAAGATAGGCGACTGAGAAGAGCTTCGCCCTGCTTACCACACCGTCATCGGCAGCAACCTCCTCGGCCATGATTTTCATCAGGGTCGATTTGCCCGTGCCGTTGACCCCCACCAGGCCAACCCGGTCGCCGGAGTGAACGACGGCGGAAACATCTTTGAACAGATGCTTTTCGCCGTAACGGATATCGAGATGATTAATCGAGAGCATCTACAGCTTTATGCTATTATTCCATGTAGTTATTAACGCAACTCAGGTATCCGGTGCAAAACAGCTCGTCGCTGACCGGCGTGCACTACGCCCCGCCAAAGACTTTATGCCGACAAGCCTGACCATGATAATATTCTTTTCATAAATTAAAAGACCAGGATCTCCATAATCTGCATGCCGGCAGAAAATGGGCGTTGTGTATTGTCAAGAATTGAGCACGAGCGCTCCTCTTGGAGCGGCAGTCAAAGCAATCCACTGTCTCTGCTCGAGGCTGCCCGAGGCTGCTTCTTATGAGCCTGTGGGAGAAAATTCGGAATAGTTGAGCCTTTTGCACAACTAAAATTTTCGTTCAAAATCAAACCATGCGAGAAATTTTACCACAGGCATATGATTGCTATTCCGAGGATAAAATTTTGAGCATAACGCAGAGTTTGGGCGAAAAGATCGTTTTGCAAATGGCTCAGTTTTAAGAGATATATCGATACACCTGTTGCGCCGAAACCTGTATGTCGATGTTCTGATTACAGCGTACGGTGCACCCTTCACAAGTGGCGCAAAGCCGTATATTTGAGAGCACAGCCCGGCCATTGCTGAGCGCCAGGTCCCTGTCGCCATAGCCCTCCGCGTACATCCTGGTTCTCGCCACATCCAGCCCCCCCACCCCGTAACGGCATTGATCTATGCAGCTTGAACAGAAGGAGCAGGCCCTGCCGACCAGATCTTTGCGGTAATTTTCAAGTCTCACCACATCGGCGAGGCCTACTTTGCGGCGCGCTGCCTCAAGATTTTCGGCGATCATTTTCTTACTGAGCATGCCGGGAACAGCCACGTGAACGCCTGGCTTATCGATGACATATCGTAAGGCGGCCTGGTGCGGGGTAAGCTCCGGTAAATCTTTGTCTTCGAACCCGCCGTTTTGCGTTTTCATGGCGATAATTCCGACGCCCGCAGCGGCAGCTTTCTCTATTGTGTCAAAAAGTTTCTTAGGAGATCTAAAGTTAACGGCAACCAGCACCGCATCGTAAAAGCCATCCTCCACCACGGCTTCAAGTACCTCAGTCTGATTGCTGTGAGTCGTGACCGCAGTAAACCTGAGCTTGCCCTCCTGTTTCATCTTGGTCAAGAAGTCCTGAACGTCTTTGCGGACAACCTGCTCCCTGGATCTCAGATTATGAAGCTGCATGAGATCAACACGCTGAACTCCAAGTGAGGCGAGACTTCGCTCAACCGATCTCCTCATCCTGGACTCTTTGGCGATGTGAACCTTGGTCGCGATAACGACGCGGTCTCGAATTCCGGCCACCGCTTTGCCCACCACTTTTTCATTGCGGCCGCCCATATAGCAGTCCGCTGTATCGATGTAATTAATTCCCAGCTCCAGGCCGTGCCGTATGATAGCGGGGTCGGATACCTGCATGGCACCATAGCCGAGTACCGCTACCTCCACCCCGGTTCGGCCAAGTATCCTCTTAGGCAGCAGCTCTGACTGACCGGCCTGGGTGCGATGAGGAAAAAGAGAGTAGACCAGCGAAGCACATGTTCCTTTTAATAGATCACGCCTTTTAAGCAGCATGGGAACTCCTGTATGATCTTGGAAATCGACTTGGGCGTATGCAGCTGTGATAAATCATCGCTTCACGAATTCTCAACAATTTGTCTGATAGTC
Organism: Desulfofustis sp.; assembly: GCA_037387205.1. GTDB lineage: Bacteria > Desulfobacterota > Desulfobulbia > Desulfobulbales > Desulfocapsaceae > JABDQA01. The sequence continues at coordinate 6,099 of JARRLH010000076.1, forward strand.
TCCTTCATGTCGTTGGTGGGCTCACCATCATCGACGGTGACCCAGATCACCCCATTTTTCCAGAGCAGTAAGCGTGCAACACCTTTTTCCTTTAATGCCCTATAGCGGAGCTCAGCTTTCTCTTCAGACTCCAGAACAGCAGCTGAGTAGGAATTGCCATCCTTGCCGACCCATGAATATCCGGGCCCTGTTTCCAGGTCAAAATCTATGTGTTCAGGATGATAATTTACCTCACATGGGCTTCTGGCATTCAATTGCAGAATTTCCAGAGCGGCGGGCAAAGGAGAGCGTTCAGGTACGTGCTCTGAAAAATGTTTCAGAAAATCCGCCACGAGGGCACTGCCGCTATTCGTGTTGTCACTGATATCAAGGTTGATTCTCACAAAGTACTGCCCCCACCATGCATATTGTGTGTATTCGTCTGCAAGGACCGTGGCGCCGTGGATTGTCAGTTCTTCACCATCGCACCCTGAGTACAATCGGAAGAGACCGTAGGCGTTGATTGGTTCGCCCAGATCGAGAATATCCACGGAAACATAGTCTCCACTGCCATTTTCATAGGAGACAAAGCTGAGGCTCAGAGCTCCGTAGCGGATCAGGAGTTCCGCCTCTCCATTTACATGCTCGAACATGTTATCCGGGGACCACGCCTTCGCCTCGCCGGTTATGGTCAGAGCCGGATCGTTGCCAATTGACTCCGGGAAGCTGTCGACAGGGTTGGGGTATCCTGTGCAAGGTACCGCCAACAGGGCACATAGAATGGTAGTAACAAGAATCTTCATAGGCGGAAATGCGGCTTGGGTTATCGGTTCTTTATGGCCTGAAAGTATAACGAGTGGGCTCTAACTGTGCTAAGCTTTTTCTTGTCAGCCTGGCTTCTTTTTGGTTGTTTGGTCCTGCCACCTCCGCTACTCGGGTGGCAGAAGGCCACGTTTACAGCGGCTGAGAAAGATTGCGATTGCCGGTTGATTTCTGCAGCGCCCGGCACAGAACTATAGCGTTGAGTCATTTGCAAAACGATCTTTTCGCCCACACTCTGCGTTATGCTCGAAATTTTATCCTCGGAATATCAATCGGTAAAATTTCTCGCATGCCTTGATTTTGAACGAAAATCTTAGTTTTGCACAAGGCTCGCGTTGTTAATCATTTTCAACAGGTGGTAAAGTTAGTGCTGCTAAAGACCCACCTGTTTTTGCACACAAAGATGTTGATCTAAATACGACAGGCGTGAGGGGAATGCACCGATGGCAAACGTAACAACCTACTACTTAGAGATGTCATCACCTGCTTCATTGAAAAGTAAAGATGATCCTAAAGGTTTAGTCGTCTCAGAATGTTCAACAAAGCAGTTCGAATTTAATAAATTTCTCTATCGTTTTATCGGGGGAAAATGGCTGTGGACTGACAAACTCTCATGGAACGACCAGCAATGGAAAGACTATGTCGAAAAAGATACCCTGCGAACCTTTGTAGCCTATTCCGGAGGCTCCATAGCCGGCTACTTTGAACTGCTAAGAGAAAGTGACGAGGTGGAGATTATTTATTTCGGCCTGGCAGAACCGTTTATAGGCAAGGGCCACGGGGGCTACCTGCTGACAGAAGCAATCAAGGCGGCCTGGAAGTGGGAGAATGTTAAAAGAGTGTGGGTGCACACCTGTTCTCTGGATCACCCGAGTGCGCTACAGAATTATTTATCCAGAGGAATGAAAATATACAAAACCGAAACTGCTGACGCCTCTTTTTCTTCAGGCTCGCTGCGACGCAACAATTAACCGAATATTCCCAGAATGCTGCGGACCAAAGCAGCGCCGATATAGACAAAAATCCCCCCGAAGAAGACGATGGTGGAAATAAAGCCGAGGATCATGAACACCATTCCCATCTCCGGATGGTTCTCTAAATCCTTTCTGTAATAGGCGGCGATAACAATTAGAGCCGAAAACAGCACCCCGAGCGTTACCATCCATATATCTCGAACCAGTTCCATCCGGGCATCATAACAGACACCAAGGATTATTATTTCACCAATTTTGTCCTTCAGTCTTGTCTTGTCAGGTCACTATTAGGTCCCACAGCCTGAAAAAACTGAGAACAACTTTTTTCAGAAAAGAGAAATGAATCACCATAGCTTGCCCGAGCGAGGCAGCGAATCAGTTGTCCCCGTCGTCAGCAATGGAGAGATCATTACCTGCGCGGTCAACCAGGGCATTGGGGCCGGATATGTGACAGAATGCACACTCGTTGGAGGTTGCAAAGGCGGCAGTGAACGCCGCAAAACTGAAGGAACCGGTAGTTAAGATCACGCAGACGGCGCAGGGAACAATGATATATCCAGCCACCTATCTCCTCCCAATGCCTTCAGAGATCTTTGCTTCGCAGAAGGCCCCAAAGGTCCGGCTACCGACCTGCCCCTCGACCGGCTCCCTGACCATTACCCTGGCCTCCCCCATTACTGTTCGTGCCGCCCCTGCCGCCGCCCCTGCCTCGGCCCGTGCCGTCACCAAGACCGTCTCCGGTACGGTTGCCCTGCCCCCTGCCGCCGCCGGCACCCAGATACTGCTGCTGTTCTTCAGCAGTCATCCGATCGAGGCGATTTTTCCACTCGGTGCGAAAGGCATCGCGTTCCTCTTGAGAAGCATCGTACATCGTTCCCCTGAGTTCGCTGAGTTCTTCTGTGGTCATCGTCTGGTAATCGGCAGACAATCCGATGGCTGGCAGGAGAAGCAGAAAAAGAGCTGAGCACAGCATGGATTTTATCAGGCAGCGGTTCATAATTATTCTCCTTTGCACTATAAGCCCTTTAACAGTTTGAGGTGGCAATGTCATGCAGGGCTTCAAAAATACCCATCGGATCCGTATCGTTTGCGGCAGCGATTTCTTTTATATTCATCTCCGCCTCTGCCACTAATCCTCTGTCGCTGAGCCCCTGCAGAGTTCGGTTCAAATTAAGGCCGTACTCAGCGCACGCCTCCGACAGCTTCTTCTTCCCCCATCCTGATTCGGGAGCATCGGGAAATCTTGCAGCGGCAGTTTGGAGACCAGGCTCGGCAGCTAATTTAGCCGGTTGTATGATTTCGTAGATCTGTTGCGGCGATCGATTATTTATCTGGGCAATTACTTTCAGGGTGTCTTGGGGTCCGGTGACTGTTATTCCCGCATCTTTGAGAAGCTCAACACTTTTTTCCAAATCAAGATTTTCCCGCTTGGCAAACATCTGCAGCGAGGATGACTCGGCATGGCCGTAGGGAGGCTCCCCGTAAGTTTCTGAAGCGTTATCTTTGACTGATTCCGAGAAGGCGAGGATGGTGCTCATCGGCGGAATGTTGTAATAAGTTCCAATCACAAAGATGGCGGTCAGCACCAGGGCGATATTGAAAGAACCGGTGAATATCTTCACCTGGCGGGCCCTGTTTTTCATATAGGCGACTATGGGCTTCCAGTTGTAGTAGATATGCAACAGCCCAGCAAAGAGAAAGAGAAAGCCGACAGTGGTGTGCTGGGCGCTCCAGTCTCCCTTGGTGAGTCCAAAGAACTTCCAGTCCGCCCAATAGGCAACCCGACCTTCGGGCACGACGTAGAGGATGATGGAGTTCAAGATGAGCACTACCAGCGACAGAAGCATGGTCATTGAAGTAATTTTTCTGATGTTCATGGGTGTTCCTCTGGTTTAATTTATGGAAAATGGAATTCGTTTCCACCATTCCAATATGCGTGCCAGTCAGGCGGCAAAATAATTATTTAATTATTTTCTTTACAAAGTGCCTGTTTCAGAGGCGTTACCAAGTTGGGAGAAGAGGCTGAGTCAGCCCAGGCCGGTGGATCAGGTGGGTAATTATTACTCAGGTGCGGATCAGCCTATGTAAAAACTACTCTTCCGGCTGCGGTCAGGGCGCAGGTAAGTGGTCATCCACTGCAGTAAATTGTACCCCGGAGGCCGATGGGAAAAAGGGTATGAAGAAAATATTCAAGAATAAAGCCAGAGAAAGAAAATCGGGGTCAGAAAACCGATACCAACCAGCCACTTCCCCCTTCCCGACAACCCTTTCTTGCCTTTTAAAATAAGGATGCCGCTGAGTGCCAGGATGCCTAAACAGGCAGCGTAGAGATCGGCGAACCAGGTCCACAGCTTCTTGGCATGATTCAGATGCAGAAAATTGGCCTGGTAGAGCAGCGGCCGCTTGGCGGATTTCTCCTGGAATAGGGTGCCGTTGGCGACATCAACGGTGATGTTGTTGTTGACTACGAATATCTTCAGCATCCGGTCATCCTGGCGATAGATATTTTTCAACTCGCCCGTTTCACCAAGCTGATTGAGCACGGTCGCGGTCACTGCCCGGTCGTCTGCGGTATCGACGGTCGAAAGATCGACTTCGACCATGCTCTTCTCGATTTTGTAGGTCGGGTTCCACTCATGGATATGATTGACCGCGATGCCGGATATCACGTAGAGAATGGTCAAGCCGAAACAGAGATAGCCAAGGTCCCGATGAATGATGATATTCCACTTTCGCCACTTCATCGGGCCGCTCTCTACCCCTCTATCTCGGCGCCCAGGCCCCTGAGCCTGATCATTCTCTCATCTTTTACCGTCGAGGGATCGAAGGGCTGCCCCTTCTCCTCGGCAAGATGCTCAAGATATTTGATCATCTCTTCACGGGACAGTTTGAGTTCTTCCACGATACCCTCGACAACCCCAAGACGGCCTGAAGCGCTCATTGGAAAGACGATCTCCCCGTCAGTGACCTTGACCTGAATTTTTTCACCCTGACGGTCTCCGGCTACATACATCCAGCAGCCTCTCTTGGCACAGACCTCGATGATCATGCCCTCAACCCTGACCATCTTTCCCAGGTAGGAGTCGGGATTGTCGAGAATTGCAGAAACCGGCGTGGCCTCGCTAAGGCTCACCCCTTTTCCATACACGTCGGTTTTGGCCTGGACGGGCAGCGCACAGGCGATGCACAGCAAGGTGATAGAAAAGATGATTCGTTTCAATGGGACCTCCTGCTCGTATATCAATTGACAAAAAGAAATCTGGACGGCTCCCCTGAGCTTCGCCCTGGGGAGCCGTCCAGATTGATCAGGAAACAGGCGCTGCTCTTCGCCAACGCCTGTAATGTGATAATTATTCCTTTTCGGTAATTTCGTAGCTGCCGCTGTCGGAAACTTCGATATTGGCATCAAGGAAATTGGCTTTGTAGCCCTTTTCCTTCAGGGCAACGTAAGCCATTTCCGCCCTGAGGCCGGTGCTGCAGTGAATGTAGACCTGCTTATCCTTGGGAATCTCATCAAGTCTCTCTACAACCTCTTCAGCGGGAATGGCGATGGCGCCGGCAATTTTGCCCGCTTCGGTCTCGTCGTCGGTGCGCACATCGAGAATCACCACGTCGGTGGTCTTGCTGTCTATCGCTTTGGCAAACAATGCGATGTCGACGGAACCAGCTTTGGGTTTGGGAACGTAGACGATTTCGGCGGCAGTTGCACCGCTGGCCACGGGCAGCTCACCTTTCTGCCAGCCCTCAAAACCACCAATCAGAACCGTGGTGTTCATGTAACCCCAGTCCCTTACCTGCTGAAAGCTCTCGAGCCCCGCCTTGGTGTCGGCACCGTAAAGTACGATGGGAGCCTTCTTGAGCGAAGGAAAACGCTCCTTTGCGTCGGCAAGCTGGGCGGCCGGGATTGAAACCGCTCCTTCAATATGAGCCGCCTCGGCACTTTCTGCATCTCTGACGTCGATCAACACCACCGGCGTCTCAGTCTCCATCATTTTCTTCAGCGACTTGGAACTGGAATAGAGCGGTTTTTTCGCTTTTTTCCAGGCCGGCATGCCATCGAGGAATACTCTGATGTTTTCCAGGAAAAGTTTTCCAGGCCGCGCATCGACAATGGTGAAATTACCCTTCTCGGGACCCTGCTCGATCAACGGTGCCAGTTCGTCTATCTTGATTAGAATGGCCGGATCGAGTTTAGCCGGCTGTTTGACATCCACCGACTCGGCGTAAAGGGCGCCGTCTTCTTCATAAAAGGTGATAAGCACCTCTTTACCGGCAGGAATCTTGTTGAGCGCCTCGGCGCCGCTCAGATCCGTATCCTCATCAAAATTTACCAGCCAGGACGCCCCGCCGGTGTCAACCTTGATGGTTTCCGCCTTCATGGATACACTGCCAAGCTTCCCGCGAATTCCGTTGTCCGGTGTATCAGCATGACACTGCATACAGGGTTTCAGGACCTTCGGCTTGGCGTTCTCCGCCATGATGGTTCCGGGAACCATCAATAGTGCGGCCCCACTAAAACCTAGTGCCGCCATCATTAATTTTCTGCTCAACATCTACTAACCTCCATTACATTCGTTTCTACTTCTGTGGCCGCCGCAATCGCGCCACGCTTCCCACACATGTTCACACCTAAGATAAATGATTATGATCGCTACCTTTCTTCGATAGAGACGAGAAACCTGACACGCTAAACCAGCATACTTCGCTGTGGTATCTGCCGAAGTATTTTATTATATTACTGATTAATTTCAAGCTTAACCTGCGCTCCACACCACCGACTCCAGCACCCGGCCGCACCTTTCACGGTTCGCCTAAATAGCTGATACTTGGTAGTAATATGACGGTGTGGTATTGTGCTGCCGGATCAGCCCGTGTATAGTTGAGATGAGTACTACAAATTGAGATTCCCTGATGCAGTCTGAATTTAAGAGATGCCGACCATGATCACGCCAGTGCGGAGAAATAAAAGTTTGCGGCTGCTCTTTTTTCTGATCCTGTTCATTCTGTTCTGCTGCTCGGCAAACCTTTCTGCCCTGCCTTTTCTTGCCCCCGACGCCGATCGCCTGCCCCCCAAGCTCTATGCTCATTTTCATCAGCAGCCAGCACTGCAGCCGCTGGTTAAGCCAGAGCAAGTCGAGCAGAAAGAGTCGCTTCGTCTCGATGTCACCGGGGCCTGGCTTTCATGTGCAGAAGACGACTGCAGTCATCATCATCGCGGCTGCGACCTGGAAATATCCTATCGCCTCTCAGCCGCAGTGCAGTCGGAGCTTGAAGTGGGGGCACAAGTGATCTGCCAGGCTCGCCTGGATTATACGACAAGCCATGGCCACCATTTGAAGAGTGAACGTTGTTCATCACCCGCAGACCATACCATTCATCACCAGCATCACATTGACTCAACGATGGTGGTGGAATTTCAGTTCAGTCCCTATGAACAGGTGATCGACGCTCAGGTGGACTCCATCCATTGCCACATCGCGCAGGCTCAGCTGATGCACGAGTCTTCCCTGCCTTAGCAGAACTGCCCTCAGAGTGCGCTTATGGGGCAATCCAGCTCTTTGGCAGACCTCGTTAAGAAACCTTAGCGGTTCAAAGTAGACCCAGAACCTAATTCAGATTCTAAGAATGGTTAATAATCACTCAGTCAATCTGGCTTGTGGGTAATGCCTTCCCAATTGTCAATCACTTCTTTAGCTGCCCTGAAAGCCTCTATGCCCGATGGCACACCACAGTAAACTACTGACTGGCGCAGTACGTCTTGAATTTCCTCAACCGTGCAGCCGTTGCGCAACGCTCCAAGGACATGGGCTTTCAGTTCAGTCGAAGCTTTCAGTGCTGCGAGGGTGGCAATAGTTACCAGGCTTCTTGTTTTATCTGGAAGCACCCCGCCGACCCAAATTTCACCCCAACAATTTTCAGTTACTAAATCTTGTAGAGGCTTGGTAAAATCAGTGGCAGATGCTATTGCTTTGTCGACATATTCATCTCCAAGAACTTTTCTCCTCGCCGCCATCCCGTCGTCATATTTTTTCGATTTCATTTAAATGCTCCTGGTAGTGTATAAAGTTCCTCAGCCCAGCGCGCCTGGACGCACAATTTTTTCATGAACGCTGATGACTCGACAGAGGGGGAATAAACGCCCTTATTAGGTCCAGAAATCAGCACCACAGAATTTATTGCAAGAGAAGGGCCCGTAAATTCGACAGGGTCGAAGCTTCCATTCCAGCCCGGTTCAGCAGATAATTTTCGACGCTTCCATACCTGGCGCTCAGATAGTCGAGCATGTCAGCCAGTGGTTCCGCGGGTGCCTGCAGATAGGGGGCCGCCAGCTCAGGTCCGACCCCCAGGCAGGCAAGCTTGTCAAATAAGGGCTGGACACGGTCGGCGTTGCAGATGGTTGACAGCTGATGATCCGCCAGAATGGCTTCTTCGTTCACCCCGAGCAGCAGCAATAGCAGCGCGGCACAGATGCCGGTACGATCCTTGCCTCCCGTGCAGTGGAAAACCAGCGGAAGATTGGAATCAGAGGCGGCCAGGGTCAGAACCGTACCCCAGACCGGACCAAAATCATCCAGGTAACGGCGATATAAGGCAATGACAAAATCGAGGGAGAGGAACTCCCGATCGCCGTTTTTCAGACGCTCCAGGGCAGTGGCCGGATCAAACTGACTGTCTTCCACCGGCAGGAAAAGATAACGAAGCGAATCTGCGGACGGCAGACGATCCGGCGCCCGCTCCCGCTCGCGCCCGCTTCTCAGATCGCACACCGTCTTCAAACCCACCTGCGACAGAACTTGATGATCATCCGCAGTCAACCTGGAAAGATGATCGGATCGATACACCAGACCGCGGCGTACCGGCTGCAGTCCGCTGCCCGGGTGTCCCCCCAGATCACGAAAATTTACTGCTCCGGCGAGAACCAGTCGCCTGCTGTCCACCTGGTGTTCGTTTCTCTTGCTCATGGCCAGTCAATATATACTGGATAAGGCGCCACTATCGGCGGCTGGTCGATCTGCACCTGTCAGTGTTGTCGCCCGGTCTTATCGCATAATCACAATGAGCATACTTGTAAGACCTGAAAAGCCATTTGTCCCGACTGCGCCGTTTAGCGGATGCGGCGCGGTCAACCGGTGCACTGATCAGAGAAGGGTTGCCTGCGGGAAAGTCCAGACCGGCAGTCCCGAGAGCCTCAAGTGAAATCTGCCAAACTACAGGGCCGTGACCAATGGCAGGGTGAATAGTCGGCCAAAAGTCATGGTATTGAATTGAACTGCGTGTTAGATTGGTGCATCACCTGCTAGAGAAGTGTATATAGCAGCAGAGATAACTTTTCTAA
>JARRLH010000077.1:0-10492 GCA_037387205.1 Desulfofustis sp.
CCGACACTGTACTTCTTGTGGTCGTTGGGAATGAAAAAACCGTTCTTAGCGTCATAAAGCGTGACGGACCAGAATGCCGTGGATGGAGGCATTTCCTCCTTTGACATCCGGATCACATAGTCGTGCTGAGCATTCAGAGTTTGGCCATCCGCGCTGCCGATCCCAGGATACACCGCCTGGTGGGCGGGGAGCCCAATGGGACCATAGGCTGACTGGATTACCATCGGCTCCGGGGTCATCTCGCCCTTAGGCAGGAAAAGGTCATTGACGTAAGGGTTCCCAGTAGGGTCCGTCCATATCCTGATCGCCTCCCCGTGGATACGCTTCGCTGCAGCAGCCAAGGCCTTGCCATCAATTGCGGGGGCCTTTGCCGGATCGAAGGTCTTGCCAGGTTCGATTCCCAGCGGTTTTAAGGTCGCAAGCACCGCCGCGTCCATTTCGTCCGCCGGATCGAAGGTGGTGTGGTTAACCACGAACTGCATGACCTCCAGGAAATTGTTCTCGAAAATACCTTCATCGGTGTTGAAGTCCGGGAAGGATGGGGCTTCAGTCGTATTTGCTGGCTGACCAAGATACTCAGAGAGTCCCACCGCCTTTACCTGCTTCATGGCCTCTAGATTCTTCTCAAGGCGCTCCAACTCCGCCGCATGTGGCATCACTCGGAGAAAGGCAATGGCGAAGTCACCGCTCATCTCGATGATCTTGTCAACACCCTCGACCGGTTCGCCGTCATAGCCCAGCGTGCGCTTCGTGTGGTAGAGCACCTTGGTGGGCTCCTTGAAGTCGCCTTTAGTCGTCGTAAGCGGGATGTCGACATAGTGGTCGTAAGCGGAGATCTCCAAGGCCACGAACTTAGAGTCGAAGGCCGGGTAGGAGACAATGACGGGTTCACTTCTCAAATCCATGATCGTCGTGATGTAGAGCGTGTCATTGTTAGGTCGCGCGATTGCCTTCGAGGTGTGGTCTAGAAGACCGCTTGCGGCATGGGTTCCGTTCCAACCGGTTCGGGTGGGATTTTCCTCCATCATGGCGCCTTTGTTGATCACGTTGTACATTGCCACGTACTGGTAGGTGCGGCGGACGAGGTTGTCGATATCAGCTTCGCTGAGCATAGCTGTCTCCTTGGACTGAGCTGATGCTATGAGTGCTGTTATCAGAACAAATGTGGAAAAAATATTGAAAACAGCTGCGCGAGCGATATTTCGTTTCTGCATAGCCCTCCCCCTTACAAATGTCTCTGAGTGATTTTAAAATCTCCACGATAATCCCAGTGTCGGGCCATGCTGGGCAACGTCATAGAGGAACCCGTCGTCTTCATAATCGACATCCAGATAGCGATAACCGATGGTTGTGGAGAAAATCTCCCCCCACTGGTATCCCAGATTGGCATTAACATCCCAGAGAAAATCGGAACCGGCTCCAAAGCCGCCGATAAGCAGAAAACCACTGAGAAAAAACCTCGATTCACCGACACGGGTCAAGCCCTTGAATCCGATTATCGGATCAAACCAGTCTTCACTGTTGTCAATGGCATAAGAGCCCGCCGGGCCGCCACTCAAGGTCAACTTGGAATCAGCCGACCAATATCTGACGCCGACAAGCCCGTCGATAAAGGCCTTATCAGTGGCCGTCAACCGATAAAAACCTGCAGCCGAAACAATCCAGTTGGTAGTCTGAGAAGTAAGAGTGGTGAAATTCTCCCCGGGAATAGCTGAATCAGTTTCGATATCGGTATAGACCAGGTCCATGGTGAGGCCGAAGCGGCCTTTTCGAGCTTCGCCGACGAGCATGAAGGCACCGTTAATATTGCCCAGGATGTCGTCATAAAAATCAATGTCGATATCAGCCGGCGGCAATCCAGGCAGTGTCGCGACCGAGCCATCCAAACCAGCGAGCCAGGCATAGGGTGCAATATGGAACTCCCATGAATCACCGGCATCTGCGACTGCTTGATTGGATATAAAGAAACAACTGAAAAGAAGAGAAATTGCCAACACCGAAATGAAACATCTTCGCCGCAAGTGACCCATGGCGCTCCTCCCAGGTTATGCTAGATTTATAATGATCTTAACTGATTGTAATGAGTGTATCTTACTTTATAAACACCTCTTTGCCGTTCGAATCTAAATATGAGGAGTAGTGCAACCCTCCCGAGTCATGCACCATTCCTCTGATATATCGACCTTTGTCATCGTAAATGGCTATACCGGTGCTTCCCTCTTTAAAGCCAATGCCAGCCCGCTCAACTTCATCGCCATCCATTATCACGAGGCCATAACCTCTCTCATCTCCGCCAAGACCGATAATTTTTTTCCCATTTTCATCGGTCAAAGCCAGACTGGGTACGCCCATATCTATACCCAATCCAAAGCGGGCCCTTCCTTCATTATCGGCTATTAATAGACCACTCCCTGCTTCATCGGCTGCGACACCTATACCTACCAAGCGTGTACCTTCTTTGTTAAGGATTCTCATTCCAGTGCCTTTAGCCTCGTCAACACCAATCTCGATGAGCCTATTCCCTTGATCATCAACTATGGTTATTTTACCAGCCGTAATTTCATCGAAGCGAACATCCTGCAATCCTGCTTTCGCGCCCACTATGAAAAGTGTCGTCAACCCCAATACGAGAATCAGCAGGATTTTATGCAATCTTTTGTTCTGTTGCTCTAGGTGCTCGAGTCTCTCATATACATTCTTGGAATCCATTACCCACCCCTCTATTTGATGATTGCCATTAATCGCATCAATTACCTTGCTTGTTTTTCTCCTGGCTTATTGCGTCATTAATCAGGGCGCCGCCAAGAGCACCGACACCGGCGCCTATCAGTGTGGATTGGTGATTTCTGCCAATTATCTGTCCACCAACTGCGCCCGCTGCTGCTCCTACAGCAGCACCTTTTTGGGTGTCAGTCATTGTCTCGACACAGCCCATCAAAAATAACGAGATTAAAAGACATGCTAACAATGTTAATCTGTAATTTCTCATTTCCGCTCCTCCCTGTTTTTGTTAGGCGTTATGGCGCATTGTTAACTTCACTATTTAAAAGGTTTATGGAAAGGTTGGATGGGAAATAACGCTGTGCCAGAGTGATAAGCTTTAGTGAGGAAATGATACAAATACTGTCGATCTGAATCATTGAAATCACTCTTTTCAGCAAAGTCTTGGATAATAGCTAGATCGAATGCAGTATCTTACAATCTAAATTAAAAATCGAAGCGAGTAAATGGAACAATGTGGTGCTTTGGAATATTGAGTATTGCCTCTGGCAAAATGCGCCTAAAGAGTTGGTTCCGCTGGCAAGGTTTGATTTTCGGTTGGCACCTCAATCAAAACTGGTAACCCTCATTTATACAAGGAAGTGTCAGATCAAATCTGAACTAAAAGAACTGATATTTCCATTGAATACCTCTTGCATCATAATCCTCCCATCAGAATCGCCTATTATCAGGATCCTGCTCGTTCAATAAAATAAAGTTATCGGGCGACTCGGTTTAAAGGGAATTGAGGTACGAATGCAGATTCACTTTTTTCTTGTTCAGCCCAAGCTTTCTTCTCGCCATTCGTCTATGTTTTTCGACCGTATGAACCGCAATTTTTAGGACCCTAGCGATCTCCTTATTAGCCAGACCATTTCTGACCAGATTGCATACCTCCATCTCGCGGGGAGTGAGTTTTACTCTGATATCGTTCACCTTGAGTCCAAAAGATGATGCCAGATTCTCAAGATCTCTACGGTGTAGATCGATATATGCTTCTTCACCCTTATGTAGTTTTATCCTCTCAAGAGATGGCAGGGCTATTTCTGAAATGTTCGTCATGATCCGATCTTTAAACTCTTTCTGCTCCAGGCCGATGTGAGCGACTAGTTCTTTGAGCGCAAAGTTTTTCTGTTCAAGGGCTTTCGATTTTGCGGCCAGTTCTTTCTTTGATTTTTGTAGATCCTTCTGGGCTGTGAATAGCTCCGTTATCACGAGGCTTGCTCCCCATAGATGCGTAACCGCCCCATTTTTTATGCCGGGTGTTATATTGTTCATTGCCACCACATCAGATTTATCAACCTCTTTTTCGTGTGATATTACATTCTCCATATGAAATCTGTTGTGAACCAGATCAGAAATCATCTTTCTGTTATCCGGCCTTGAAACATCCATATGATAATTGAGCGGTCTGCCCAGCAAATCGATACCTTTATTAAGACCTAATGCACGGGCAGCTGCATCGTTTGCTTCGGTGAATACTCCTCGGTCAAAAATTGCCTGAATTTGATCTGGGTGTGGATCAGCCAATGAAATTGGCGGATCAAAATCCAAACGCCAGAGAGCTTCGTTTGAATTTTCCATGTATGCTGAGAAGCGCTTATCTTTTTCGGCAATCAGCATGGTCATCTTTTTTTCAGCCTCGATTGAAGAAGTTACATCTTTTATGACCCACACGTAATGAGTGATTTCTGTGGTGTCATTCGATAAAGGGTACACCGCGAGTTCGTTGTAGAAAGGAGAACGGTCTTTTCTATAATTGCGAACCACTTCTGCGTGCTGTTGCCCTTTTCCAACCGCTGCCTGAAACCTTTCCAGCGATTCTTGGTCTGGATCGTTTCCCAATAAAATATGGCAGCTGCGGCCCATGACCTCGTTTGCCTTGAAGCCGGTAATTTCCTCAAATGATCGATTGACGAAGACAATTGGAGCGTTCTGCTCGTCCATGGCGGTTATGACATGGCCAAATGGGGACGCCATGACAACGTTCTGGAGTAATTTCAGAAGAATCTCAGGTGAGTTATCCCCAGTTGAAGAGAAATACACACGCTCATCTCTGTTGTCGTGATTTTTTTCTAGCATTTTCACCTCGTTAAAAAATCGTCCATTTTTCCAAGTAATTAGTAAATAAACTAGCACTTGTTGTACTCATTATATGCCTGTTTTAGTGATTGGCAAATATTTTTGATAATAATTATCATTGCAGCTCTTCACAGTGAATCAAAATGGGGCGCTTTCTTATGGATCCCCACATTTTCAGGAGCGACATAACCCCACTAGTTAGGAGCAAGTCATGAATCTCACTAAAGGAATGTCCAAATTATGTATTTCATTTGTGTCCCTGTTGCTGGTACCCAGTCTTCTTGCAGCCTCCGACATAGGCAGCCCCGATCCAGAGGTTCTGGGCGGGCTCTACCCGGGCAAAACCTTTTCGCCCTATGCGCAACGCTCGTTCCCCAGCAACGTCTATTGGGGGGAAACCCATCTGCATACGGGACTATCTTTGGATGCAGGGTTGTTCGGCAATATATTGACCCACGACGATGCCTACCGTTTTGCCCGCGGCGAGGAGATAAAGTCCTCGACCGGCTTGCCTGTCAAACTAAGCCGGCCGCTTGACTGGATAGTGATTACCGACCATTCAGACATGATGGGTATCGCCTTTGATATCCAGAAAGGAACGCCTAACATCATGGCCGACCCGAAGGGAAGGGAATGGTCTCAGGGCTTCCAGGAGGGGGGAGAGGCTGCGGGAAAGGCTGCGTTTGACCTGATCACGAATTTCTCGCAAATGACCATTCCGGAGCAGCTGGTGGCGGACTACTCGCCAGGCTCCGGCATCTACAACAAACTCTGGGACAAGATCACCAGGAGCGCTGATCAATACTACGAGCCTGGTCGCTTCACCACCCTGATTGGTTTTGAGTGGACATCGGTACCCAAGGGATTCAATCTGCACCGCAACGTGATTCTGCGCGACGGCGGTAATCGGGCCCGCATGGTCGTCCCGCTGACCACGCAGCCGCCCATTGGCACTCAAGATCCGTTGGATCTGTATCAATGGCTGGAGGATTACGAGACGAAAACGGGCGGACAGACGATTGCGATCTCCCATAACGGCAATCTCTCAAACGGCTGGTTATTCCCCATGTCCGAAACGTATGCCGGCGGACAGGTTGATA
Source organism: Desulfofustis sp. (assembly GCA_037387205.1). Lineage (GTDB taxonomy): Bacteria > Desulfobacterota > Desulfobulbia > Desulfobulbales > Desulfocapsaceae > JABDQA01. The sequence goes on from JARRLH010000077.1 coordinate 5,943, forward strand.
AAAACTATGTAGAACTGCGCGCAAAATGGGAGCCGCTTTATGAAGTAACTCAGATTAAAGGTGACGGCGAAACCCATCCGCTTCTTTCGCCTGATGATGAATTTGCTGATTATGAGACGTTGGATAAGGGCAACCTTGATCTCACTGAACTGAAAAAAGAGGAAATGCTGCAGCGGGAGTATGCCCGCGAGGCGCTGAAAAATGGGCTTGTCCTCGAGCAGAAGCTGGGCACCAATCCCTATAAGTTTGGCCTGGTGGGCGCAACCGACAGTCATACTGGGCTGTCTACCGCCGAAGAGGAGAATTTCTTCGGTAAATCCACCAGTGTCGAACCGTCGCCCACGCGAGTCGCGCATCCCTTTGTTAAGTCCGAGCTTGGCGCCATAGAGGGATACGAACTGTCGGCCTCTGGCTACCAGGCTGTCTGGGCATCTGAGAATACCCGGGAGGCGATTTTCGATGCCATGGAGCGCAAGGAGACCTATGCCACCACCGGCCCGCGCATGCTAGTGCGCTTCTTTGGGGGCTGGGACTTTGAGGAGAACGACCTGCGAAATCGCGCCCCTGCGTTTATAGGGTACCAAAAGGGTGTAACCATGGGCGGTGATTTAACTGCGGGACCGTCGGACAAGGCCCCGACCTTTATGGTTATCGCCCTGCGTGATCCGATCGGAGCGAATCTTGATCGAGTCCAGATCATCAAGGGCTGGCTCGACAAGGACGGGAAAACGCATGAGCGGATTTACGATGTGGCTGTGTCGGATGGCCGGGAGATCGGCCCCGATGGGCGCTGTAAAACCCCGGTCGGCAACACGGTTGACCTTGAGGCGGCGACCTGGGCCAATACCATCGGCGAGTCCGAACTCACTGCCGTGTGGACCGACCCCGACTTCGACCCGGGACTCAAAGCCTTCTACTACGCCCGTATTCTTGAGATCCCTACGCCGCGCTGGATTCTGTACGACAAACTTCGCTTCGGGGCAGAGATCCCAGAGGCAGCTGAATTGATTCATCAGGAGCGGGCTTATACTTCGCCTATCTGGTATACGCCCTAGATGAGCAATGAAAAAGAGCGACATTCAACTGAGCCAGCTCAGCAGCGCGAGGAGGATGGTAGAAATGATGCAAATGAAATGTATGAGAAAGAAGCGAGCAAGATGTCTCGCCTATTTTCCAGCATATTTGTCTGTCGTAATTCTTAGCCTACTGATTTCGACATCTGCTTTCTCGATGGAGAAACCCAATATTGTTCTCGTCTTCATGGACAATTTTGGCTGGGGTGAGCCAGGATTTAACGGAGGCGGGATAATTCGCGGTGCGGCCACCCCCGAGTTGGACAAGTTGGCAGATGAGGGGCTTAGGCTCACCAACTTCAACGTGGAGGTTCAGTGCACGCCTTCTCGATCAGCAATTATGACAGGCCGCTATGCAATCCGCAGCGGTAACGGCACTGTTCCACTCGGTGAAGGTGTGTATGGCCTCGTACAGTGGGAAATCACCATGGCAGAAATGCTCTCAGATGCAGGCTACACGACGGGGATGTATGGTAAATGGCACCTGGGCCGAACCCCGGGACGCTTTCCAACAGATCAAGGTTTTGATGAATGGTATGGTGTTCCCAACTCGACAGACGAATCCGTCTACTCATCACTGGATGGATTTTCCGAGAGCGGAGCTGCCGAAACCTTCGTGTTGGATGGCAAAAAGGGGGAGGTGCCAGAGGAAGTAAGGCCTTATCGCCTCGATTACCGTCCTCTGATCGATCGTGACCTCACCGACCGAGCCATCAGTTTCATGAAGGAACAAGCCCAAGCCGAAAAACCGTTCTTTGTGTATCTCCCCTATACCGCCACTCACTTTCCCACCATGCCCCATCCCGACTTCAAGGGGAAATCCGGCAAAGGTTTGTGGGGTGATATCCTCATGCAGATAGACAGCTATGTTGGTGAGTTGCTCAGTACCATCGATGCCCTTGGTATTGCCGACAACACGATCTTCATCTTTACGGCTGACAACGGGCCGGAAGCGTTAAGTGCTGGTGAAACGTCAATGACAGTCGAGACGGCAATGCATGGCTCTTCAGGGCCCTGGCGTTCAACTCTTTTCACCGGCTATGAGGGGGCGCTTCGCGTACCCTTTGCTATTCGCTGGCCAGGCAAGATTAAAGCGGGTGGGGTGAGTGATGAAATTGTCCACGAAATGGACCTCTTCCCAACGCTTGCCAAGATCGCTGGCGGCAAAGTTCCCAATGACCGTGTAATTGACGGTATCGAGATGTCGGAGTTCTTCCTGGGAAATAAAGAGAAATCTGGTCGAGATGGGTTCATCGTGTACATGGGCAATGATATTTTTGCCGTGAAGTGGAAAGACTGGAAAATTCATTTCAAGGAGCAGACCGGATGGAATGGTACGTTGCGTGAATACACCATGCCAAGGGTCTATAATCTTATCAACGACCCCCAAGAACGAGACAATGTGCTTTTTCCACATACGTGGGTGACCAAGGCTGGCCTGCCTCAGTTAGAAGCGCACGCGGCGTCTCTACAGACGGAACCACCCATTAAACCTGGCACGTTGGATCCGTACATCCCAACGAAAAAAGAATAAAAACCGTCTACGATTGTACAGCTCAGAGAGGGTTTTATTCGTTAGGAGAGGAGTACATAAAAGATAGAAGCAGGTATCGATCCAGTGGAGTAGAGTGAATGACCTCAAAGACACATGTATTGGCCTGGGCTATAATCTTAGTAGTCGTTTTCGCATTACTTTCTCCCTCACCCTTATTTGCAGGATTCGCCGGACACAATATGAAAGGCGATTTTGGAGTACTGTCCGCGAGCCAACCGCCACCTGGTTTCTATGTGGTAGCTCCTATTTATTATCGATATGAAGCGGACACATTAAGAGATCGTGATGGCAATAAGGTCAGTATCGATCCTCAGGAGCGGGGCTCGTTGGAGGCAAATGCGTATGTTTTCGGATTGATATGGGTTTCAGAGATGAAACTCTTTGGGGCGAACTATAGTTTCCAGATATATCCCGCATTTACCGACAACACCCTGGAAGCGCCCATTCTGGGCTTAAATGAAAGTGTCGGCACAGATTTCACAGATCTCTATTTTCAGCCGGTAAATCTGGGCTGGCATACTGACCGTGCCGACTTCATTGCTGGACTAGGAGTGTATGCGCCCACAGGTGAATATGAAAACAGAGGTTCTTCGAATAATGGTTTAGGCATGTGGAGCCTCGAGTTCTTCGCTGGCGCAACCCTCTATTTTGATGAGGCTAAAAGCTGGCATTTCTCGACCAACGCCTACTATGAGACACATTCGGAGAAGAAAGACTCGGATATCACGGTCGGGAATATTCTCACTCTTGAAGGCGGGCTGGGTAAATCTTATATGGATGGGGCATTGACAGTAGGGGCAGCCTACTATGCCCAGTGGAAGGTAACAGAAGACGATATACCGAGTTTAGAGTTACTTCCAGGTGGCAGGGATGTGGGCAAACATCGAGTCTATGGCATTGGGCCTGATGTAACACTGCCGTTGGCAACGAGCAAGAAACTGTATGGGTTTCTCAATGCTCGTTATTTCTGGGAATTTGGTGCTGAAAGTACCTTCGAAGGGCAATCTCTTGTGCTAACCCTTACTTTTCCTATTCCAAGTGTTCCGCTGGAATAATGAGGAATATTGAATAATTAGACTGATTGAACTCAAGGAGGCTAAGAAGAAATAAATGAGATCGATATCTATCCTTATCATCATCTTCTTTTCCGTTGGTAGTGTAACAGCTCAAGAACAGTCCCAGGAGGATCTTGCCAAGCAGGCTCAGAACCCCATAGCAAACATGATCAGTCTGCCACTTCAGAACAATACCAATTTCAATATTGGGCCTGATGACCAGATTCAGAATATTCTCAACATTCAGCCCGTAATACCCGTCACCATCAATGACAATTGGAATGTGATCACCAGAACGATCATACCCATCATATCGCAGCCGGATTTCTTTACCGGAGGTGAAGGCAGGATAACCGGTTTAGGAGATATCACCTTTTCGGCCTTCTTCTCGCCAGCGGATGCGGCCAAACTTACCTGGGGTGTCGGCCCGATAGTTCTTCTTCCCTCCGCCACCGATGGCCCATTGGGCGGGACAACAGAGGATGGCGGGGAGTCCCTGGGGTCGGACAAATGGGGTGCCGGACTCACAGTAGTCGGACTGACAATGCCTGGCAATTGGGTGATAGGTTCACTGTTCAGCAATGTCTGGTCTTTTGCCGGTTCAGGCGAACAGGATATCAATCTCTTCACCTGGCAATATTTCATAAACTACAATCTGCCCAAGGGATGGTACCTGACCAGTGCTCCGATCATCAAAGCCAATTGGGAAGCAGACAGCGACGACAGGTGGACCATACCTGTTGGCGGTGGTGTCGGTAAGGTTTTTGCTATCGGTAAGCAGCCGATTAATGCCCAATTATCTGCCTATTACCCTGTAGAATTACCTAGTGATGATGATGGGGTCTGGCAGTTGCGTTTTCAGATCCA
>JARRLH010000078.1:0-10489 GCA_037387205.1 Desulfofustis sp.
TCTTCTACCTCATCAATCTGGCAATCTGTGGAGGTCTCGGTTTCTCGGGGGGCGAGCTGCTTTACGGCGGATGAAGAATCAGACCTGCAGTCGGTGAATCGCCACCTCGGCGGCTGAGCCGAGCGTCTCCGCCTGATCGACGATTGCCTGGTGGTGGGTGAAGAGGATCACCTGGTTTCTCTCCGCCAGCTCACCCAGCGCTTCAAGCGCAGCCCTGGATCGGCGGTCGTCGAAATTGACCAGGATATCATCGACGATGAACGGCAGCGGTTCATTGGACTCGAGACGGTACTCAAGGGTCGCCAACCGCAGAGCAAGGTAAAGCTGATCACGGGTGCCGTCGCTCATTCCTTCTACTGTTACCAATATCCCATCCGGAAGGATTCCCACCAGGATGGGCTCGTTCCTGTCATCCACGTCCGCCTTGAGACCAATGAAAGAGTTCAGGGTGAGGTCGGCAAAATACCGGGACGCTATCTTCATCACCGGTCCCTGGTGTTTCTCCCGGTAACGATCAATCTCCTGCTGCAGAATTTTGGCGGCCAGTTTTATTCTTAAATAGCGCTCCGCCAGTCGCCTCAGCCTAGTCAGTTCCCCTTCCATCTCCTCCCTGGTTTCGGCAGCCTTAGCACTGCCGTCCATCCCTTTGAGCTGACTGGTCGTCTCCCCTATCTCCTGGGAAATCTTATTTATTGCAGGATTCAGATGTTTCTCTATATCCTGCCGCAGCGCGTCAATTCGGCCCGGCAGCTCATCGGCGTCAAGCCCGGCGGCCTGCTCGAGCAGTGCGTCCGCGGTGGCTCCGCCGCCTATCTTGGCCAGTCTGGCCTCAATGGCGGATATAGTTTCATGACATTGCTGATAGTGGCTGAACCGCTCAATCACCGTGGAGAGTTCCTCTGATTTTTCACAGCGGGCAATCCTGAGCAGTTCAGACATGTGCTCATTCATATCCCTGAGATTCTTGTTGATGGCGGCAGTCTCACTTTGCAACGCATCGATATCCTCGCCCAGTTGATCGAGACGAATCCTGTCATCCCGGGCCTGGGCCAGTTTATTCCGTAAATGTGCAATTGCCTGATCCAGAGGCAGGTCAAGGATCTCAGGCTCCACCTGCCGAACAAGTCTCCTCACCTCCCTGTCGAGCAGATCGGCATCACGATTAATGCCGTCAATGCGCTTTTGCATGTCATCTGCCTCTTTCACTTTTTCCAGGCAACTTTGCAAGGTGTCGAGATAGATTTGGGCTTCCACGGGCGAAATATCTTCCTCAATACCGAAGCCGGAGAGCGCCTTGGCCCACTGATCCCTCCACATGGCCAGCGACTCCCGGGCATCAGCCAAGGTTTCCTCCGCCCGGTGAAACTCTTCCCGCGCCTTTTTCTGCCGATCACCAATCTGGATGAGCTCAGCTCTTTGCCGGTCCAGCTTTTCGAGCATTGTTTCGGCGAGGATAAGCACCGGCCCCAGCGCGTGTCCCACCTCCGCTTCCACGGCAAATGGAGTAAGGGCGTCAAGAAGATTGTCCCGGAGCTGAAAGCGCCTCGCTTCCTCACTGACAATTTCTTTTTCTTTTTTTGACAGTTCGTTCACCCTGAAGCGAAGCTTTTCGATGGCGCTCAGCCAGCCGCTCATTTCCTTTGGCGTCAAAGGGGTTATGCCGGCGGGTTCCCACAGTGCACTCCAGGCCCCATCCAATGCCTGCTCGCCTTGATCGAGTTCTTCTTTTACTTTCTCATAGTCAATCAGTGATTCCTGCAGAGTTTCCATCCTGGAGCGAAAAGTCGCGGCATTGGCGACTCGATCTGCTTCATTGCGCAACCGATCAGCGAGCAGATCCGCTTTTTTGACCAGTCCTTCGTAAGCAATCGGCAATACTTGTGTTTCATCGAAGGCTTGACTTTCCACGGTTACATCCTCGCCATCAAGCCACTGACGGCGCAAAAGCTGCCAGCCTCTCTCCCGTTGCCGCCTGGTGAGCTGCAATTCTTCTTCCGAGGGGATTTCGCCGCCATACTCGATCTTTTTGATCTCGGTCTGCACCGTCTTTAACTGTTTTGCATCCTCTTCACGTTCTTTCTCAAGCCTCTGCCTCCGGTCAAAAATATCTTTGAATTTCTGTTCAAATTGATGCACCGTCTCAAGAAAAGGCAGGGGGAGTTCCTGAAGCGCTGCCAGATCGCCGGACCAGAGGCCAATCCGTTTCAGTTCGCTAAGACACTCCTCGGTTCCCTGTTCTGCATCGTTTCTGCGTTTTTGTATTTGATTGTCCAACTCACCGGCTCTGCGAGCCAGTTTCACAGCCTGCTCCAGCAGGTGCGAATCCATGGGCTCTGTTGCGTCATCTCGCTCCTTATCGGCCTCAGTCATTGCCAGCTGTGCCGCTTTATTCATTTTTTGCGCCCGCCGAACCTGCTCGCTGACCGCCTCGAACCGCCCAGCCAATGTTTGGATTGTCAATTTCTTGGCAAGCACTGGACGTAAAGAGTCTACCTGCTCCAGCGGTACCCCCGGCTTTATCTGTTTGAGCAGCAGTGAGGCCTCTTTGCGCAGGTTGATGCGCATCCCGTTTCGTTCCGGTTTGTCTTTCTGCCCTTTGCGGTATTCTCCCAGCCGTTCATGAAAATTATCAACCAGCTCAGCATGTTCGAGTAAAACCGTGGGCAGGGAAATAGCCTGGCGCTTGTCTTCCTTCTGCTTCAATTGTTCAGAATTTTTGTGCAGCTGCCTCTTGGCCTCACGGATTTCCTGTTCCAACTGCTGATATCGGTCACTGAAATCGGACGGCAGGAGTGTCACCGTCCCAAGGGCTTGTAGACGCTCCTGCCAGATTTTCAGGGAAGCGAGTTCAGGAATGGCCTGCTGGAGCCGTTCGAGCCGATGCAGCTCTTTGACTTTATGAGCTCGTTTCATTTCAAGCTCAGCCCGTTCGGACTCCGCCTCCTGCAAAACATTTCTCAAGTTCTTCCAGTCTTTAGCTGAAAGCGTTGCCTCTTTGAGTTCTCTTCTTAGCTCGTTGAACCGTCTGATGGACTTGTTTATTTCCGGCAATTGCCCGGCTGACTTGAACAGCCCGGCGGCTTCCTCTTCAAGCTGGTCGGTAACCTTTTTCAGGGAAGAAAGGCCCGCTCCGGCGGCAAACAGTATCCGTCCCACTTCCCCTTTTTGGGACAGAATTTCGTCGCCGCCTTCCACCAATTGTCTGTGGTCAATTCCATAGAGTGACTCAAAGATCTTCGGCTCAACCCCATGGAGGAAAGCGGCCAGCCCATGCGTCTCCATGGGGGTGCCTTCCGCGTCCAGAAGATCGCCTACCTTCCTTTTGCGACGCTGAAATGCCAGCTCCCGCCCATCTTCGTTCTGGAGACAGCCGCCAACCAGGAGCTGCTCGTAAGAATGCAGGAAATTATCTGGCGTCCTGTTCTGAAAACCGTAGAGAAGGGCCTTGAGTCCCCGCAGTGAACTACTCTTGCCTGCCTCGTTGAGGCCGAAAATGATATGGAGTCCGGGCTTTTGGGAATTAAACTCCAGCAGCTCATCGGTAAACGGGCCGAAAGCCTTCAGTTCAAGGAGCTTCAACCTCATCGTTCAGCACCATGCTTGAGCAGCATGGAGATGAGCATCTCCTGCACTTCGGTCTTCAGATCCGGGTCAGAGGCGGGCAAGGTTTCCAGAAAGGGTTCGTCATTGCCATATATCTCGGCCGGCAACTTCGACTTGAGAACCGCGATTTCGGGCACCAGTTCCAGTAGATTATTGGCATCAAATTCCGCTTTCCGGATCGATTCGATCAAACCGGCAATGGAGGTATCCGCTCCGAGAATTTCTTCAAGCCCTACTTTGCGCCTGGTTCTAAACTGTACCTTTTCCAACCATAGATCACCGAGACTGGCTGCAATTCCACGAAATTCCTCGGTCCATTGCTCCGTTCTCTCAAACAGCTCAGCATGCACAGGGCACTCCCCGGCCAGGATAAGGCGAATAATCAGCGTCCGGCCTTCAGCATTGCGCAGTGCATCTTCCAGGGTCCTGCGTATGGAATTGTACACGCTGTCGGTAGTCTCACATTCCGCCAGGTCCACCGCGCAGACCTCCCAGCGCAGCACATCCAGTTGCCGCTCCTCGACGTCGACGACAAGCCCGTCATCCACGCTGACCAAAGTGGCGCCTTTGGCGCCTGTCTCCTTTATATGGCGGCCCTGGATATTGCCGGAAAAGATAATCAACGGATCAGTCGCCACTGTTTCCCGCTTGTGCACATGTCCCAGCGCCCAGTATTCATATCCTTTGGACCGCAAATCGTCCACTTTGCAGGGCGCATAATTTTCATGCCCCTCCCTTCCGTTCAGAGAGGTATGGAGCAGGCCGATGTTGAAATAGTCGGGATGGCGCTGGGGATAGCCGGAGACGAGGTTTTCCCTGACTGCTTTGGTGGCGTAGCTCTGACCATGGATAATGACCCCACAGTTTTCGAGCACAACAGATTGAGGCTGCCGGGAAGATAAGTGAACAACATTGTCGGGAAGGGGCATGGTCCTGGTGATCCGGCTAAGCGCATCATGATTGCCGGAAATCAGGATCACCTGAATACCCGCCTGGCGAAGCCTGCCCATGCGACTGACGAAGAAAAGCCCGGTATTATAGTCCTGCCAGTCGCCGTCGTAGAGATCTCCTGCGATCAACAGGAAGTCCACCTTCTCCTCGACGGCCAGATCGATCAGATTCTCGAATGCCCGCCGGGTGGCGCCGCGAATCTCTTCGACGGGAGTACCTTGGTGGGCTTCGAGACCGCGCAGCGGGCTGTCGAGGTGAATATCGGCGGTATGGATAAATCTGATCATTTATTGATCATCCGGCAGCTACGTTTCTCCGGCACCAGCAGTGATCAGGGAGAAGACAATGCTCCTATCTCTCAGCCAGAGCCGGCAATCGCCATTCAGTCGAACACTTCAGCGTCCCGGAAGAGGGGCGCCTCGCTGTCTTTGGCAGACAGCTCCGGCGTGATTCCGGCCGGCCAGGAAATATCGAGTTCAGGATCATTCCAGATAATGGCCCGCTCATGTTCGGGAGCATAGTAATCGGTGGCCTTATAGAGAAAGTCGGCCTCCTCGGAGAGAACCATGAAACCATGGGCGAATCCAGGAGGAACCCAGAACTGCAGTTTGTTTTCCGCACTGAGGCGAACCCCGGCCCATTTACCGAAAGTAGGTGAGGAACGCCGGAGGTCAACGGCCACATCGAACACCTCGCCGGCGACGACCCGCACCAGTTTACCCTGGGGCTGTCTGATCTGATAATGAAGCCCCCTGAGCACGCCGCGCCCGGAACGGGAATGGTTGTCCTGAACAAAGTCGCAGTCCGCGCCGGCGGCTTCAAGCCAGGTCCGCCGGTTGAAGCTCTCCATAAAAAAACCGCGCTCATCCTCAAAAACTTTGGGTTTGAAGACCAATACTCCGGGAATCTCGGTGCTAATTACTTCCATATCTTAGTTGTACATCTGCTTGTAGTAGTCCTGATAGGAACCGTCGATGACCGTCTCCAGCCAATCCTGGTTGGCGAGGTACCAGTCGATGGTCATTTCGATCCCCTGTTCGAACGTTACCGAGGGCTGCCAGCCTATTTCCTCCTTCAGCCTGGTGGAATCGATGGCGTAACGGCGGTCATGGCCGAGGCGGTCGGCGACATAGGTTATCAGCGAAGCCCTGCCTTGGCCGTCTGGCAGCGGCCCGATTTTGGCATCCAGCATTTCACAGATCAGGGTGACCACTTCGATATTGGTTTTCTCATTGTTGCCGCCGATATTGTAGGTCCTGCCGCTGCTGCCCTTGTCGAGGACTTCGATGATCGCCTGGCAGTGGTCAGTGACATACAGCCAGTCCCTGATATTTCTTCCGTCGCCGTAGACCGGCAGCTCTCTGCCGTTCCTGGCATTGTTGAAAATCAGCGGGATCAGCTTCTCCGGGAACTGGTAAGGGCCATAATTGTTGGAGCAGTTGGTGATCATCACCGGCAGCCCGTAGGTATGGAAATACGATGATGCCAGGTGATCTGAAGAAGCCTTCGAGGCCGAGTATGGCGAGCGGGGATCGTAGGCGGTGGTCTCGCTGAAATAGCCGCTTTCGCCCAGCGAACCGAACACCTCGTCGGTGCTCACGTGCAGAAAGAGCGGTTCGGCCGGGGCCTTGTCATCCCCCAGCCACCAGGACCTGGCGGCCTCCAGCAGGGTAAAGGTGCCGAAGATATTTGTTCTGATGAAGGCGTCCGGCCCGACGATTGAGCGGTCCACATGCGATTCGGCGGCAAAATGGACCACCGTGTCGATCCGTTCCTGGTCGAACAGGGAGGAGACCAGTGCTTGATCGCAGATATCACCTTTAACAAAGCGGTAGGCCGCCTTCTCTCCAATACCGCTGAGATTTTTCAGGTTGCCGGCGTAGGTCAGCAAATCCAGATTTATCACCCGCCAGCTCGGACGTGTGTCGGCGACCAGCTGAATAAAATTACTGCCGATGAAGCCGCAGCCGCCGGTCACCAGCACATTTCTTTGTTTTCCCATCTTCCTGGTAGAATAAAAGTTGCAATAATTTCAAAAAAACCTATCCTTTTCAATTTTTCGAAGTAACGCAACAATACCGATTAGTGCCGAATTCGCAAAGGACATTTTCACTAATGACGGCCTTGAAAAATGAGATTTTTTATTCAAAATCAAGGCGCGTGCTGAACTTTTACCGCAGGCATAGAGGTGATATGCCGAGGAGTAAATTTTCACATGCCACGCAGGGTTTGGGTAAAGAGACCATTTTTCAAGGTAGCCTATGAGTTCCCGTTTGAACAAGGAAGTCGAGAGACGTCGGACGTTTGGCATCATCAGTCATCCGGACGCCGGTAAAACGACGCTGACCGAAAAGCTTCTGCTCTACGGCGGCGCCATAAATCTGGCCGGTGCGGTCAAGTCACGCAAGGCTGAGAGGCATGCCACCAGCGACTGGATGGCAATCGAACGGGAGCGCGGCATCTCGGTCACCACTTCGGTAATGAAATTCACCTACCGCGATTACGAAGTCAACCTGCTCGACACCCCAGGTCACCAGGACTTCTCTGAAGACACCTACCGGGTGCTCACGGCGGTCGACTCGGCGCTAATGGTCATCGACAGTGCCAAGGGCGTGGAGACGCAGACGGAAAAATTGATGGAGGTCTGCAGGATGCGCAATACCCCGCTGATCACCTTCATCAACAAACTCGACCGTGAAGGGCGCAGCCCCTTGGAGTTGCTCGATGAAATCGAGGAAAAACTGCAAATCGAGTGCACCCCGCTGTCCTGGCCCGTTGGCATGGGTAAGCGGTTCAAGGGCGTCTACAACCTCTACAGGAAGGAACTGAAACTTTTTTCCCCCGGTTCCGAGATCAGGAGCCAGCAGGCCATCACCATCACGGATATCGACGACCCGAAACTCGACGAGTTGATCGGCGATCAGGCGGCAGATTTAAGAGATGAAATAGAGCTTCTTGAAGGGGCCGCCAACCCGTTTGAATACAGCCACTATCTCAAAGGCAACCAGACCCCGGTATTCTTCGGCAGCGCCATCAACAATTTTGGAGTCCAGGAAATGCTTGACACCTTCGTCGAAATGGCCCCCGCGCCCGCGGGTCGAAAGACGCTGTCCAGGGTGGTAGAGCCAGTGGAAGACCAGTTCTCCGGTTTCGTGTTCAAGATCCAGGCCAATATGAATCCCGCCCACCGTGACCGAATTGCCTTCATGCGCATCTGCTCGGGGGTTTTCAAAAAAGGCATGAAAGTCCGCCACCACCGGCTCGGCAAAGAGATCAACCTGGCCAATGCCATCATCTTCATGGCCCAGGACCGGGAGAATGTCGACGAGGCCTGGCCAGGCGACATCATCGGCCTGCCCAACCACGGCACCATCAAGATCGGCGATACTTTCACCAGCAAAGAAGCGCTGAAATTCACCGGCATCCCCAACTTCGCCCCCGAACATTTTCGCCGGGTTCTGCTTAAGAATCCGCTGAAGATGAAGCAGCTCCAGAAAGGACTGGTCCAACTCGCCGAGGAAGGCGCGATACAGGTGTTTTACCCGCTGATCGGTTCCGACTACATCATGGGTGCTGTGGGTGTCCTGCAGTTCGAGGTCACCATGGCCCGGCTGAAAAACGAATATGGAGTCGATGCGGTCTACGAACCGGTGAATTCACGGGCTGCCCGCTGGGTGAGCTGCGCCGATAAAAAGAAGATGACGGAGTTCGAACGGGCCAACCAGTCGAGCCTTGCCCGGGACGCCGAAGGGTTCCTTACCTACCTGGCCGACAGCGAATGGATGCTCAATTACTTTATGGAAAAATGGCCCCATATAGAGTTCCACAAAACCCGTGAAAACGTGTAGTTCCCCGATCCTATCCGCTTAATTGAGTGTGTTCCGACACTGCGAGGGGGACACACTACCCATCGTGTGCCAATGTAAAGATTACCTTGGCACACAAACAAGAGATCAGGGACACGATGGGTAGTGTGTCCCCTTTTATTCTCCCAGATTGTCTCAAGAATCCGACTTCAGTACGGTAAGGTAAAGAGGGCGAAACAGAGCCGCTACTCAGCTCTCGGAGTCGACGAAGACCAGCGCCTGACCTTCGGTCAGCGCTTGCGCCGTCTTTTTGCGGGCGCCGGTGATGATGCGCTGGACCGTGCCCCGGGATACGCCCATCCTGGCGCCGGCTTCTTCCTGGGTCAAGCCTTCGAAATCGCAGAGCCTCAGGGCCTCCAGCTCATCACGGTGGAGGTCGACCTGGTGCAGCTCAGTCAGCGGAGTTCCGGTTGGTTTGAAGGCGCGTCCGCAGAAGTTGCCTTCACAGTGTCTGAGTTTCTTGGGCCGTGGGGACATATCGTGTGATGAAAATTCTTAACCTGGTGTGTTGATTAAAGCCGTGTTAGCGATATATACAGACATATGCTCAAAAAAGCAACTCCATCTTGAAACAGAGTCTGTCAGCATGGCAACAAGCCGTAGACATCACCACTATTATCAAGTAGAGTAGGAGCGATTCTCAAACAATAACAATCCCTTTGGGCTGCCGATGTAGTCGGCGGCAGGATGGTTGAGACAAAGAGATTGCTTCTCTTTCACACTATGAATTTTACAAAGCCGATTATCCGCGCACTCTTCTGCACACTGCTTCTGTTTTTCCCGCTTGTTGCGTCTGAGGGTCAAAGTGCGAATGGAGAGAAAATCAGCGGACCTCATTTTACCGACATGATAGTCACCACCTCTGAAACCGATCTTCTCTTTTTCGGCGAGTTGAAAAACAGTTTGACCACCGAGATGATCGACGGCCTGCACAGTGGAATTCCGGTACAATTCTCCTTTTTCGTCGAACTCGAAAAGGTCGAGTCGAACTGGCCCGACGACACACTCACCAGCCTGGAATTTTCCCATTCCCTCACCTACGACAGTCTAAAACAGCTCTATACCGTTGAAACCGAGGAAATCAGCAAAAAGAACCACACCGTGAAGACCCTGGATGAGGCTCTGACGCTGATCAATGAGGTCAACGGGTTGAAGATCGTTGCACTTGAAGAACTCGAGCCGGATCAAACCTATCGACTTCGGGTCAAGGCCGATCTCTACAAGAAGACGCTTCCCCTGAGTCTGCGCAGTGTCATTCCCTTCGTCTCCTGGTGGGACCTGAAAACCGACTGGCACTCCATAGAGTTCATCTATTAGGCGGAGAATCGGTGTATGGCAGGACAAGACGGCTTCCGAATCAGCAATCGTCCAGCGGCGGACATCATGGCGCTGTCTCCGGAGACGACCATCGAGCAGCGGCGCCACAAGAGAAAGCTGGTCAACCGGATCATCGTTTTCTGCCTCTGCCTGATTCCGCTCTTTATCTGGCTGCAGGGAAGGCTCTTTGAGAAGGACATTCAGCTTCCGGTCAACTCCAATATCGCCATTTTCGCGCTGATCAACCTCAACGTCATCCTGGTCCTGGTGGTCCTCTTCCTGGTCCTGCGCTACCTGGCGGAGCTGATATTCGAGCGCAAAAGCAACGTTATGGGAAGCAGGCTGCGCACCAAGCTGGTGGTCTCCTTTCTCTGCCTCTCACTGCTGCCCACCATTCTGCTTTTTTTCGTGGCCCTGCAGTTTATTTCCTCAAGCGTGGACTACTGGTTCAACTCGAGTATCGAGCAATCCCTGCAGGAATCGCTCGGTCTGGCGCGTTCGGTAATTGAAGACACCGGCAGCCATGCCGCCGACAGCTCCGAGAGAATCGCCACCAAGATGGATGCTTACAAGGTTGACTCTCTGAGTAAAGAGGCGCTGACCCATCTGTTAAATCAGATGCTCTACCTGACCCCGGCCTCCATACCGTCAATGCTTACCCTGCGGGTCGATCAGGCTGACATCGAAGTAACCGTTGCCACCAGAGGACTCCGGGCCATCGCCCCGCCCCAAATACCGGTGGAGACGCTGCA
>JARRLH010000079.1:0-16665 GCA_037387205.1 Desulfofustis sp.
CTGAATGTCAGACTCCGCTTTTACTGTGACGCTTAACACCTCTCAAAGGCCGAAGAGAGAATATGAGCGCACTGATTACAGTGTTCCAGAAAAAATCAACAAGGAGTGCAATGATGAATGTGAGAACCCTGATTTTAACCGTTTTATGCACGGTAGCTCTGGCTGTTTCGATCAGTCAGGGATTTACCGCGGAACAAAATGTGGGAATGGCGCAAACCGATCAGGCGGATTCTGAGGTTGTAGTAGCCGAAAAAATCGACATCAACCAGGCTGACCCGGATGAGCTTACCAAGCTGCCGGGAATAGGAACCAGTACGGCAGCAAAAATATCCGCTTACAGAGATGCGAACGGACCATTCAAATCGCTCGACGAACTGCTCAATGTGAAGGGTATAGGACCGGAGAAGCTCAAGAAAATCCGACCGCTGGTCACTCTTTCCTAAGGGGGCGCCAGCATAAAAGCACCATGGCGGCAGGGCATGCGGCAATTGCCGTGATGCCCTGCGCGTCTCTTTCAGTTCAACACTGTAACATCAACTATCTGCTTCGCCTTAAGGTTCCATCCAGGGTGGCGGTGATCGGCGAAACACAGGCATTGACAGTGCTTTGCCAGGGAGCCGAGCACAGCAAGTTGTTCCTCCCTGGGTGTGCCGGGTCCCACTGCGTCGAAACAGTCAATAAGCAGGACAGGTGCGGCCTGGGCATCGTTGTCACCTGCGCGGGAGTGTGGGAGTCTCTGCAGCTCTTCGCCATATCGCAGGGAGATAAATTGGGGCAGCCGCCGGGCCATTATGGCGCGAGCCTCGGAAAACCTGCTGGCCCGAAGCACTTTCTCGACGAGGTCATTAAGGCCGTCACGCTCAGGCAATCCCGCCAGCCAGGTGGCCAGTTGCTCCGCCAGGGATCCTTTGATGCGATCAGTTGGCGCGGTTTCAGCCAGCAAACGATAAATGTGCGAGGCATCGGCTCCCTCTGGTGACTTGCGGTGCAGCAGATCTTTTATGTCTTCGGACACCTCGCTCCAGCGGCTGGAACTGGCGATTTCAACAAAATTGATCCAGCGGGAGTAATCGAGCCTCCTGCCTACTTCAACCCGATCAGTCGCATAAAGGGGCCGACTAATGGCACCGAGTTCCTTGACCAATGAGGACGGGGTATCGAAAATGCCGAAAACAATGGTTCTTTTTTCCGGTGCGATGACTCGACGAAGGCCGCTGGCCGAAACCGTCTCCAGAGGCAGATCCTTAAACGGCTGATTGATCCGGCAATCGAACGGCGGGTTTAGGCACTGAACCGCTTTGAGAGCGTGCTCGCCGGCCAGTCTGTTGGGAAAACGCAGCAGGGTGACGGTGGTGCTCAGCATCACCCAGTCGGTCACCGGAAAGCAGCCCACCCCTCTTATTTTCAGTTGCCGCAGGCGCATGAATCGTTGAGCTTTCGCCTCAGATGTGCATGGTTTTCGGCAACAATTATTGTTTCAGTGCTTCAGAGGTCAACATATCGATGCCCATGGGCTGCATCCAGGCAGGATAGGTCGGCTGCAGCACCGTCAGTTCCTCGATGGTTCGAAGATCTTCCTGGTCGAGGGTAAGCTGGGCCGACTGCAGATTGTCGTCCAGCTGCTCGAGCTTGGTTGCCCCGATCAGAACGCTGGACACAAAGGACCGCTGCATCACCCAGGCCAGCGCCACCTGGGCGATGGAGGCCTGATGTTTCTGGGCGATGGGTCGGAGTGCCGCCACCACTTTATAACCCTTGTCGATATCAACCGGGGGAAAATCAAATTTTGCCCGTCTGCCACCTTCCGGCACGGGATTTTCCCTTGAGTATTTACCGCTGAGAAAGCCTGAAGCCAGGGGGCTCCAGGTCATCAATCCCAGCCCGTTGGCAGCCAGAAAGTCCTGGTATTCACCATCCAGATCACGGCCGAGCATCGAGTAGTACATCTGGGCGCCGGCCATCGGGGTAAAGTGCTGGCTGAGCTGGAGATCGATCATCCGCTGCGCCTTCCAGGCCGGATAGTTGGAAAACGCCGGATAGCGTATCCAGCCCTTCTGAACGGCAGCTTCCAGGGCCCTGGTCGTTTCTTCCAGAGGGGTCCACGGATCGGGTATATGAAGGAAAAAGAGGTCGATATAATCGGTGTCGAGCCGTTTCAGACTGTTTTCAATCGACTGCAGGATGTAGCGAGAGGACAGGCCTGCCGAAATGATCGAGTCGCCGCTTCTGAAGCCGCATTTGGTAGCGATCAGCACATCCTGTCGCTTGCCCTTCAAAGCCTTGCCGAGCATCACTTCTGATTGGCCCGAGGTATACATGTCGGCGGTGTCGAAAAGATTTACCCCGGCGTCGATGCAGGTATGTACCATTCTGTCCGCCAGGTATTGATCCACTTTGTTGACCAGCTCACCAACCAGCACCCCTTCTCCAAAGGTCATGGCGCCGAAGGCGAGTTTGGACACGATTAAACCGGTATCTCCAAATTGTGCATAGCGCATGGGGGTCACCTCAATTTGTGATAGATTAATCAGTAGTGCGGAAACATCCCGATGAGACGATGTCGAAAACAATAGTCAGCATCGTTGGTAAATAAAGGTGCGCTGCCGGGCCATTTGTCTGCCCCGCTTATCGAACATTCTGATTTTTCAGCTGAATTTTGCATGCAAAGCACCCCGTCCGCAAAAATGAACGAGGGGCCGGGCCTGCGTCCGACAATACGGCCAGAGGGGATGGATTGGACTTATGGGGCCATGTATAGTACAAAACCATCATCCTGCTGCCACGGACCGGCGGGGGATTCACTTATGGAATGAGGCGACCTCATGGAGACCATCGAGAAGGTGTCGGTTCACGGCGGGCACAGCGGCCAGTTCTGCAGCCACGCAACCGACAGCCTGGAAGACATAGTAAAATCCTATATTGCCGGCGGTTTCAGCTGGGTCGGCATCACCGAGCATGCGCCGCCAATAAATGATGCGCTGCGCTATGCCGATCAGGCCGAGGCGGGGCTGACGTCCGCCTTCCTGCTCGAGCAGTTCGGCAGCTACATGAGAGAATGTCGGAGGCTCCAACAAAAGTACCAGCCCCGTATTGATCTCTATGCGGCGCTGGAGATCGAAACCTACAGCGGCTATGAGGAGTTTGTCCCATTTCTGGTGGAGCGCTTTGAACCGGACTACATCGTCGGTTCGGTGCATTTCGTCCACGACATCAATTTCGATTACTCGCCAGCCATTTATGCCCAGGCCGTCCAGAAGGCGGGCGGTATCGAAGCACTCTATCTGAACTATTTCGACCTGCAGTTCGAGATGATAGAACGTCTGCAACCGGAGGTGGTCGGTCACTTCGATTTGATCCGTATTTTCGATCCCGACTACCGCGACCGATTGGTCCAGCCG
The DNA here is from genome assembly GCA_037387205.1 of Desulfofustis sp. GTDB lineage: Bacteria > Desulfobacterota > Desulfobulbia > Desulfobulbales > Desulfocapsaceae > JABDQA01. The sequence goes on from JARRLH010000079.1 coordinate 3,399, forward strand.
CAGGTGGTTGCGAAAATGAGAAGGAATCTGGAACTGATCAGAGAACTTGGCCTCATCCTGGATTTCAATCTCAGGGCCCTGCACAAAGGGGCGCCTGAACCCTATGTCAGCCAATCCATTCTGGAGATGGTCCGCGAGTACGGTATAGCTGTCGTACCGGGCGACGACTCGCACGGTCTCGCAACGGTCGGCAACTTCTTCGAGCAGGGAGTCGAAATTCTCAAAGCCCAGGGTATCCCCACCGCCTGGGTCAGACCCGGAGCCCGCGGCAAGTGACCAGGCAATCGGTAAATGAGGCAGGGGCCCTGTGGATGATTTGGCGTCTGCTGAAAAATGTGTTTATTATTAACGCCTAGGCCCAGAAACGCATATTGAAGAAAGACAGGGTAAATGATGACCAAGTTGGAACTTTTCTCAGACTATGTGTGTCCATGGTGTTACTTTATGACGGGGCGCATGGAGCGTCTGCGCAGTGAATATGACGTTGCCATTGCCTGGCGGGCCTTCCCCCTGCACCCGGATACGCCCAAGGAGGGGCGCAACCTGGACGAAATCTACCAGAGATATCCGTACCCGAAGGCAGACATGCTGGAGCATCTGAGACGAAACGCCAGAGCGTTGAACATGCCTTTCTGCGAGCGCTCCAAAGTATTCAACAGTCGCATGGCCCAGGAACTCGGGGTCTGGGCGGAATCGCAGGATGCCGGCGAGACGTTTCATAAGGCCGCCTTCGCTGCCTACTTCGTCAACAACCAGAACCTGGCGGACAGGGGCGTATTGCTGGAGATCGTGCGCCAGATCGGGCTGGACAGAGGTACGGCGGAGACGGTACTGGACCAGGGAACCTATTCGGAAGCAGTCGAGCGCGACTGGCAGCGGGCCGAAGAGCTGGGTATCGATGTGGTGCCGACCTTCGTGATCGGCGAGAATAAACTTATCGGAGCCCAGGAATACCGCTCCCTGTCGAGGTTCGTAAAGCAGAATTCGGTCGCTAAAAAATAACACCTGACGGCTAATGCCGGCTCGGGGGCTCGCTGCCTCTCTGCCGGTCCAAAACCGAATATACATTTTCTGCTATACTTGGAGTTTTCATGTGAAAGCACTTAAAGTCAAATTACTTGTTTTGACCACCTGTCTGCAGTGTAAGGCGCTGAAGGACCTTCTTACCGAACATAATGTGGAGTTTGAGTCGACCGATGTCGACCTGCTCTACAAGGATGAACGGGACCAACTCTTTGCAGCAATGAAGGATTACAACGAGAAAAAAGCCTTCCCGGTCACCTTTATCGACCAGGAGATAATAATCGGGTACCAAAAGTCGTTGATTCTTGACACTCTGGGGTTGAATTGATGGACGCCGCCACTCTCTACGAGCAGCTTAAAAAGATCCAGGAAGCCAAGGGCTCTTACTTCAACAGGGACATGGACAAGACCATGTTCCTGATCAACGGGCTGATTACCAACCGGGAACGCTACGGCTACATGTGCTGCCCCTGCCGTCTGGCCAAGGAGGACATTGAAGCGGACAGGGATATACTTTGTCCGTGCGTCTACCGTGAGCCCGATGTGAAAGAGTTCGGCAGCTGCTATTGCGGTCTCTATGTGAGCGCGGAGTGGAACGAAGGAAAAGTCGCGCACGTCTACGTACCGGAGCGCCGTCCAGCGGAAAAGTGTTAAGCTCTCAGGCCAGGGTGATTTCTTCGAGAAAGGCCAGGGCCCGCTGTTCCGACCAGTAGTCCCGTTCCAGCCAGCCGCCCATGAAGCCGACATGCCCGCCGAAGTCGGTAATTTCCAAAAATAATTTGTCACTGTCCTCAGCCTCGCTGACCGGATAACAGGACGCCGGGAGGAACGGGTCGTCCTGGGCCTGGACCAGCAGGGTGGGGACTTGTATCGCACTGATATGGTGGATTGAAGAGCAGCGCTGGTAATAATCGGCAGCGTTTTTGAAACCGTGCAGCGGGGCCGTGTACTTGTCGTCGAACGGCTCAAAAGTGATCATCTGATCGAGTCCGTCCGTATTGATCATCTCGGGAAACCGGGCGGCTTTTTCTCTTATCTTTGTCCTCAAACCTTTCATGAAGTAGTGCATGTAGGGGCGATTGCTCACTTTATCCATAACCACAACCGCATCGCCGAGCCTGCAGGGCACGGAAAACACTACGGCAGCGACCACTTCCGCGGGCACCAGAGAGGGATTTTCGCCCAGATACTTCAGGGTCTGATTGCCCCCCATGCTGAACCCTATCAGGGCAGCGTGGTCATACCCCTGGGCCAAGCCATGGCTGAGCACCAGGTGCAGGTCGTCGGTGACGCCCGAGTGATAAAAGCGCGGCAGCCGATTGGGTTCGCCCGAACAGCAGCGAAAATTCAGGCAGATTACGTCCCAGCCCCCTGAATTCAGGCAGCGCGCCATACCGAGCGGATATTTCTTGCGGGAATGGCCTTCCAGACCATGACTGACTACTGCAAGCCCCCTGCAGGGAGCCGTGCGGCTGCGGTGCCAGTCGATATCGATGAAATCGCCGTCCGGTATTTCGATTCGTTCCCGAGCGGGTTCGGTGCGAGGCGTTAATCTGAACAGGGTTGGGTAAAGGGTCTGCAAGTGCCCGCTGGTGAAGGGAAAGGGCGGTCGATAGGCGGGAACGGGTAGAACCGGCATGAGCTCAAGCGCTGAAGATGGTCAGGCGGACCAGGCTGCTGACTAGCCAATCCGCTGTGGTGAAATCGGCCATTTAAGCAGGGCGAAAAGGTGCGGGGTCAACCCTGTCCGCCACATCGGCCGGATCAAAGGGCAGGAAACTAAAGAGGTAGTTTTCCAGTTCGACGCAGCGGTCGAAGTTATCCCGGATTCGCTGTTTGATGTAGTCGCTGCCGCGGGAGTACTTATCGATGATGTAGTCCAGTCTGTGGCTCAGGGGAACGATCTCGTTATGACGCACCCGCTTGTCGGCATAATAGACGATCTCCCGGGCCGGAAAGAGCCCGCGCCGATAGTCGTCTAGGTTGAAACTGCTGAGAATCACGTGTTCCCTGACGATAGTACCGACTTCGGCGTAATCGTGCTCGACGCAGATGAGCATGCCCTCTTCGGCGTGCTGACAGCTGCCGTCGAGACATTTGGTTTTGGCGATGTCATGCAGCAGGGCGCCGGCCAGCACCAGGTCGAGATCGGGAGGAGCAACGGTCCCTTCTTCCGGCAGCTGCAGCCCGTTGACTATGGTTTCCGCCACCCGGGCAACGATGAACGAGTGCTCCCGGATATTGGCCAGCATTGCATAGCGGTCCATCAACGCCAGGCACTGGTTGATAGAAGGTATGTTCACGGTTGCTGTGGTCCCTGGTCAGCGTCTGCTCAGTTCGTGGACCGCATCTACCAGGATTCTGGCCTGCTCGGGCGGGGTGAACTGGTGGATGCCATGACCGAGGTTGAAAATATGGCCCTTGGCCTGGCGGGCGTCATCGAGCAGTTGGGCTACCCTGGCCCGCAACTGATTTTCCGGCAGCAGCAGGGCAAAGGGGTCGATATTGCCCTGCACGGCTTTATCGCCCACCCGGGCGATGGCATCGCCGATGTTGATGCGCCAGTCGAGGCCGATGACCTCGGCACCGGAGCGGGCTGAATAGTCGAGCAGGGTGGCGCCGTTGTTGGCAAAGTAGATAAACGGCACCCCCGAAGGCTTGAGAGCCTCGATAATGCGTGTCACGTAAGGAAACGCATAAGTTTCAAAGTCGCGGGGCGCGAGTATGCCGGCCCAGGAATCGAACAGCTGCAGGGCCTGGGCTCCGGCTTTGGCCTGGGCCTTGAGGTAGTCGATGGTGGTGAGGGTGATCTTCTCCATCAGAGCGTGGAACAGCTCCGGGGCGGTGAACATCATTTTTTTCGTTTCCCAGAATACCTTTGACGATCCTCCTTCGATCAGATAGGTGGCGCAGGTAAACGGAGCCCCGGCAAAACCGATGAGCGGCACTTTCAATTCTTTCCTGAGCAGCCTGACGGTTTCCATCACGAAGCCCATGGCATCGTGGGGATCGGGGACGATCAGCCGGTCCAGCGCTGCTCTATCACGGACGGTCCGGGGAAAAACGGGGCCCCTGCCTTCATGAAACTCCAATTCGAGCCCCATCGCCTCCATGGGGATCAGAATATCCGAAAAGAGGATCGCCGCATCCATGCCCAAGATATCGATGGGCTGCAGGGTCACTTCGACACAGAGTTCCGGTGACTTGCACAACTCCAGAAAGGTGCGTCCGCGGCGGACCTTCTGATACTCGGGCAGATAGCGGCCGGCCTGGCGCATCATCCAGATCGGGGTGTAGTCGGTCGGTTCGCCTCTGCAGGCTTTCAGAAAGGTGTCGTTCATGATCTAAACCGAAAGTTGTTATTTAATAAGCGTTCCAGGAGTATAGCTGCAGAACGGCTCTTGGGCCAGATAGTCGCCGGTGATGGCGTAGGCACGCGCCCGGCAGCCGCCGCAGACATTGACATATTCACAGCGCCCGCAATTGTCCTTGTAACTCTTGAAATCCCTCAGTTTCAGGAACAGTTCCGAGTTTTCCCAGATTTCCCTGAAAGGCTGGTGGTTGATGTTGCCGGCCGACTTGGGAAAATAACTGCAGGGCAGCACCTCGCCGTCCACGTCTATCAGGCAGATGAGCTGACCGGCCAGGCAGCCTTTGGAGCCGCCGGTGGAGAATTTCAGGTTGCGGCGCTTGAATTTTTCCCCCTCTTCCTTCGCTTTCTGGCGAACGATGCGATAATAGTGGGGGGCGCAGGTCGGCCGCATGAGGATTTCCGTTTCCTGTTTCTCCACCTGGTAGTGCCACTCGAGAATCTCGTCGTAGAGATCTTCCGGGATAAGTTCGTCCATGACGTCCTCTCCCCGTCCGGTGGGGACAATCATGAACATGTACCAGGCGGTGGCCCCGAGATTTTTCACCAGCTTGAATATCTCGGGTATCTCATCCTTGTTGCGCACGGTGAAGGAGGAGTTGATCAGAAAGGGAATGTCGTGGCGGTTGAAAAGCTCAATGGCCTGCATGGTGCCGTCGAAGGCTCCGGACTGGTTGCGGAAATCGTCGTGGGTCTCCGCTCTGGCGCCGTCGAGACTGAGGGAGACCATCTTGATATCGGCTTCCTTGATCCTGGTGCATACCGTTTCAGTCACCAGGGTCCCGTTGGTGGCCAGACACATGCGCAGCCCCTTCTCGGTGCCGTAGCCGGCGATGTCGAAAATGTCCGGCCGCAGCAGCGGTTCACCGCCGGAAAGGACCATGACCGGATTGGCGTAGGAGCTGATATCGTCAAGAATGTGGGTGGCCTGCTCGAAGGAGAAATCGGGATGGCCCTGAACCTCGAGTTCGGATGAGGATCTGCAGTGTACGCACCTGAGATTACAGCGTCTGGTGGTTTCCCAGGCGATCCATTTTGCTTCAAAATCCATAATTTTGCTGCCTGCAAAGCTGTAGCCGTTTCAGTTCCAACCTCGGAACATCACCGCCTTCAACATTAAAAATTTAATTTATTCCGTAGTTTTACCCTTGTCGGCGATGTAACTATATTTACTTTTCACATAACTTCAAAGATAAATGTGGGAAGCTGAAGACACAATACCTATCATGTCCCCATAACCTGAACCGGCCTTGACGAGTTGGCGGGAGTGGACACGATAGGTATTGTGCCGACTCTGACTGAGCTGCTGCCGGTTATGCTTTCAAATCGTTGACAAATGGCGTATAATGGCCAGCCGTGTCGCCGCCCTGGGCGGCGTTGAAAGGAAAAATGAAGCTGTTTTGTAATAGGTATGATTGTCAAAGCATTACACGCCAAGAGTCCCGAAGGCCAGGAGGCCATAGCGGCGCTGCTGGCCAGGTTTGAAACCGGCGACGAATCCTGTGCCCGGGCGGTGACCGAGATCATCGAGGCGGTCAGAACCGGCGGTGATGAAGCAGTGCTGTCTTATGCCAGAAAATTCGATTCACCTGGCCTTGAGCAGAACTCGCTGGCGGTATCCTCGGAGGAACTGCGCAGGGCCTACGAGCTCGTCGATCAGGACTTTCTGTCGACCCTGGATGTGGCCATCGAGCGGATCGAGGGATTTCATCAGCGGGAAATGGAAGACTCCTGGCTGCAGACCCGTGATGACGGAACCATCGTCGGCCGCCTGGTTCGGCCGGTCGACAGTTGCGGACTCTATGTTCCCGGAGGGCGGAGCGGCTCCACACCGTTGGTATCGTCAGTACTGATGAATGGCATTCCAGCCCTCATCGCCGGGGTGCAGCAGCGGGTCATGGTTACCCCTCCCGGGACCAATGGCGAAGTGAGTCCCTATCTGCTGGTCGCAGCTCAGGAAATCGGCGTTACCGAAATATACAAAGTGGGATCCGCCTGGGCGATCGCAGCCCTCGCTTATGGAACTCCGACCATACCGGCGGTGGATGTCATTGTCGGACCCGGTAATCAATACGTGGCCGAGGCCAAACGGCAGGTCTCCGGCCTTGTTCGTATCGACATGATTGCCGGTCCCTCGGAGGTGCTGATCGTCACCGATGCCGGGGCAGATCCCACCCATATTGCCGCCGATATGCTGGCCCAGGCTGAACATGATCCCCAGGCCCTGGCGGTGGTGGTGACCACCGATGCCACCCAGCCTGAACGGATCGAGGCGGCGCTGGCCCAGCAGCTGCCCAGGCTGGAAAGAGAAGGGATCGCCGGGCAGGCGCTGGGCGACAAGGGCAGGATTATAGTGGTGGATTCCCTCGAAGAGGCGATCGATTTGGCCAACCAGATGGCCATCGAGCACCTCGAGTTGATGATCGATGATCCCTGGGCACAGCTGCCCTTTGTGCGGCACGCGGGTGCCATCTTCCTGGGCGGCTACACGCCGGAAGCGGCCGGTGATTACCTGGCAGGTCCCAACCATGTCCTGCCCACCATGGGGACGGCACGGTTTGCCTCGGCACTCGGGGTCGAGACCTTCCTCAAGAAAAGCTCCATCATCTCCTATTCAAAAGCCGGACTGAAGGGAGACACTGCCCATGCCGCCTCGGTCAACAGCAGATTCACGCAGGAGTAGCAGCCCCGCATCCCGGGGAGAACCATGGAATTCAAACGCTTCGATGCGCTGCTGCAAAAAGGTGCTGATGAGCTTGCTGTTGAGATCGGTGACCAGCAGTCGGGCCGGCTTTACGACTACTTTTCGGAGTTGAAACGCTGGTCCAGGAAGGTGAATCTGATCTCCAGAAACGCCTCCGACGAGGAGATAGTCGAGAAACATTTCCTCGACTCGCTGGCTCTTCTAGATTTGCTCCGTGAGCCGGACGCCAGCCTGCTTGACGTGGGCAGCGGCGCAGGATTTCCCGGGCTGGTCTGTAAAGCGGCGCGTCCGGGATTGCCAGTAGCCCTGGTTGAGCCGCGGCTCAAACGGGTGTCGTTCCTGCGCCATATCTGCCGGTTGCTCGATTTGAGCGATGTCGAGGTGCATGGCCGCAGGCTGGAAGAAGGCATCATCGAGGGTGAGTCTGCCTTCACCTGGGTGGTCAGCAGGGCAGTGGCCGAGGTCGGCGATTTCCTCGCCCTCTGTGGCCGCTTCCGGGAATATGGATCGTCGGTTGTCTGCATGAAAGGCCCGGGCTATCTGGAAGAGCTTGACGCCATGTCAGGGGCAGAGGAAGGCTGGTATTTGGCTGATACGAAGGCGTACCGGCTTCCTTGCTCCGGGGCGCAGCGAGCGCTGCTCGTCTTTAAAGGGGTGCAGGCGCCGATCAATTGTAGCGACGCATTCGCGCAGGAAAAAGAAAAGTAGAATCGATGAAGGCACACAACCTGATACTGGTGGCCAACGAAGCTTCGACCCCTCTGGCTCGAAAAGTTGCCGATCTTCTGGGCGTTGAATTTTCCGAAATGATCCGCAAGCGGTTTGCCGACGGCGAGCGCTATCACGCCTTTCCGACCAGAATAGCGGAGAAAGTTCTGGTAATCATCGGGGCGACCCACAACGATTCCTCCCACCAGGAAGTACTCGACCTGATCCAGGGCGGCCGCTACTGGAATGCCGCAACGATTAACGTGGTTATCCCCTTTCTGGGCTATTCGACCATGGAGCGGGCCAAACCTGACAGCCTCGAAATTCCCAAGGGAATAACCAGGACCAGGCAGATTTTCCGGGCCCGGCCCGATTTCGTGGCCTTCATCGACTTGCATTCAGAGGCGGTCCTTCACGCCCACACGGGTGAGATCAGAACCAAGCATATCTGGACCGATCGGTTGGTGGTGGAAAAGGTGCGCTCACTCGGGCTGGAAAATTTTGTCCTGGTGTCTCCCGACTATGGGTTCTCCAAACGGGTGGCCCGGCTGGCGAGCCTGCTCAACTGCCCTCACACGGCGGCCGACAAAGATCGATACGATACCGACGAGACCATTGTCGGGCAGATATCATCAGTGGTCAAGGGGCGCACCGCCATTGTCTGTGACGATATGATCCGCACCGGCGGGTCGATAATTCAGACGGCGAATCGCTGCTTCGATGCCGGTGCCAGAGAGGTTTACGTACTGGCCACCCACCTGGTGCTGGCCGGAGACGCCCGGCACAAATTCGAGCAGGGCAGAATCGTCAGGGTAATCGGCTCAGACAGTTATCCCGCTGTCGAGCCCGACCACCTGGTGGACGTCTATTCGGTCGCACCGCTCATCAAGAAAGCCATAAAGTCCCACCTCATTTCACCGGTTGATCAGGCGAGGGAATTCAGCAGCTGAGCCAATAGGATCCGGTTGAATCAAAAGCACGATGAAGCACGAACTAATCCGTCAATACCTCAAGCATACGGTTTTATTTAAAAACCTTAGTTCCCAGCAGCTTGACACCATCATCGACAATGTCACCGTGCGGCACGTGGCTGAAGGCGATATCGTCCATCGCAAGGGTGATACGGCGGATACGTTTTACGTGGTTGCTGTCGGTGAGATGGAACTGCTCATGGAAGGTGACGACGGGATCAATACAATAGTCGGCAGAGTTGGTCCCAGTGGGCATTTCGGCGAATCCTCCCTGCTTACCAACAAGCCCCAGTCACTGACCATCCGCTCGCTCTGTGATTCGGTGCTGCTCTGCTTCACCGACCGTTTTTTCCGGCGCCTGCTGGCCGAGTTCCGGATCGTTCAAGAGCAGATAGAAGCGGCCCTGGCGGAGCGGCTGCGGCTGTCCTTCCAGAACCGGTCATCGGCTCTTCAGGCCTGCGATATCTCGACCCGTGAAGAAATCCGCATCGTCGATATGATGCCCCTTAACGGGGATAATGGCGAGGCCGAGGAGGCCGGCAGCAAGGAACGGATAATGCGTTCCCAGTCTGCCAAAGAGATCCAGGCCGCCATTGAGCGTTTCTCCTCCATGGACGATCCAGTGCTTCTGACCGGAGAATCGGGAACCGGTCGCCGGCTGATCGCCAAGCAGATTCACCTGCAGGGGAACCAGGATCAGGGTCCCTATATCGAGATCGATGTACGAGATTTGAGCGCCGATGAACTCGCCAAAAAACTCTTTGGCGAGAGACACGATTTCTTTCCCTTCAGCCAGGTCAAGCAGACCGGCATACTGGAACAGTTCTGCCGGGGTACGGTGGTGTTCAGGCACTGCGATCAGCTGCCGCCGGCCGTGCAGGATAAAATCGCGGCTGCCGTACGCACCCTGTTTTTCACCCGGGAAGGAGTGGAGCGTGAAATCGCGTTTGCGGCCCGGCTGATATTTATCAGCGATCTTTCCATCGAGAACATCAGAGAAGGTCAGCTGTTGACCCCGGATCTGGAAGAGATTCTGGCACCCCATGCATTTCATGTGGCCCCGCTTCGCTTTCACAAAAGAGATATTCCTCACCTGGTCGATTACTACCTGCATCGGTTCGGCCGTGAATACGGCAAGAAATTACGGGCCGTTGCCCCCGAGACCCTGGGCATCCTGATGAATTACGACTGGCCGGGCAATCTGACCGAGTTGTCCACCGTGATACAGCGGGCGGTGATGCTGGCCAGAGACGATGAACTGCTGAGCGATCATATCCTGCTGGGGCTTCCCAAAAGCGAAGGGAAATGGGAATTCAACCTGCTGCGCCTCGGCTGGGTCCGCTCTCTGATCGAGAGCAGACTCTATCCGGCCCTGCCCAGCGCGGTGATAGGTATCGTCCTGTTGGTGGCGGTGCTGACTCTGTTCTTCGGCCCCGAAGATCCGGAGAAGAATCTCGGCATCACCCTGAGCTGGGTGCTGGGCTGGCCGCTACTATTCTTTTCCTTCTTTTTTCTGGCCCGTACCTGGTGTTCGGTCTGCGCACTGGCTCTGCCGGGCACCCTGCTGCAGCGGCTGGTGAAACCCACCCGCTCAACCCCGGTGTTTTTGAAAAAATATTCAGGCTGGATCATGGCCTGGCTCTGCATCATCGTTCTCTGGGTCGAGATTGTCTGGAATGCTTATGACAATCCGGTGCTGACCGGCTGGATAATCCTGGCCGTGACCATCGGCTCGATACTGTTCAGCCTCTTCTTCAAGCGCAGGGCCTGGTGCCGCTACCTGTGCCCGCTGGGTGCCGTGAATGCCATATTCGCCATGCCTTCGATATTGGAAGTACGGTCCAATCGGCATCTCTGCCTGAATCGCTGCGAGGATCACGCCTGCTACGCCGGTGACCTGGAAACAGAGGGCTGCCCCATGTTCCGCCATCCCTTCATGGTCGACAACAACAGGGACTGCATCGTCTGCGGCAGATGCATGAAGCACTGCAACAAGCATTCGGTTCATCTCAATGTTCGCATGGCGCCCCAGGAGCTCTGGGATATAGAGGCGCCGCGCCGGCCGGACAGCTTTCTGATCGTCTCGCTGGGCGCCATTTTCTTTCTCTTTGCCCTGCACACCGAGTTCTACGAGTTGATTTATTCCGCCCAACAGAGCTACCCCGGTCTGCTTGGCCGGGTGCCCTTCGCGCTGCTTGGCTCTGCGGTTTTCTTCGGTCTCATTTTTATATTTCAGGTCGGCTATTACCTGACAGTTAATTTGCAGGCCTACCTGAGCAAGATCGACCGGGTCCTGATCCTGAGGCTGCTCGGCTACGGGTTTATTCCGATCATACTGGGTGTTTATCTGGCGGTCTATTTCGAGATTTTTGTCTCCGATTCCTGGCGTCTGGCCGCCAACCTGCGTGAGATGTTCAGCCTGACCCCGGTGCGGGAGGGTGCCCGACTGATCAGTCCCGATGCCTCTGCTCTGATCCAGGTTATCACTGTGGCTGGCGGTTTTCTTGCCTCGCTCTATGCGACCCATAGGATCATCGACCGGATCAAAGGCGGCGGCGTCGTCACCAGAGATCTGATCCTGCCCTACAGCCTCCTGTTTGGTTTTACCGTCCTCTTTGTTTTTTTCCTGAAGACCTCCAAAATCATCTTTTTTTAAGAGCACCTCAAATCAGACCAATTTATGACTGCTGCTTCTCAGGCCACTGGTCAATGATTATCTTTTTCTATGGTGGTTATAATTTGATAGGCCCGGATCGCCGTCTGATTAATTAGAAATTCTATAGGAAAACGTTAGAAATTTTGATGATATCAGGTATAGTGAGTTCCACGGGGTTGGATAGAGCGCCTTGCATTGCCTTCTTGTCAGCAGTTCGGCGGCGTCTATTATGCTCGTTAGCGAGCGTAGTCTAGCGGAAGATGGCGTGATCACTGTTTTCTAGTCTTTGTCTGGATCGCGGCCTTGCTCACCTGATTCGGCAGCTCCATTTATAGGCGTTTGAGAGCTTTTGTTATTGTTTTACTCCTGGGCAGTGAACAGCATGATCAGCAGCCAGCGGCCGGGGAGGGGAAAGAGGTGGATTTTCCGGTAAGCGATGGTGGTCTTACCAGGACATAAAATACTTAAAGACCGGCAATGACATTGCCACCGGCAGTTTGACGAATTTTTTGTTTACCAGAATCACGGTGGGGACTTTTGCTGGATAGGGTTTGTGCACCGATCGATCCTGCGGGATCGGGCGCTGTACATGGTGCGTATCGGAAAATTTTCCGATACCTTTAACTTGTTGTATTTCAACTCTGCGAGGAGGTACCCTAGATGAAAAACGAAGAGAAAAAACAGGTAGTCAAACGAGAACCCGAAGTAGGACGCCGCAAGTTCCTGAAGACTGCAGCCGCAGCAGCAGGGGCGGCTACGGTAGCTACAATTGGATTCCCCATGGTTTCCCGCGCTCAAACCACCACCCTGAAAATGCAGGGTGCCTGGGGCGCAAAGGATATCTTCAACGAGTATGCCGAAGACTACGTCAAGCGCGTCAACGAAATGGCGGGCGGCCGTCTGAAAATCCAGTATCTTATCTCAGGGGCAGTGGTTAAGGCCTTCCAGGTACAGGACGCAGTGCACAAGGGCGTGCTCGATGCCGGTCACCAGGTGGCCGTCTATTGGTATGGGAAGAGCAAGGTCGCCTCTCTGTTCGGCACTGGACCAGTTTTCGGGCAGAATGCTCATCAAGGCCTGGCCTGGATGTACTATGGCGGAGGTCTCGAACTGTACCAGGAACTCCTGGAGAATCTGAATCTCAATCTCGTCGGCTTTTTCTGTATGCCGATGCCGACCCAGCCGCTTGGCTGGTTCAAGGAGCCGATTGAAAGCTCCGATCAAATGGTTGGCCTCAAGTACCGCACGGTCGGCCTGGCCGCCGACCTGATGCAGGCCATGGGCGTCAAAGTCACCCAGCTGCCCGGCGGCGAGATCGTACCGGCACTGGAGCGCGGCGGGATCGAGGCATTCGAGTTCAACAACCCAACCTCAGACAGAAGTTTCGGAGCCCAGGATGTTTCCATAGTATATATGTTGGGATCCTATCACCAGGCGGCCGAATTCTTCGAAATCATTTTCAATAAAGATAAATACAATGCGCTGGCCGATGAGCAAAAGGCGATCCTGCGCTACTCGGCCGAGGCGGCCTCTTCCGATAACTTCTGGAAGGGCCAGGACCGCTACTCGGCTGATCTCCAGTGGCTCAAGAACGAGGCCGGTGTCAAGGTCTACCGCACTCCGGAATCGGTCATGAAAGATCAGCTCAAGGCCTGGGATGAGGTGCTTCCCCAGCTTGAGAAAGACCCGTTCTTTGCCAAGGTTGTCAAGTCTTATAAAGAGTTCGCCAAACGGGTGGCCTACTATGAACTCATGAATTCAGCGGACTACAAGCTCGCGTTTGATCACTACTTCCCGGGTGAGCTTGGGTTCTAAAAGAAACTAAAATGGCGTTG
>JARRLH010000080.1:0-10296 GCA_037387205.1 Desulfofustis sp.
TGTCCAGCACCGCTTCGGTGCGCAAGTGGTGGGGCCCGCGAAAAAACTCGCGGCAGGACAGGTCCTTTTCACTCACCCACTGGCCGCTCAGTGGCACTAACTTGCACTTGGCCAGGTAGACCACGGCCACAAAAGCGGGCAGGGGTGGCGCCGATTGCCAGTTTCCCTGGCGCTTAATCTCAACTTGTTGCCGGGTCGGGTCGATCCGCAATGCCCTGTTGAGCATCTCAAGCTTGAGCATGTCGCCGTCTGCACGCGTGGTGCCGGCGCAACGCACGATATCCTCGAGACCCCGGTCGCTGATTTCCTGCCAGTGCTGGTCCGGTATTGGTAACTGCTCCCCGGATTGATATGTGTTTTCCAACAATGTTCTCCTTCGCCTCTGCATATTCAGATAGCCGCTGCTGAAGGGATAACCTGAGATACCGTCCCCGGAAAAATTCTCGCAGGGAAACTGATCACAGTCCCCCAGACAATAGTCGATGCGATTCAACCGGGCGCAGGCCAGCAGCGGACAGGGCGCGCCCAGCAGTCGCTCCTGGGACTCGAGCTTAAGGCGCGCCTGTTCGCTGGTCCCGGGTCCGCAGCTGGAGCAAATCCCTCGCTGGTTCAGACGACATGCGCCGCAATTTATTCCGCAGGCTCCGGTGGGCATCCTAGCCTTTCCTCATAACAGGAAGTGAAGTTCCTGGATCTGATTTTTGGGAATCGGTAATCAATCTGGCTTCTCTTTTGCAAATCAACCAATCGAACACCTATTGGTGACAATATTTTGACTTGTTTGCCGAGGTTTCTGAAGCTTGATGTCAATTGTCCCGGGAATGATAATCGAAAATAAATATATTGTGTCAAAAATTTAACTATTGTCTTCGCTGTCGTACTACAAGGAAACGCATGTCTACGCAATTCAGAGAGATTTTCGGCCCGTACAAGGAGATGTCGGTTCGTTATGATCACAACCAGGAAGCGCTCTGGTGCTACTTCAACCCCGCTCTGCGGCCCTGCTTTTCGCCGCTGATGCTGAAGGAGTCGAAGCAGATACAGCAGGCGGTCATCAGGTATTTTGAGGCCGGGAAAGGACTGGACGAGTTTCCCATACGCTACATGATTCTGGCCTCCCAGACCCCGGGCGTGTTCAATCTCGGCGGCGATCTCGAGTTGTTCATCCATCTGATTCAAAACTGCAACCGCCGGCAATTGCTCGAATATGCCACTTATTGCATCGATATCTGCTACAGCAACACGGTAAATCTCAACCTGCCTCTGACCACGATCTCCTACGTCGAGGGCTCGGCCCTAGGGGGCGGGTTCGAATCGGCCATGTCGAGCAATTACCTGATTGCCGAAAAACACTCGCAAATGGGCCTTCCGGAAATCCGCTTCAACCTGTTTCCCGGTATGGGCGCCTACAGTTTTCTGGGCAGGAAGGTGGGCATGGTCAAAGCCGAGGAAATGATCACCACCGGAAAGATCTACAGCGGCCCTGAACTGCATAAAATGGGATTGGTCGACATCCTGGCCGAGTCCGGACAGGGCTACGAAGCGGTCGACTGTTTTATCCGCAAACACCGGCGCGCCGCAAACGGCCTGCAGTCTGTGCATAGAGTCAGGCAGATTTTTAATCCGGTGACCTATGAGGAACTGATGGACATAGCCAAGGTCTGGGTCGACTCGGCTCTGAAGCTCAAGGACAAGGATCTCAAAACCATGGCCCGGTTCGTTCTTGCCCAGAATCGTGGCCAAATGACCGCCCAGCATAAGCCGAAAAAGGTCCACCTGGTCAGGACCAGGCAGGATCGTCGCCTCAATCCGACAGACACGGCGTTCCCCCTGGTCGACAGCCATGGCAACGAGATTTTCTACGATCGACGCAGGAATTTTGATCGCCGCGCCATCGATATCATGCAGGTAAGCAATTAACGAATCGGCCGTTTCGGCGGCCGATGCATTCATCATTCTGCAGTTCCCCTCGCCTTGTTGCTTCAACTGGTGAAAATCCGCCGGAAGCCGTCTCCCTTTTTTCGTCTCAACCCATAAGAATATTTTATTTTTTTGTATCATTCTGATAGTCTGGATGGTAACCAGAAGGGATTCGCAGGGAAGTGACTTCCCTTGATTACTCATGTCCAGTATTTTTCCCAGAGGATCTGACAACTAAGCAGATGACGGGCAACGATTCACAAAAGCAGCACTCTCAGAATAATTTCACCAACAAGATCCTGGCAGACAAGATCGACAACCTCTATTCGAGCAATCTGCTCAGTACGGTTGCCCATCTTTTTTGCGGATTTTTCTATGTCTGTTTCCAGTTTCCCTACCACCAGACACTGTCACTGATCTTCTGGTTCGGCGCGATTGTCATCGTTTACGTGTTCCGCTATTTCCTGGTGAAGACCTATTTCGAAAAGGATGTCGGCTTCAAGGAGAGGCCCTTATGGCTCATCCGTTTCAGGTTCGTCAGCCTGGCGGTAGGACTGATCTTCGGCTCCACTATCATCTTTTTCCACCCGTACGACTCCGTCCCCAACCAGATGTTCACCGTACTTCTGCTCGCCGGCCTGGCGGCCGGCGCGCTGACGGTGCTGGTGGCCGATTATATATGTTACACGGGGTATGCAATCTGTCTGCTTGCCCCGGTCGTGGCTTATGCCTTCTTTGCGCCGGAAACGCTCAATTTTTTTGTGGCCTTCCTCGTTCTTATCTATCTCTTCACCTTGACCCGGGCCAGCAAGCGGCTCAACGCCGTGCTGGTATCTTCGCTACACCTGAGATACGAGAATCTCTCGCTGGTCGAAGATCTCGAAGAGGAAAAGAATCAGCTCAACAACAGGCTGGGCAGGATACTCAATGACAGCTCCAACGAACTCTATATCGTCGATGCCGATAACCTGAACTGTCTGCAGTTCAACAAGGGAGCCCTGGACAACCTGGGGTACACCGTGGCCGAACTGTCCGAGATGACCCTGGACGACATCATTGTCGATCTGAGCAAGGAGGAGATACTCTCCCTTGTCGCCCCTCTGCAGCTTGGAGGGAGAGAGTCCCTGACCTACAAGACCCTGCAGAAACGCCATGACGGCTCCACCTATCCGGTGGAATTGAGAATCCAGTATTCGGCCCAGGAGGATCCTCCTGTCTATGTAGTGACGGCGCTCGACATCACCGAGCGTGATGAAGCCGAGAAAAAGCTCATTCACCAGGCCAATTTCGATCAGCTCACCAACCTGCCCAACCGGTATTACATGCTCAGCTACATAAGAAGCGCGTTTGCCAGGGCCAAAAGGCAGAATTCAAAAGTTGCGCTGCTCTATCTCGATCTGAACAATTTCAAGGATATCAACGACACGCTCGGCCACGCAACCGGCGATGAACTGCTGAAAATGGTGGCCCACAGGATTCTGCTGCTGCTGCGCGAGACCGATACTGCGGCCCGAATGGGGGGAGATGAGTTCCTGGTGCTGCTGGAGGGGCTCAATCGTCAGGAACAGGCGGAAATTGTCGTGCACAAGATTATCGGCTCCTTCAGCGAACCCTTCTTTGTCAACTCCAGCGAGATATATACCTCGGCCAGTATCGGCATCAGTACTTTCCCGGATGACGGCAACTCGGTGGAACTGCTGATGCAGTATGCCGACACGGCGATGTATTACGCCAAGAAGGACAGCAGCACCCACTACCGTTTCTTCTCCCATGAGCTGCGCGCCTATATAGACGAGCAGCTTGCCATCGAGAATCGTCTGCGGCACGCCATCAAAAATGATGAGCTGTTTGTCTACTATCAGCCCAAAATAGATACCAAAACCGAAAGGGTGGTCGGCGCTGAAGCGCTGGTCCGCTGGCAGAATAAAGACCTCGGCATGGTGCCGCCGTCGATTTTTATCCCGGTCGCCGAAAAATACGGACTCATCGAGGAGATCGGCTCCTGGGTCATCGAAACCGCCTGCAAGGAAGCGGTGGTGTGGAAAGAACACTCGGACTGCGATCTTCAGGTGGCCATCAACATCTCTCCGAGACAGTTCAGGTCCAGCAATTTCCTCAACATCGTCGATCGGGCTCTGGAGTTGAGCGGCCTCGAGGACAGCATGCTGGAAATTGAGATTACCGAGAATCTGCTCATGCAGGATGCCCAGGAACCGCTGGAAATCCTCAATAAACTGCTCGACAGAAATATCACCCTGTCGCTCGACGACTTCGGCACCGGCTATTCATCGCTCAGTTACCTGAAGCAGTTTCCGCTTCAGGTCCTTAAAATCGACCGCAGTTTCATCAACGATATGATGGAGAACCAGTACAATATGTCCCTGGTTGACGCCATCATCGCCATGGCTCAGATTCTTGACTTGCGGCTGGTCGCCGAAGGGGTGGAAACCAGGGAGCAGTTCGATTTTCTGAAAAGCAGAAAAGTCGAGGTGGTGCAGGGATATCTTTTCAGCCCGGCCATTCCAGCCGAGAAATTCAGGGAATACATCCAGATGGTTCGCCCGCGCAGGGCTGCAGGGTGAGAATTCCCTGCGGGGATTGCTCAGGGGAAAATCAGACTATCTGGTACAGGGAATAGATTGATCAGGATCGCTTGGTGAACCGGTCGGTGACCACCATCCCGCCTTTGATCGGCTCCTGCACGGTGCGCTTGGCATCGGGGTCCTCGGTAAATTCCTCAATCAGAGAGACCGACTGAAAGGGCAGCATCAGCTGCCGGACATCACCAAAACTCTTTCTTATCTCATCGTCCGCCGGGTTGATCAGGACACCATTATCAGCCGGCAGAACCAGGTCCTTGATGGAGACGAAATAGGGATGGGTCATGTCCAGGCTGAGGGCCTTGAGTTCGTATTCCTTCTCCTTCCAGGTAAAGTGGACGCGGAAAATGTTCATTGTCGATCTCTGCCGGTAGGCTATAGTGTGGGCATCAGTGGATGAAAATAATGGTTCGTGTATCTGAGCAAACTATTCCCGACCCCGTATACCTTGTCAACAAATGGTTGAGTCGAGACCGGCCGCTCGGCAGCTGGTGGGGAGTGGAGCAGAAAATAATTTGCCAGTGATACACTCGTTGAGCCTTTTGCAAAACTAAGAATTTCGTTCAAAATCAAGGCCTGCGAAAAATTTTACCAGAGGCATATGATTGATATTCCGAGGATAAAATTTCGAGCATAACGCAGAGTTTGGGCGAAAAGATCGTTTTGCAAATGGCTCTCGTTAAGATCGCGTTTCTGATCGGGAGGACTGTATGGCTGTTGTCCAGGATGTGTTCGGCACTTGCAAAGAGAGAACAATTCACCGCTACACCATGTCCAATGAGGTCGGGGTAACGGCCACTGTCACCAATTACGGCGCCATCATCACTTCCCTGAAGGTGCCGGATCGGGAGGGCCGGGTGACGGACGTGGTGCTCGGCTATGACAGGCTGGAGGACTATTTACATGATTCGATCTATATCGGCAGTCTGGTCGGGCGTTATGCGAACCGGATAAAAGGCGGACTGTTAAAGATCGGAAAATCGGCTTATCAACTGAGCTGCAACAGGCCGGGAATCCATCTGCACGGCGGCCATGCAGGTTTCAACAAGAAGATATGGGAGGCGGAAATAATTGAAGACGACCGCGGGCCCGGGCTGCGGCTTTCCCTGACCAGCCCCGACGGCGATGAAGGCTATCCAGGCACTCTGCGGGTCCGGGTCAGCTATATCCTGACGGCGAACAGCGAGCTGATCATCGATTATGCAGCCGAGACGGACAAGCCGACCGTGGTGAACCTGACCCAGCACAGCTACTTCAACCTGGCGGGCAAAGGAGATATCACCGGTCACGTCCTGCAGATCAACGCCTCTGAATATACACCGGTCGGCCCCGACCTGATTCCCACAGGCGAACTCGCGGCGGTCGACGGCAGCCCGTTTGATTTCAGAGCGCCCAGGCGCATTGACCTGGCCATGTCTGAGGAGGGTACCCGAAAGAAGGCAGGTGAGGGTTTTGATCACAACTACGTCCTTGACGCCCGCGGCGCCGCCGGGAAAATCGCCGCCTCGGTCTACCACGAGGAATCGGGCAGGGTTATGGATGTCTACACCACCAAGCCGGGACTGCAGCTGTATACCGGCAACTATCTTGACGGCCGCTGGAAAGGCCGCGGCGGCGTGGGATTTTTCAAGCATGCGGCGCTCTGCCTGGAGACCCAGTATTATCCTGACAGTCCGAACCAGCCGTTGTTCCCTTCACCTGTGCTTGTCCCGGGTGAGCTCTACCACCATACGACAATCTACCGCTTTGGTCTTCAGGGGTGAGGGTGATCAACTCCGCGACAGCCGTTGTGGCCGGGACGTGGACGATCTGATGGAGGCACTTGCCTGTTCGTTGAGAATGAATATCGTCTGGAGGCAATGAAAATTAACTTCAAACCACCACTACCGACCACGATTGTGCTGCTCGCCCTGTCGGCCCTGCCACTGCTGCTCTATTTTTCCGGCTGCGTTGCCGTCCCTGACCAGGTGCTGGTGGCCAGCGGCAGCCAGAACAGGGAACTGGACCGGCAGGCGGCATCGTGCGGATCAGCGCTGGAACTCGCAGATCCGGGGCAGGAAACGGGGGGGATCGATCCCGCCTCGTTCACCGTGCTGAGCTGGAATTCCCACCGCGGTGGTCACAAGGACTGGAACAGCGACCTCGTTTCCCTGGGCAGCGGAGCGGATATCATCCTCCTCCAGGAAGCGGCACTCGGCCCGGTCCTGGACACCCAGCTCGACCTGAGGGCGAATCAGTGGCTCATGGCAACCGCCTTTCAGCTCGATGACCGGGAAATAGGCGTCATGTCGGCCGCCCGCGTGGCTCCCCAGGCATATTGCGTGGCCCGGGAGCCGGAGCCGCTTTTCAAGATCCCCAAAATCGGCTTGGCTGCGTCGTATCCACTGGCAGGGCTGGACACGTCTCTGCTGGTGGTAAATATCCATATTGTCAACTACACCATTAATGTTGCCGCCGTTCAGCGCCAGATTGGCGCCCTTGAGCAGATCGTCAGGAACCATGAGGGCCCGGTCATCGTGGCTGGTGATTTCAACACCTGGAACGATGAACGGGAGTCGCTGGTACGGCAGAAGATGACCGAGCTGGGGATGAATCCCGTATCCTTTGATCCCGATCACCGGGTAAGCTTCTTCGCCCACAAGGTGGACGGCGTCTACTACCGGGGACTCGAGGTGACGAAATCCCTGTCCCACCGGGTCGAGAGCTCCGACCATAATCCCCTGGAAGTGCATTTCAGGCTGGACCGGAGATCAGCCGGATGATGATGCGATGGGTCGCCGTGCTCCTGCTGTCGGGCCTGGGCGTCCAGCCCGCCCTGGGAGAGGACCGGGAATGGCAGGAGGAGGTAGCTCATCTTCTTAGCTTCATTGAAGAATCTGACTGCAGCTTTATCCGCAACGGCACGGAGTACGACTCCGTCGAGGCCCGTGCCCATATCAGCAAGAAATATGAGTACGTAAAGAAACGAATCAGTTCGGCAGAGCAGTTCATCACCTACGCGGCGAGCAAAAGTTCCATAACGGGTACACCCTATCAGGTAAGCTGCGGTGAGGCCACCATGCCAAGCAGCCAATGGCTTGAAGAGGCGCTGCAGCACTATCGGGCAGCGCACTAAATACCCGGTGGCCGCTCTGCCAGGAATAAAAAATGTTGACATCTTCCGGTCAGAACAATAAATCGTGGTGAAAATCAAAGATTCTGACTTAAGCACCGCAGTACTGGAGATCATTGCAGATTTTACTTGATCGTCAGCTTGTTATCGGCCATCCGGCCAACTTTCTTTTCAGAGGCCTTCTTGTCTCATTGCTCTTTCTTCTCTGCTTCGCTGCTCTCTTCATCAAGAGTGGCTGCGCTAATGAAGCTCCGCCGTTAAAAACTCCGCCGGCAGCAGTGCCCCCGCCGGTAATAAGCGGTGAGGCCAGGCCGGTCGAGGAAATACGAGAGGAACGCTTTACCGGCATACCGATTCTGAGCGAAGAGCAGGGCCAGACCCTCGACAAGAGATCTACCCAGGGAGATGATATCCCCTATCTAAGCCCCGAGAGCCAAGCGCAGCTGGATGATCTGCAGAAGAAGGGGAGTGCGCTGGTGCTTAGCGCTGCCGAGTGGATCGATTCATTTTTTGACGATCCCAGGTACCTGGCAGAAGAAAACCGCACCCGGGCCAAAGTGAAAATAGGACTCGGGTATTCCGAATTGTACGATGTGGAAACCTACGGTGCGATAGATCTGCGGGTCAACCTGCCCAGGCTGGAAAAACGGGCCAATGTGTTTTTGCGGCTTAATGACGACAGCGATTTCGATGCCGATTCCAGCCCCATCCCCAACACCGAGGGCGGCAGTAAAAACGATCGGGAGCAGTTAACGGCCGGCGTGCAATACTTCCTGGCCATGGGTGAACAATACAATTTGTCCACCGAGGTCGGGGCATCTCTTAATTACCTGTTTGCCGGGCTGCGCTATCGTCACCTGCATTCCCTGTCTGATGACGGCTGGTCGGGAAGGTTCACCAATCGACTGCGCTACTACACCGATGACGGGTGGGAGAACAAAGCCTCCTACGACATAGAGAAATTCTTCGGCCAGCGTTTCATGTCGCGCTCAATATTGACCGCGATATTGTCGGAATCGAGAGAGGGAATGCCTTTTTCGGCGGTGACCAGGCTCTACCAGGTGTTCAATATCGATTCGGCGATCGCCTACGACGTCGGGGGCTACTTCGACACCGAACCGGATCTCGAGTTCACCGATTTCCAGATCAAACTGCGCTACCGGCAGCGCTTCTTCAGGGACTGGCTGGTACTCGAGGTGGCACCGCTGGTCACCTTCCCGAAAGAGTACGACCATCAGTTCAATCCGGGGATCCTGACCAGGTTTGAGATCGATTTCGGCTACCTTCAGGACCAGGAAGCGTACGAATCAATTTTCAAGTTCTAATGGCAATCGAATTACCCCGCCGGCAGGGTCAGGACCGGTGCCAGTCCCTCGCCTCCGCCTTCCGCCAGGCTGAGGAGGAAGAGCAGAAAGGAAAACATGCGCTTGGACCGGAAGTCGGTGTCCTCGATATAGAACCGGTAGTCTCGGTACTTGACAGCCAGAAAGGGGTCCTTGGGCTTGTCGCGGGAACTTTCGACGAACACCTTCGAGCGCACCTCGTCATTGCTTGAAGCCTTGTTTATGGCCCCCGGGCTGGCTCGATTTTCCTGCACGTGCTGCTCTGGAATATGCACAAAGTGCGACAGGTCGGCGTTGATATCGAACATCGATCTGGTCAGCATGGCTATTTCACGATCATCCGAGGCGGTGGAGCCATAGACCAGACGGTACTCGTTGGCATTCGGGTCGAGACCGAGAAGTTGGGTAATTCTCAGGCTGTTCTGTTTAATGTCGGCGCTCAGGTTCTGGCGGAAAAAGATGATCGTCTTTTCTCCCTCGCGCTCGACCAGGCGGCTTCCCAGTCCTCCGGTTCTTTGCAATTCGGTCAGAATTTCAAGAAGCTCCTCGAATCCTTCGTCGGCTTCATGCGTACTCAGCCTTTTTTCACTGCTGTTGTACAGATCGTTAATGGCGGTGAGACAGACGCGCAGCAGGAAGTCGGCGTTCCAGCCGGACTGGATCAGCAGAAACAGGGCGTGGGGCGGGATCGGAGTGAGCAGGCTTTTATAAAATTTCTCGCCCATCAGCGGGCTGTAGGTGATGGTGGGCCGGTCTGAATACTTACCGTGGCCGCCCCACGCAAAACCGTCCCCGATCAGGTCCCCAGAACGTAGGCCAGCAATCGCTTGGAGTTCACTTTCGAGGATATACTGGTTGACCACCGAGCCTACCTCAAGAAACATCGGCGTATCGCCGTAGCGAATTTTGATGATGTTGAGCAGCATCATCTCTTTCCACGATTCAGCTATGGCAGTTGAATACTCGAAGCGGTCTCGTTCGATCGTCGCGGGGCCGATGCTTGCACAGCCACTGACAATTAGTGCTGCAATAAAAGTGCTGAGGGTGAGTAGTTTGTTAAGAATCATGTATCCCGCCCATGATATTTTTATCACCTGCAGATGGCCAATTAATGGATGATTTAACCGCCTAAGCAACGTATTAACTGGGGCGGGGGAAGCCTGTCAAGTAATTACACTCTCTAAGGGCTGCAGCTTTACCAGTATTGACAACAACGATGCGCTGGGTGGCACCCCCTATTCCTTCAGTACCAAATGACACCTAAAACATATTTTTCCTAACCGCAGGGACAGGCGTCTCGTACCTGTCCCTCTGTGCAGTC
>JARRLH010000081.1:0-12661 GCA_037387205.1 Desulfofustis sp.
TACAACATGCTGGTCGCCTCGGTGTGGATCAACCTGGTGCTCTGCATCTTCAATTTTCTGCCGATCCAGCCCCTGAACCTGGGTCTGGAGGTTCAGGCCAGCAGCAGGTTGTTGGCAAATCTGATCACCGGAAAGATCACCGTACCAAGCACCCCGCTGAAGGCCAGCAGCAGGATAACGATGAAGCCGTAGCGCTCGAACGAGGCGTAGGTCCTGGCCAAATCCTCGGGCAGCAGACCGGTGAGAATCCGGCCGCCGTCCAGTGGCGGGATCGGCAGAAAATTGAAGATGCAGAGCACCAGGTTGATCCACACCGAGGCGACCAGCATGTTGTAGAGCGGCACCAGGATCGCTTCAAGCATTGGCGTGTAAGGAAGCACCGAAGCCGTGCCGATCATCGCCTTGAGCAGCAGCGCACTGGCCACGGCCAGCAGCAGGTTGGTAACCGGGCCGGCGAGGGCCACCCAGAGCATGTCTTGTCTCGGGTTCTTGAAATAATAGGGATTTACCGGCACCGGCTTGGCCCAGCCGAACTTGATGAAGAAAAAAGCGATGGTGCCGATGGGATCGAGATGACTCAACGGGTTGAGGGTCAGCCTGCCCGCATCGCGGGCCGTCGGATCACCGAGCCGGTAAGCCACATAGCCGTGGGCGTATTCATGCAGGGTCAGGGCCAGCAGCAGGGGCGGCGCCATTATTATCAATTGACTTACAGTATTCATTAAGCGTTTATTTCAGTTTTTAATTTTCAGGTGCGCTGATTCCAGCCTTTCTCCCTCTATGTGTAATCATCCGGGCCGGTAAGTAAATGAATTTCAATTATACCTGTAGGCGTGGAGGAAGGCTCAGGGAGGGAAATCAATTTTTGCGGTAGGGCGCGAACTCGCGGTTGACCAGTTCTATTTCTTCCTGTCTGGAGTCGACTTCCTCGTCCAGGCGGGCCAGCAGGAGGGTTTCCAGAATTGTCTTGAACACTGGTCCCGGCCGGTAACCGAGTGCTTTCAAATCGTCGCCGTTGAGCAGCGGCTGCTGGGTGCGCATGGTGGTGACATAGAGCGACACGCATTTTTCCACTTCCTCTTTTCTGGCCATCGCCATCAGAAAAAGCAGTGCTTCTATGCTCAGGTCCTTGAGCGCCATATAGATCTCGCTTGCTTTCAGCTCGGTCCTGCGGTTCAGGAAGCGGGAGGTCTTGTCGGCCAGGGTCTTTTCATTGATAATGAAATTCTTTGTCCGCGGTGCGAGCTGAAACCTGTTGCAGAAATTGTTCATCACGGTCACCGGCGAGCGGCCCATAATGGTGAGCAGATAAACGATCCAGGTCTCGAACTCGTCTTCGAGATAGAGCAGTTTGAACCAGGTGATCGCCTTCTGGGCCTGAATCAGGCACTGGTTGAAACGCTTGTCGATATTGAGGTGCGGTTTGAGATCGGGCCACAGGTAGGGAAACAGGCCGAACTCCGAGAGCCGGTTGAGTGCCGGGATGGCATTTTCTTCGCCCAGCAGGATTTTCAGCTCGGTAAAGAAGCGGGGATCGTCGGCTTTGCCGAACAAATTCATCTTTACCGCGTTTCTGATCAGCCGATCGGTGTGCTTGACGATGTTGAAGTCCATCCTGGTCTCGAAACGGACGGCCCTGAAGATACGGGTCGGGTCGTCCACGAAGCTCAAATTGTGCAGCACCTTGATGGCCCTTTGCTTCAGATCGTTCTGGCTGTTGAAGAAATCGATGAGCTTGCCGAACTGGCTGGGGTTGAGCTGGATAGCCATGGCGTTGATGGTGAAATCGCGGCGGTAGAGATCGAGCTTGATCGACGACAGCTCCACCGTGGGCAGAGCCGCCGGGTATTCGTAATACTCCAGACGGGCGGTGGCGACATCGAGCTTGAGTCCGCTTTCCAGGACCAGCGTGGCGGTGCCGAAACGTTCATGGACCCTGACCCGTCCGCGCAGCTCCGTGGCCAGATCGCGGGCAAAAGTAATGCCGTTGCCCTCGACCACGATGTCGAGGTCCATATTAGTTTTCTTGAGCAGCAGATCCCTGACGAAACCGCCCACCACGAATGCGTTGTAGCCCAGGTGATCGGCCACCTCACCGACTTTCTGGAGCAGCACGATGACCTCCCTGGAGAGAGTGCTGGTCAGCAGGTGGGTGAGGTTGCGGCTGCGTTCCAGGGACGGGTACTCGGCTTCGTGCAGCAGATTTTTCGGCAGGTTGGCCGGGTCGTTTACCAGTCGGTTAAGAAGATCGGTTCGGGTGATGATGCCTTTGAGCTCCCGCTCGTGGACGATGGGGATCAGCCGCTGCCGGTGCTCGATGATGATCTCCTGGATGTCGGCCAGGGTGGCATTGAGGGACAGCACTTCCACGTCGGTGGCCATGTAGTCCTGCACCGGCTGGTCGCCGAGATCGTGGCTGATGGCCCGTTCGACCATCTGCCTGGAGATGATGCCGAGGATGAAAGGGTCGCTGCTGCCGGACTTCGGCTCAACTCGGGGAACCACCACCATGGCGTTGATATTGTCGCGGCTCATTAGGGACTTGGCATGATGTAGGGTGGCGTTTTCCGGGGCTGTAATGGCCGGCGAGGTCATCATTGATCAGCTGCTCATGCGCCTCGATGGTGCTCATTTCCGTCATCGTTGCCGAGGCCGCTGTCGAGTGCCCGCCGCCGCCGAAGTCCCGGGCGATGGCACCAACGTTGACGTCGGGGATCCTGCTTCTGGCAATCAAATAAGTCCGTCCCCCCATGGTTGCAATGGTGAACAGCACATCCAGGTTTTCCATGGTCAAAAAACGTTTGACGATCAACGAAAAATCGTCGACGTAATAGGGCAGCGAAAGGGTGGCGATGACCACCGGGATGTCCTGGATGGTGATGCGGCTGGCGTTTTTGACCAGGTCGTTTAGGTGGCCGACCTGCTGGGAGGTGAGGTCATGGCTGATGAATTGCGAGATAACGTCGAGTTTGGCCCCTTTTTCCAGCAGCCAGGCGGCGGCCCGCATATCGTCAGGGGTGGTGGTCATGTGGGTGAGTGAGCCGGTATCCTCATAGATGCCGAGACTGAAAATGGTGGCTTCCTCTTCGCTAATATCTATCTCTTGTTCCTGCAGAATCTCGGCAAAGAGGGTCATGGTCGAGCCGACGTCGCGGACCACCTCGAGGTCACCCACCAGGTCAGCACCGCTTTTCGGGTGATGATCGTAGAGGTGGATTGACAGGCCGGGATTGTTCAGGCATTCGGCCAGCGGCCCAAGTCTGGATGAGGATCTGGTGTCGACCACGACCATCGAGGTCACGTTGGCCAGCACGACCTGCTTGGCCTTGATGAAATCATACTGGTAGAGCAGGGTGTGGGAAATGAATTCTCTCAGGGTTTTTTCCTGGGAACCGGGAAAGACCAGCAGGCCGTCGGGATAGAGCTTCTGGGCGGCGATCATGGAGGCCATGCCGTCGAAATCGGCATTGATGTGGGTGGTTATGATGCGCATTCGACCACTCTTTTATGAGAACGCCCTGCTCTGCCACCCGGTGCTGAAAAGCCGGGTTCGGTCTGCTCTTCTGATCCCTCTTGAGGCCTGAAAAGCGTATAATTTTGTTGTAATTATAGATAACTATAGCGGCTGCACCACTATATTGCAATGGCTCTCAGCCGCGCGGGTGAAAAGAGCGGTGGATCGATTTGAGGCGCTCCTGGTCGATGTGGGTATAGATCTGGGTGGTCGATATGTCGGCGTGTCCGAGCATCATCTGCACCGCTCGCAGGTCGGCGCCGTTGGCCAGCAGGTGGGTGGCAAAACTGTGGCGCAGCATGTGGGGGGAGATGGGCTTGTTGATTCCCGCCGCCCCGGCATTTTCTCTTACTATCTGCCAGAAGCGGGCCCTGGTCATCGGTTTTGCCCGATTGGTGATAAAGAGGTAGGAGGATTTCCTGCCTTTAAGCAACTGCGGGCGGCTGCTCTCCAGGTAGCCGTCAACCGCTTCCGCGGCGGCCCTGCCGAACGGTATCAGCCGTTCCTTGTTGCCCTTGCCGAGCACCTTGAGAAAGCCGCCGTCCATATTGCATCCGGCCAGCGGCAGGCTGACAAGTTCGCTGACCCGAAGGCCGGTGGAGTAGAGCAGCACAAGCATGGTACGGTTTCGCACCAGCAGTGGCGTCGGAACCGCAGGCTGCTCCAGCAGCCTGGTTACTTCTTCGCTGCTCAGTGCTTTGGGCAGGAGACGGCCGCTCTTCGGCAGGTCGACCATGGCGAACGGATTGCGGTCGATATGGTCCTGCCGGTTCAGAAAAGAAAAAAAGGCGTTCAGCGCCGAAACCCTGCGGGCATTGGAGCGGTGGGAAATGGACTTGGACCTGCAGACGATCAAAAATCCGTGAATGGTCTCCAGGTCGATGGCCGATAAATCGGTGAGTTTCTGGTCTGCAACAAACTGCAGAAAAAAGCGGATATCACTCTCGTAGGCGGCCGCGGTATTGTCTGCTAATCTTCGTTCGGAAAGCAGGTGGATGAGGAAGAGTTCCAGCAGGGCGCTGAACTGTTCGGGGATAGTGGAGGGCTTTATTGGTCTGGCAGGTGTAAGAGGTTGGTATCCTGCCTGCGGGCGATACAGACAGGATCAAGGTCTCAAAACGGATCAGGCAGATCTTCTCATGCGGTTGAACTTTCTGAGCTTCCGCCGGGCTTCAGCCTGCTTGCGGCGTTTTTTGACGCTGGGCTTTTCGTAGTATTCACGACGCTTAAGCTCTCTTTTGATCCCGTCAATCTGAAGCTTTTTCTTCAACTGCCTGATGGCAAACTCGAGGTCGCCTCGAACTTCAACTTCTATCATGTGAGTCTCCGTTTTAATGTTTCAACGATATGAGATCGGCCAAGCCGGTTTTTCTAAAGACAAACTCTCTATATAAAACGATAGAGTTTTGTTGTCAAATCATTTTTGATCCGGGCAGAGCAGGAAGGGGGCTCAGGTGGGGAAGATTTTCCCGGGGTTGAGGATATTGTTCGGGTCGAACAGGGTTTTAATCCGCTTCATCAACTCAAGGGTCGCTTCATTCAATTCATAGCGCATAAAGGCCTTTTTGCTCAGACCGATGCCGTGCTCCCCGGAAAGGGTGCCGCACAGGGCAATGGTCTGGCTGAACAGCTGCTCCTTGGCCTGTTCGGCCCGCGCCGCCTCTTCTGGTATGGAGCGGTCGAGCATGATATTTACATGGATGTTGCCGTCACCGGCGTGGCCGAAGGTGAGTATGATGAGGCCCAGTTCCCTTGATAGATGCTCGATGAATTCAACCAGTTCCGGGATGCGCGAGCGCGGCACTGCCACGTCCTCTCCTATTTTGTTGGGACGCAGTTTGTGCACCGAAGGGGAAATGGCCCGGCGAGCCTGCCAGATCTGCTCCACTTCTTCCTCGGTGGTCGCCTGCCTCAGACTAAACTCGGCTCGCTCGCCGATCAGCGAGCTGAATAGTGCCGCCTGCTCCTCGACCGCGCTTTTTTCTCCGTCGATTTCAACGATCAGCAGCGCCTGAGTGCTGTCCGGCGGCGGATTGTCAAGAAAGGTGCTGACCGCGCCGATCGCGGTTTTATCCATGTATTCGAGCGTGCACGGCTTTATGTTGTTGTTGAGTATTTCCGACACCATTTCGGTGGTGCGCCGCAGTGAGGTCGAGGTGAGCAGAAAGGTCTCTTTATAGGGAGGTATGGGCAGCAGACGAACGATCAGCTTGGTGATAATGCCCAGTGTCCCCTCCGAGCCGACGAACAGGCGGGTGAGATCGTAGCCGGTGACGCTTTTTTCGGTGCGTGCTCCGGTGGTGATGATGTCGCCGTTGGCCAGCACCACTTCCAGGCCCATGATGTAGTCCTTGGTAACCCCGTATTTCACCGCCGAAGGACCGCCGGCGCACTCGGCCGCGTTGCCGCCGATGGAGCAATACTTCAAACTGGCCGGATCGACCGGATAAAATAATCCCTTCTTTCTCACGGCATTTTGGAATTCCGCGGTAATAACACCCGGTTCGACAATACCAACCTGGTTGTCCGTGTCGATTTCAACGATCGCATCCAGTTTGGTCATGGGCATGACGATGCCCCCCGCCACCGGGACGATGCCGCCGGTCATACCTGTTCCCGCACCTCTGGGCACCACCGGAACACGATGGGTGGAGGCCAGCTTCATGATCTCGCTTATCTGCCCGGCGGTGCGGGGGAAGACAACCAGGTCGGGAAGGTGCGGCCGGGCCGTGCCGTCGTAGCTGTAGCAGTGCAGGTCTTCGACTCTCCGGGTGAGGTTGTCGGGGCCTACGATTTCGCTAATTCCGGTAATAAGGCGAGAAGGTATTGCAGTCATCTTTTTTTCGATTTAGGGTGAGTCAGAGTCACGATTCATTCAACCTCAGGACCATACCCGAGAACCATTCGGGTCGCCAGAGGAAAGGCTGAAGGCCACGGTAATCATCCTCAAATCTCTTGAAAAGGTGCTCCCATGACAAGCGACAAGAAAATGCGCATAGCCCTGCTGGCCGGCGGCAAATCCGGGGAGCGGGAGGTGTCCCTGAGCGGCGCGGCGGTTTTTGAGCAGGCGCTGGATCCTGATAAATTCATCATCAGGCGCTACGACCCGGCCTATGATCTTGCCGATCTGGCCCGGGACAGCAGAGAAATAGACTTCGCTTTCATTCTCCTGCACGGCCTGTTCGGGGAAGACGGGTCGGTTCAGGGAATGCTCGATCTGCTGGATATTCCCTACCAGGGGTCGGGGATCCTGGGCAGCGCCGTGGCCATGGACAAAAACCTGGCCAAAGTGCTCTACCGCATGGAGGGCATCCCGGTGGCCGACTGGCAGGTGGTGACCAGTGCGGACGAGGCCCACTGCGAACAGATGGCCAGAGAGATGGGCCTGCCGCTGGTAATCAAACCGGTCCGCGACGGTTCAAGTCTCGGCCTGACCATTGCCCGCAGTGCCGAAGAGGTCAAGAATGGGGTTGCCCTGGCCCTTGAAAACGACACCCGGGTGATGGTCGAGAAATATATAGAGGGCAGGGAGATCACCGTCTCAGTGCTGGGCAATGAGGATCCGGAAGCGATGCCGGTGATCGAGATAGTGCCTGGAGATGAGTATGAGTTTTTCGACTACAACGCCAAGTATCTGCCGGGCGCTTCAAAAGAAATCTGTCCGGCCGAGATCGATGATGAACTTACCAGGACTGCTCAGCAGTACGGGGTCAAGGCCCATAAAATACTCCAGCTGCACGGCTATTCCCGAAGCGACATGATCATCGATCGGGACAATACCATCTACATACTTGAAACAAATACCATCCCGGGAATGACCCAGACCAGTCTGCTGCCCCAGTCGGCGGCAGCTCACGGCCTTGCCTATCCGCAACTCCTGGAGAGGTTGATCGAGCTGGGAATGGCGGCCAAAGGGAGATAGAAGCGGCCTCTGTCAGTCGACCAGGACACGCTCGGGGTGAGTAAACACGTTAAGGCGGTCCTGGCGGCCATAGCCCCCCAGGGTCAGACCGGCGCGGGCGGCAATGGCCACCCCCAGTGAGGACGGGGCGGTTCTGGACAGAACGACGGGGATTCTCATCCGGGCGCATTTGAGCACCATATCCGAAGTCAGGCGGCCGGTGGTGTAGATGGCGCCGCCCGGATCGGCCTTGCCCAGGAGGATAGCGCCCATCACTTTGTCGACGGCGTTGTGTCGACCAACATCTTCATAATAGAGTTTCAGTTCCCCCTCGGACCAGAATCCACAGCCATGCACGCAATGCGTGAGGGGACCAAGCGGAGAGACCTGGTAGACCTGGGTGATGAAGGGTTTGAGTTCCTTAAAAGGAAGTGTGTAGGCCAGCGGTTCGGCAATCACCCCCTCGAGCATCTCCCGGGGAATCTTACCTGTTCCGCCGCAGCCGGAGGTAATGATCACATCCTTGGGCTCGGTGTTATCCACATCGGCGTAGACCGATATTCTTCCCTCGGGACAGACCAGAACTTCCTTGACTTCCTCGGGGTGCTCGATGTAGCCCTGACCGAACAGGAAGCCGACGCCGAACTCTTCCAGCCCCATCGGCAATACCATCGAGGCGCCTATTTCCACTTCATTGAGCATGATGGTGTAGGGGGTCTCCTGGGCCACACTTTCCCGCGCGCCGGTCTTTCCTTTTGGGGTGACTATGGTAGTGTTGTAAACGAGGGACGTCGCGTCTGCCATGGTAGTAGATGGGTATGGGGGAACCGCGGATTCACAGGGATGATATCCGCACCATCCCTGATCCGGCGCACGCACAATCTATCAGGTTTAGATATTTCTTCCACTCAATTCTGTCAACCGGACAGAAAGCCGGCAGCCAGGCTGACTTCAGCCTGTCGCGCCGCCGGCGGGGGTAGAGAATGAACCGACAAAGCCTTGTGGCTGAAGGAATACGAAGATGACGGCGATAATTTCATTCATAGGCTGGCATGACAGCGGCACAACCACGCTTGCCGCCGGCGTGGTGGCGCATCTGCAAAGAAAGGGGCTGCGGGTCGCAGTGATCAAGTCCAGCGAGAAGAGCGGCATCAGCTTCGACATGCCTGGTACCGGCGCCGCCGAAGTAATGCTGATGGCACCCGACCAGATGGCGCTGCTGGCCGCACCTAAGGACCTGTCCCTCACCACCCTGGCCCACCGCTACTTTGGTGATGCCGATATCGTCATCGGGGAGGGGTTCAGGGAGGCCCGTCAGGTTGCCAAAATCGAAGTCGTCACCGATACTGAGCAGCAGCTGCGCCGTGAGGTCTCCGGCGTGGTCGCCGTGGCGACTGAGTAGGACATCAGCTTCGACTATGTCTTCAGGCTGAATGAAGCGGCCGAGATCGCCGAATTCATCCACAAGCGATGTATTGACAACGACAAGAGAAGGCCGGATAAAACGGCCCTGCTGGTCAACGGCAGGAAGATTGTCCTGAAAAGATTTATCCAGGATTCTCTGGCCGGAGTGGTGGCAGGCTACGTCGAAAGCCTGAAGCTCAGCGAGGAAGTGCAGGAGATCGAATTGAGAATGAAGCTCTGAGCTGGCGCCCATCGGTCATTTCCGCCTGGACGCAAGCTCGATCGTTATCCTCTGGCTCAGCCCATCGGATCGTCGCCCGAGCCTGCGCTGCCCGGAGCCGCTGCCTGCTCCTCTTCCTCAATGGTCCGCAAGGCCGCCGCCCCGGCTGCCTGCTTCTTCACTTCCGGATCTTTCTTCTCAGCTTCACCCTCACCTAAATCGGCAACATCGACAATAACCTTGCGGTGGGCGTAGTGGATGCCCTGCTCGTTGAGGGCTTCGGTGATGAGGCGGTAGGCTTCCCGGCGGATGACGAAATGGGTGCCCGGCTGGGCGGTGAACTTGATCCTGATGGTCATCACCGAATTGGCGATCTCCCGAACTCCCTGGGATTTGACCGGACGAATGAAGTCCTTGCCGTACTCTTCATTCTCCAGCATTTTCTGACCGACCTTCTTGATTACCTTGCGGATTTTGTCGATCGGCGCATCGTAGGGGAAATCGAGGTTGAATTTGACCACGATGCCGCCCCGCATGAAGTTGGTGATCGCTCCAAGTTCGCTGTGCGGGATGATCTGCAGCATGCCCCGATGATGCCTGAGCATGACGTTGCGCAGGGTGATGGTCTCAACCGTGCCTGACACGGAGCCGGCGTTCAGATACTCCCCGACCCTGAAGGCGTCGTCGAGCAGGTAGAAGAATCCGGAGAATATGTCCGCCACCAGTTTCTGGGCTCCGAAGCCGATGGCCAGGCCGATCACACCGGCACCGGCCAGCAGGGGGCCGATATTGACCCCCAGGGAGGAGAGCAGGGTCATGGTAACCATGACCAGCAGTATTGAACCGACGAACTTTCTGAGCATCGGCAGCAGGGTGTAGGCTCTGCCGCGCGTGGCCGCGCCCCCCCATTCGTCTTCGCTTTCTTCGTCTTCTTGCACCTCCGGAATAGATTCTTGAATCTTTCTTTCAATCCAGGAATTGATGAACTGCCAGAATACCAGGGCCACGGTCACAATCACGATGGAGTCGAGCATGAAAGACGCCAGTTCGGAGAAGAACGGAATTCTGATATGCCAGAGATTGGCCACCCAGACGACAAAGGCGCCGATAAGGACCACGCGGGCCAGACCTTTGACCTTCAGATAGAGTGCCTTGCCCTTCTGCCGCTGAATCAGTACCTCCTCGCCTGGTTCGCCCTGGTCGTCATGGTCGTCCTGGTGGATGCGCAGGGTGCTCATGGCGTATCTCACGACCCACTGGACGAGCTGGTCGGCCACCATCCAGATGGGCACCACGAAGAAGCTCAGGATAAAGGCGCCGCTCTCTTTAACCTCCGGGTCAGCCAGAGCGTTGAGAAGCATCAGCCAGAGAATCGCCAGGTAGAGGAGGGCCAGGATATGCCAGACTTTGGCGAACTGTTTTTTTCCCCAAGACGGGATCTGGTCATCCACGGTACCGGCCGCAATGATATTGTCCTGCACCGGTTTTCGATATTTCAGCACTCCTGCTCCGGTGGCGAGGATGAGCAGGGTGGCGACGAGTAACTGCAGCAAACGAACCGTTTCCAATTCCGCCCCGAGGCGTCTGGCGACGACGGCGAACATCAAGGCGGCAATGATATAGCCATTGGTCCAGACCAGAAGCCGGTGCCCTAGAACGGCGGTCCGGTCATGCAGGGGAGCGATTCGGAACTGTTCGTTGGAGGGAGAAAAGATGAGTTTGGAGAGAATCTGAATCAAGCGGATGCAGGTAACGGCAATCAGGACTGCCATGAAGACCAGCTGGACCCATGGCGAGTCAACCCAGAAAACCAGGGTAAAGGCGAAATAGGCGCCAAAGAAAAAGAAAATCAGGCCAATGAAATCGGGCAGGACCTGGGCGATGGAGCCGGTGAATTTCTCCCAATTGTCGCCTCCCGTCATATCCGGCGTCGGTATATTGATAAAGTATTGGGCCAGGAAAATCCTTCCGAAAAGGGTTTCAATCAAGAAGCCGGCACCGATAAAACAGATAATCCAGAAACTGTTGAACATCGCGCCCCGCGATGTGCCGAACGGTCAGAGTTTAATGAAAACCCTGTATAAATCGGGCCCCATGGTGGGAAAGGAGTCGAACAGTGCTCTGACTTCATTAGTATTTTCATCATGGCCTCTGGTCATGATGGAGAGCAGCCTGGACAGAAAGAACGCCGGCCCCTTCATTGTCTTGGGGTCACCCTCTTCATCGTCGATATCTTTCTTGAGCTCTTCAATGAGGAGCCCGCGCACCTGTTCGTCGCTGAGCCCGGCCAGCATCTTGTCGATGTCGGCTTGAGATTGTTCTGATTCGGCTGCGTGGACTGCATGTGGTAGTGCGGTGAAGGCCAGTAGCAGCCCTGCGGTCAGAAGCGCCAAGAAGAAAACCCCGGGCAGCGGTCGCGTCGTTCTATTCATGAAATCCTCCGCACTGGTTAGACCTCACAGGCGTACTCGTCAGATACGGCTTTCCAGATAGGGTGAGAGCACCTCCGGCACCCCGATCGAGCCGTCCTCTTTCTGATAGTTTTCCACTATGGCCAGCAGCGTCCGGCCGACTGCCAGACCGGAGCCGTTGAGGGTATGGACCAGCCGGCTCTTCTTTTCCCCGGTCGGCCGGTATCTGATCGCTCCGCGCCGGGCCTGAAAGTCCAGGAAGTTGGAACAGGAAGATATTTCCCGGTAGGCCTGCTGGCCCGGCAGCCAGACCTCGATATCGTAGGTCTTGGTGGCGGAAAAGCCCAGGTCGCCGGAACAGAGTGTCACCACCCGGTAGTGAAGGCCGAGCAGCTGCAGTATCTTTTCGGCGTCTGCCAGCAGGGACTCGAGCTCGTCAAAGGAGGTCTCGGGGGTGGTGAATTTCACCAGCTCCACCTTGTTGAACTGGTGCTGACGGATGAGTCCGCGGGTGTCCCGGCCGTAGGAACCGGCCTCGGAACGGAAACAGGGGGTGAAGGCCGTGTACTTGAGCGGCAGTTCCTGCTGGTCGATGGTTTCTTCCCGGTGAATATTGGTAAGAGGCACCTCGGCGGTGGGTATGAGGTAAAGATCCCAGTCTTTGATCTTGAACAGATCTTCCTCGAATTTGGGAAGCTGCCCGGTGGCCGTCATGGTCGGGGTGTTGACCAGAAAAGGCGGCAGGATTTCCCGGTAGCCGTGCTGAGTGGTCTGCACGTCCAGCATGAAATTTATCAGGGCCCGCTCGAGCCTGGCCCCGAAGCCGGACAACAGGGCAAACCTGGCCCCGGAAATCTTGGCCGCCCGTTCAAAATCAAGAAAACCCTCCGCAACGCCGATTTCCCAGTGGGGTTTGGGGGTGAAGGAAAAGTCTGGTTTCTCTCCCCAGCGCTTTATCTCGACGTTGTCCTCGTCGTCGTTTCCCTCGGGCACAGAGTCATCGCAGAGGTTAGGCACGGACATGACGATGTCGTCGAGTTCGTGGTGGACACCAGCCAATTCCTCGTCCAGTTCTTTGATCCTGAAGCCGACCTGCTTCATCTCCTCGATAAGCGGCGCTGCGCCCGCTTCGTCTTTATTCTTTTTGAACACGGCTATTTCCCTGGAGACAGTGTTGCGCCTGTTCTTCAGCGATTCAACTTCACCCAGAA
>JARRLH010000082.1:0-16575 GCA_037387205.1 Desulfofustis sp.
GCAGGGATCCGTGCATGTGGATCAGCTGGCAGAACATTTGCAGGTCACTCCCCAGACTATCCGCCGCGATCTGAATCAATTGTACGACCTAGAGCTCGTGCAGCGGGTCCGGGGCGGCGCGGTCATCAAAAACACCGTCGAGAACCTCGGCTACGGTGCCAGAAAGACCCTGATGGCCGATGAGAAAACCGAAATCGCCAGAATCACCGCCGGAATCATCTCGAATAACTCTTCGCTCTATATAAACCTGGGCACCACCACCGAGCGGGTAGCAGAGTTTTTGACCGGGCACAGTTCCATTCTGGTGATCACCAACAATATAAACGTGGCCAGCATCCTCTGGCCTCTGCGCAATATAGAGGTAATGATTGCAGGTGGCATGATACGTCAA
Organism: Desulfofustis sp.; assembly: GCA_037387205.1. Lineage (GTDB taxonomy): Bacteria > Desulfobacterota > Desulfobulbia > Desulfobulbales > Desulfocapsaceae > JABDQA01. The sequence goes on from JARRLH010000082.1 coordinate 392, forward strand.
TCAGACGGCGGCATCGTTGGTCCGGCCACCGAGGAATTTATCAACCGGTTCAAACCCGATTATGCGGTTATCGGCTGCTCTGCGTTGGATGAATCAGGAGAAATACTGGATTATGACCTGCGTGAGGTGCGGGTGACCCAGGCCATCATCCGACAGGCTCGTTCGGTCATTCTGGTAACCGATTCGATGAAACTGGAACGCTCGGCCCCGGTCAAGGTGGGCACGCTCAGCGACATTGACATACTGGTCACCGATAACGGAATTTCAACCGATTTTTTCGAGTTATGCCGGCAGCATAACGTTGATGTAAGAATAGCAAAATCTGGGGCTTAGATAAGGGCTGGGACAACACATGTCTATTGAACTGAGAAACGTAACGTTCCGGGTAGGCGCAGAACCGCATATCTATGAAACGTCACTCACTCTGAAACCGGGGGGCTTCAACATACTGCTCGGCACCACGCTGAGCGGCAAAACGACCCTGATGCGGCTGATGGCCGGGCTTGAGAAACCCACCACCGGGGAAATCTGGACCAATGGCACCAACGTCACCGGATTTGCCGTGCAGAAGCGCAGTGTGGCGATGGTGTATCAGTCCTTTATCAACTATCCCAGTTTCAGCGTCTACGAAAATATCGCCTCGCCCCTTAAAGTGTCAGGGCTGGGCAAGCAGGAAATCGATGAACGAGTCCACCGCTTTGCCGAACTTCTCAAGCTGACCCCGATGCTCAACCGACTTCCCAGGGAACTCTCCGGCGGGCAGCAGCAGCGCACAGCCCTGGCGCGGGCTCTGGTGAAGGGAGCGGAGCTTGTCCTGCTCGATGAACCCCTGGCCAACCTCGACTACAAGCTGCGCGAAGAACTCCGTGACGAACTGCCGAAGCTGTTCGCTGATACCGGTGCCACCGTGGTGTATGCCACTACCGAGCCGCTTGAAGCCCTGATGCTGGGCGGTCATACGGCCACCCTAAAAGAAGGCCGGGTGGTTCAGTTTGGCAAGACCGCCTCGATCTATCGCCAGCCCGCCACTCTGGAAAGCGCGGAGGTGTTCTCAGACCCGCCGATCAATACGGCTGTCATCAGTAAACAGGGAGGGCAGGCTGTCCTGGGCAAGGTCGCGTCCTGGAAGGTTCCTGAAAAATTAGCGGCCCTTCCCGACGGCCAGTACAAGATTGCCCTGCGCCCCCATCACCTGGTGCTCGACAAGCAGGAAGTCGAAGTGAACGGCACGGTGCAGATCGCTGAAATCAGCGGTTCTGAATCGATTATCCGCATCAGCGTAAACGGCAACGTCTGGGTCAGTCAGACCCAGGGGATACATTCCTTCGTATACGGTGAAAAAATTCGCATCTATTTTGATGCTGCTCACTGCATGTACTTTGGCGCCGATGAACAATTGATTGATCTTTAGACCGGACAGGGTGCACTATGGCACGAATCAGATTCAGGGATGTACGGCACGCGTATCCGCCCCCCAAGGGACAACAGCCGGTGTACGCGCTGAACGAAATCAACCTGGTATGGGAAGACGGCGGCGCCTATGCCCTGCTGGGACCGTCGGGCTGCGGCAAGACCACGCTGCTCAATATTATCTCCGGATTGTTGACGCCTTCAGAGGGCGAAATACTCTTCGACGGCAAAGAAGTGACCCAGCTTCCCACCTCGGAACGGCAGATAGCCCAGGTATTTCAGTTCCCGGTGGTGTACGACACCATGACAGTGTACGACAACCTGGCCTTTCCGCTGCGCAATCGGGGAATGGATGAGAAACTGGTGAGAGACCGCGTCGAGCAGATCGCTGAGATGCTCGATCTCAAGGCCAACCTGAAGAAGCGGGCCTCCGGTCTGACGGCGGACGGCAAGCAGAAAATCTCCCTCGGTCGGGGCCTGGTCCGTTCCGACGTCAACGCCATCCTCTTCGATGAGCCCCTGACGGTGATCGACCCGCATCTGAAGTGGCAGCTCCGATCCAAGCTGAAGGAACTGCATCAGCAGGTGGGGATGACCATGATCTATGTCACCCATGACCAGGTTGAGGCCCTGACCTTTGCTGAAAAGGTGGTGGTCATGTATGAAGGCACCGTGGTCCAGGTGGGCACCCCGGTCGAGTTGTTCAACCGTCCCCGGCATACCTTTGTGGGGTATTTCATCGGCTCGCCGGGAATGAACGTCCTGCCCTGCACCATCGATGACGGCCAGCCGGTGTTCGGCACCAACCCGCTGCCCGTGCAAAGCCGTATCAAGGATGAGCTGAGCGGCAAGCTCGAAGTCGGCATCCGGCCGGAATTCGTCGAATTCGCCGCTGACGGCATCCCGGTAACCATAGAAAAGGTTGAGGATCTGGGGCGCTACCAGGTGCTTACCCTGGCGCACGAATCCGAGATTATCAAAATGGTGATGAGGGAAGATCAGCTCATTCCCTCAGAGAATCCGAGGATTCAATTCGATCCGGGCCACACCAAAGTGTATTGCGACGACTGGGTGGTCGAGGAGGCGGTCAATGAATAAAACCCAAAACAACAGGGCCTGGTGGCTGGTGGTGCCGGTCCTGATCCTGGTGGCCTTCAATGCGTTCATCCCGCTGATGACGGTGGTCAATTACGCCTTTCAGGAAACCTTTGGCGACAACGTCTTTTTCTGGGAAGGCACGACCTGGTTCGAGCAGGTGCTGCGCTCACCCCGTTTTCATGCCTCTTTGATCCGCCAGCTTGTGTTCACCGGCATGATCCTGGCCATCGAGGTGCCGCTGGGTATCGGCGTTGCCCTGACCATGCCGCGCAAAGGCCCCTGGGTCTCCGTCTGCCTGGTTTTGATGGCCCTGCCCCTGCTGATTCCCTGGAACGTGGTCGGCGCCATGTGGAATATCTTCGCGCTGCCTGAAATCGGTTTGCTCGGCTATACCCTGAACTCAATGGGAATCGACTACAATTTCACCAATCAGCCGGTTTCTGCCTGGCTGACCACGGTGGTCATGGATGTCTGGCACTGGACTTCGCTCATCGTCCTGCTCTGTTATGCGGGGCTGAGCTCCATCTCCGATGATTATTACCAGGCGGCGCACATAGACGGTGCCAGCCGCTGGGCAATTTTTCGCTATATTCAGCTGCCGAAAATGAAACGCGTCCTGACCATTGCCATTCTGCTGCGCTTTATGGACAGTTTTATGATCTATACTGAACCGTTCGTCCTCACCGGCGGCGGACCAGGCAACACCACGACCTTTCTGTCCATCGACCTGGTCAAGATCGCCCTCGGTCAGTTTGATCTGGGCCCGGCGGCGGCCATGTCGCTGATCTATTTTCTCATGGTTTTACTGATCTGCTGGGCGTTCTACACCATTATGATGCGTAACGAGGAGCAGTGAGATGATCCGTTCAAACAAGTGGCTGGTACCCACGCTCTATATCCTGTTTTTGATGCTGCCGATCTACGGACTGCTCTCCATGTCCTTCAAGACGACCAACGAGATCCTCGGCGGTTTCTCCTTTTTCCCCCAGGAATTTACCCTGGCGAATTACAAGGTTATCTTCACCGATCCGACCTGGTATAACGGCTACATCAATTCGATCATCTACGTGGTGATCAACACCCTGCTCTCGGTCACCGTGGCATTGCCGGCAGCCTATGCCTTTTCCCGCTATCGTTTCCTGGGTGACAAGCACCTGTTCTTCTGGCTGCTCACCAACCGTATGGCCCCCCCGGCGGTATTTGCGCTGCCGTTTTTCCAATTATACTCGGCCATTAACCTGTTCGATACACATATAGCCGTGGCCCTTGCCCACTGTCTGTTCAATATCCCGCTGGCCGTCTGGATTCTCGAGGGGTTCATGTCCGGCGTGCCGAAGGAACTGGATGAGACGGCATTCCTGGACGGGTATTCGTTCTGGCGGTTTTTCATTCGTATTTTCATACCCACCATTGCGGCCGGCATCGGGGTGACCATGTTCTTCTGCTTCATGTACTCGTGGGTGGAACTGCTGCTGGCCAAAACCTTGACTTCGGTTGAAGCCAAACCGATCGCTGCCACCATGACGCGCACGGCGAGCAGTTCCGGTTACGAACTGGGCCTCCTGGCTGCTGCCGGTTCGCTGACCATTGTGCCCGGTGCGATCGTCATCTATTTTGTACGCAATTACATCGCCAAGGGTTTTGCCCTCGGACGAGTTTAGTCGAGGAGGATAGATTATGGGTTTATCCTGGATGGCATGGACGTGGCCGACAGCCGCATTTTTCATTGTCGTTGTCTTGTCCATAGTGACCATGGGCATATGGGAACACTTCAGTCCGGGCGGCAATCCGCGGCGGGGAGTGCTGGGGCTGGATACCACCCGCGGCGATCGTCTGTTTATATCCTGGCTGGGAACCGGATTTATCAATATGGGCTGGCTGGCCTTCTACGGGGCCCCTCTGTGGGGAGGACTGATCATCACCATTATCTGGTTCGTCTTTGTGTTCAGATATGTCTAGCACCAGCAGAAGCAATCCGGGTACTCGACCTGTTCCGGCGGCTCATGAAGGGGCGGCAAAGAACTAAACTCTCCCACTAAAGAGAACGATCTGGCCCTCGCGTCCGGATAATTTGATATGAAATTGAGAAACCAAAATATTCAAAAATTACAAACCGATTCCTTCGATGTCCTGATTATCGGCGGCGGCATGAACGGCGCCGTGTGCGCGGCTGCACTTGCTGCCCGAGGCGCCAGGGTGGCGCTCATCGATTCGCGTGATTTCGCCGGCTTTACCAGCCAGTACAGCTCCAATCTGATCTGGGGCGGGATTAAATACATGGAGAGCTATGAATTCGGCCTGGTAAACAATTTGTGTAAATCAAGAAATGAATTGCTGCGCAGCTTTCCCTCCACAGTCACCGAAATCCGCTTTTTAAGCACCCTGTCGAAAAAATCCCGTATTCCGGCCTGGCTCATGTTTATCGGCACCTGGATCTACTGGCTTTTCGGTCGGGGGCAGACACGGACGCCAGCGCTGTTTTCCACTGCCCTGATAAAGAACGCCGAGCCGCTCGTCAATGTGAGTGACAGCCGGGGCGGGGTCGAATACTCCGATGCCTATCTGCAGGACAACGACGCCCGTTTCGTCTTCAATTTTGTGCGCAGCGCGATGGCCAGGGGATGTGTTGCGGCGAACTATGTGGAGTATGTCAAGGGCGAATACGATTCGCACAAAAACTGGCTCGCCGTTGCCCGAGACAAGATCAGCGGTGAGCAGTTCGAAATCCGCGCCCATACGATAATTAACGCCGCCGGAGCGTTCGTGGACAGGCTCAACGGCCTGGCTGGCGTGGCAACCGAGTATCAACATATCTTTTCCAAGGGTATCCATCTTATTGTTCCACGCCTTGCCCGGCAGAAGCGGGTGCTGGCGTTTTTCGCCGATGACGGGCGCTTGTTTTTTGCCATCCCCATGGCCAACCGCACCTGTATCGGCACCACCGACACCCCGGTGGAAGACCCCGAAACCGAGGTAACCGAAGAGGACCGGGATTTCGTCTTGTCCAATATCAATGCCCGCCTTGACTTGAATAAGCCTCTCGGCCCCGACGATATCATCTCGGAGCGCTGCGGAGTGCGTCCCCTGGTGCTCAAAAAGGGGCAGAAATCAAAGGACGATTTTCTGCAGATGTCGCGCAAACATGTGGTTGAAACCATTGCGGAAAAAAAGCATATCAGCATCTTCGGCGGGAAGCTGACCGATTGCCTCAATGTCGGTGAAGAAATCTGTGAAGAAGTCGAAAAACTGGGCGTGCACTTGGGCAAGGTGGACGGCAAGTGGTACGGTGAGCCCGGCAATCAGGTGAAGAGCGCTTATTACAAGAAAGCCTATGAGCTCGGCCTGGACCACCGCATCGCCAGCGATACCGGTGAAATGTTGAGCGACAGGTTATGGCGCCGCTACGGGGAGCACGCCATACCGATGCTTGCAGCCATTGCAGGAGATCCTCAACTGGCCGAGCCGTTGATAGAGGGTACCGGCATTCGTCGTTGCGAGATAGATTACATAAGGGAAAACGAAATGGTGGTTACCCTGGAGGACTACCTCAAGAGACGTTCGAAACTCGAGTATCTTGTCCCCTTTGAGGACCTCAGAAACCTGAAAGGGATCCATGAGGTATGCGAACATTTGTTCGGAGACCACGCGCAGGCTAAATATGAGGAATACTTTTCTAGATAGACAGAAGGGTTATTAAAATAAGGGTTCGCCATGAGCAGACATATTCTCAGTATCGACCAGGGCACCACCTCGACTCGCTCCATCCTCTTTGACAGCAGCGGGCGTTCGGTTTTCAGTTCCCAGCTGGAATTTACCCAGTATTTTCCCCAGGACGGATGGGTTGAACATGACCCCGAAGAGATCTGGTCAACGACGCTTTCTGTTGTTCAGGATGTGTTGAAGTTCGCCCGGGAAAATGACAAGCAAATTGCTGCCATAGGCATCACCAATCAGCGTGAGACCACGGTGGTCTGGGACAGAACCACCGGTGAGCCGGTGTACAACGCTATCGTCTGGCAGGACCGGCGTACGGCTGCATATTGCGAAACCTTGCGCAAGCAGGGCAGGGAGCAGCTTTTTGCCGACAAGACCGGGTTGCTTCTGGATCCCTATTTCTCGGGCACCAAGCTGAACTGGATCCTTGAAAATGTCGAGAACGTACGCTCCCGTGCTGAGCAGGGACAGCTTGCCTTCGGCACCATCGACAGCTTTTTGATCTGGCGGCTTACCGGGAGCAAATCACATACCACCGATGCCACCAACGCCTCACGGACACTGCTCTTCAATATCCACCAGCAGCGCTGGGACGATGATTTGCTTAAGCTTTTGGCAATACCGGATTCCATGCTTCCCGAGGTGCTTGACAGCGCCGCCGACTTTGGTACCTCGGATCAGAATGTTATCGGCGTTGAGATCCCGATTGCCGGGGTAGCCGGGGATCAGCAGGCTGCCCTGATCGGCCAGGCCTGTTTCGAGCCGGGAATGATCAAGAGCACCTATGGTACCGGCTGTTTCATGGTATTGAATACCGGTACCTGGGCTCTTTCTTCAAAGAACAAGCTGCTTACCACCGTGGGTTATCGGCTCGATGGCAAAACTACCTATGCCCTGGAGGGTTCTATTTTCGTAGCCGGTGCAGCCGTTCAGTGGCTGCGCGATGGAATCGGCATTATCGACAGTGCCGGGACGACTGAAGCCCTGGCATCCTCCCTTGATTCCAACAACGGCGTCTATATTGTTCCGGCATTCACCGGCTTGGGTGCGCCCCATTGGGATCCGGATGCACGAGGTGCCATTTTCGGCATAACCAGAGATACCGGACCCGCCGAGCTGGTCAGGGCGACGCTGGAATCGATCTGCTACCAGACCCTCGACCTGCTCGAGGCTAAGCGTCGGGACGGAGTCCAGGCGACCAGGCTGCGGGTCGATGGCGGGATGGTCGGCAACCAGTGGTTCTGCGCTTGTCTCGCCGATATCCACAATATAACCGTGGAGCGGCCCGTATTCACCGAGACCACTGCCCTCGGGGCAGCCTTCCTGGCGGGGCTGAAGGTGGGGATATTCGACTCACTGGATGCCATCAAAGAAGTCTGGAAGGTGGATCGGTCTTTTGAGCCGGCTATGGCCGGGGCCGAGCGCAAGAAACTCGTTGATGACTGGCATGCATGTGTGGGCAAAGTAGTAACCTCAGCCGGCTAATACGGCGTCCCCTTGAGAGTTGGCCCTGCGCGCAACCGCCCCGCTTGAGATAGATGATCGGAGACTGGCTCAGAAGGATTAAGATCCCTGAATGTGGGGTGATTATCAGCAGATCGGTTTGAAAAAGTCAGACGATAAGTGCTTTTGCGCGGACCATTCCAGCGACTCAACTTTATGGTACAGGGAGTCAAGGTCAGCGGCCAGAACAATAATCCCATCTCCTTTGATCAGCAAAGCATCAGCTCCGGTGTAACTCTTCCTAATATCAGATCGACAGGAACAGAGGCCGGTGAATCGGGAAGGACATTCTCGGCATTCAACCTTTATGAACTCTCTCACCGGTGCATGAGCGGGGTTTTGAGAGAGTTCATAAAGCTGGGCTTTATCTGCGAAAATGGTCGCACAGGGCGGGTATAGATGAGCGAGTGCCGCTACATCGAGGCGATCTTCAAACACCTTGAGATAATAATTCAGGTTACCGGGCAGTTCTTCAGGAGATGCATCTTCGGCAGTGTCACCGGTCAGGCTGACCAGGTGGAGATCTTGATAGTCAATAGATTTGAAATCTGACTTTGCCGCGGTAACGAGAATTACGTCTCGTTCGCCATTCCGGGCGGCAAGAACCGCCTGGCACGACTTATTTAAACCACTCGTGTACAACAGCCGCGCGGTATTTATAAGATGTTTCTCTTCCGACAAACTGGCATCCACGGCTGGCCCGGGGTTTTAACGTAAGTCCTTAAGGTCTAATTGAGCAATGGCACCCGGGCACGCGATCTCATTTTCGTGTGCATGATCAGCGCTTGAACGTATAAACCGGAAACCCTGGACCCAGCAATATGAGTATGTATGACTCCCGAGATGCTGTAAGCATAACTCAGGTAAGTGGCCCTAGTTCATCGTGACCACTACTTTTATAGCGTCTTCAACTCGTTCCTTGGCATAGTGGATTGCCTTTGGGGTCTCTGCAAAATCAAACGTATGGGTATGTATGATCGTGGCATCAACACGTTTCTGTTTCATAAAAGCCATGGCCCGATGGGTTGCGCTTTTACCTTCTCCCCTGATCCCATAGACATAAATGTTGTTGCGAACGAGATGGGCGAGATCCACCGGAACAGGTTCGTGCGGGAAAGCAGCCAAACAAATCCTGCCGCCGCGGTTGGTCATTTTTGCGGCCTCGTTGAGCGCATTCGATGCCCCCGAACATTCGAGAACGTAATGAACGCCTTTGCCATTGGTCAGTTTCATTACCTTATCAACGGGGTTCTCCTGACGGATGTTGATTACATGGTCTGCCCCTAGCTGCGTTCCCATCTCAAGGCGACTGTCCCGTGTTCCAGTCAATATAACCGGCTGTGCTCCCAGACATTTCGCCATGGCGACCCCCATCAACCCGATAGGCCCCGGGCCGGTGACGGCAATCGATTTGCCGGCGATCAAACCGCCCATGACGTCGAGACCATACATGGCAGTGCCCGCCGTTACCACAAGGGTAGCCTCTTCGTCGCTCATGTCGTCGGGCACTGGAATGAGGGTGTTGATATTGTTTACCGCATATTCCGCAAATGCCCCATCAGTGGTAAATCCATTAGCCCGGTGTCCTTTGTCTTTATCTCCGTAATTCAGACCGTAGTTGGAACAGGACGTGTACATGCCTTCTCTGCATCTTTCACAGCGACCGCAGCCGGCATGGATTTCAGCCGTTACCCGGTCACCGATCTTAAAGTCATCTACTCCCTGGCCAAGCTGCACGACCGTCCCCATATATTCATGTCCGGGCGTGAAATTTTTATTGAAAGGCATTCCACCTTCGATGATGGCCGGTAATCCATAGGAAAGAATTTCCAGATCGGTGCCGCAGATGGCGACGGCATCAATGCGCACTAAAATTTCTGCAGGGCCAGGCTGCGGTACCGGCTTTTCAGTCAATCTCAATTGTTCTGGGTCATCGAGAACCCAGGCTTTCATCTTTTTCGGCACTTCCAGGGTTCTGCCGTTCCTAAATTCCCGTAGGGAAAAATCGGCTCTTACACCGTTTTTTTGATGATCTCCTGGTCCTCCTCAGCAGATTTTTTTCTTATCAGAGGTCCGACCAAAGGCAGTGAAAACGAAAACAGCGCAATAATCAGAAAGGTCAGGCTAATTGGGTGCGTGAAGAATATCGCATAGCTTCCCTGTGAAATTATCAAAGACATGCGCAGGTGCTCTTCCAGTGCCGGCCCCAGAATTATGGCCAGGAGCAGAGGAACAACGGGGAAGCGAAATTTGTTCATTAAGTAGCCTATGACTCCAAAAAAGAGCATTACACCGGTATCAAAGAAAGTATTTCTCAACGAATATGAGCCAACGATGCAGAGAATGGTGATAATCGGCAATAATATTCTGGAGGGTACCTGATGTATTCTCACCCACAATTTAATGGTGGCAAAAGTCAGAATAAGGGTGAGAACATTCGCTACCAGAAAGGCCCAGAAGACGCTGTAAACAAATTGGCCGTTATTTTCAAAGAGCAGCGGTCCGGGGGTGAGGCCCTGAATCATCAGGGCGCCGAGCAGTATTGCGGTGATGGGGTCGCCAGGGATACCGAGGGTGAGCATCGGTATCATGGCCCCGCCTGCCACCCCGTTATTAGCAGACTCAGGTGCGGCAACACCTTCAGGCGTACCTTTACCAAATTCCCCTTTGTTTTTTGATACGCGGCTGATGTAGTCATAGCTTAAAAATACCGCTATGGGTCCTCCAGCACCGGGTACAGCTCCAACTCCGGTGCCAATACAGGCACCCAGGAGCATTGATTTTACGAGTTTGACCAGATTGCTCAGCTTGGGGAGAACGCCGGCGACCTTTCCATGGTAGGTGGGGATTACCCGGACACCGGCTATGATGCCATTCACCACCTGCGGAATGGCAAAAAGGCCAATCAGGGCCGGCAGGAACGATATCCCGGCCTGCAACTGGATCTGCCCAAAGGTAAATCGGGGGGTCCCAACCATTGGATCAAGGCCAACCGTCATAAAAATGAGACCTATAACACCGGAGATTAATCCCTTGATGATTGATTTCTGACCGAAGCTGCAAATGAGTGTGAGTCCCAGCAGTACCAAAGCACATAATTCAGGCGCCCCAAACCTCAGAGCAAATTTGGCAATTGTGGGGGCAATCAGGACCAGGCAGACCAGACTGAACATCCCGCCGAAAAATGAGGCGGTAACCGCAGTACCGATTGCTTCTCCGGCCCTGCCGTTTTTCGCCATTGCATGCCCGTCAATCGCTGTAGCTGCTGCTGACGGGGTTCCCGGTATATTGAGAAGTATTGCTGATATCGATCCTCCGGTGAACCCAGAAGAATAGAGCCCGAGCAATAAACAGAATGCCGTTACTGGGTTCAAGGCGAAGGTGAGCGGCAGGAGAAGGACCATCCCCAAGCTGATGGTCAATCCGGGGGTGGCTCCGATGAAAAGCCCGAAAAAGACACCTGCCATACTGGCCAGAATGTTTTCAATTTGAAGGACATCAAAGAGGGCGGCCAGAGCAATATCCATTGAACATAAACCTACTAAAAAAAGATTCCCGTGGGCAGCTGCACTTGAAAAAACTTATGGAAGAGCAGATACACCAAAATCGCCGTGGTTACCGAGAATGCCGCTATCTCGGCGGGCTTTCTTGACCCGGCAAGCCAGGTCAAAATGGCCAGGAAAACGATGGAGACCGGGACAAAACCAAAAAAATCCATCAGCTTGATGTAGCTTGCGATCAAAATCAGCAAAAAGGTGATGCCGAGCAGTTCCCTCCCCGGCAGAGAAATTTTTTGGTTCCCGTTTACTGCGAAAATTGAGTGGATTAAGAGGATAACACTGAGGCCTGCCAAAATACCGGCGAGTACCCAGGGAACAAACGCGGCTCCAAGGGTATTGGGCAAATCTCGGGCCGGAAGGTTGGCTATCAGGTAGGCATAGAAACTTGCAAAACCGAGCAGGATCAGGGAGATGATAATGTTTGCTCTACGCATTTCGCCAATTCCCGCTAGATTCCAGATAATTCAGAGGCGTGAGCCGCGCTACATCAGCGGCTCACGCTCATTGACGGTTTAGTTCTTTTTAAGACCAGTCTCCTCCATCACCATGGCTATTTTGGTATCCATGGGCTCTACATAGTTATTGAATTCATCCATCCCCATGAAGCTTATATTGAAACTGTTCTTCTTGGCGAATTCAATGAACTCAGGATCTTGCGCCCCTTTTTTAAACGCCTCTTCAATCCTGGCAATAACGTCAGCAGGTGTTCCTTTGGGTACGCTGATGCCTCGAAACAGCTCAATGACGACATCGTAGCCAAGGTCCTTCATTGTCGGAACATCGGGGAAGCCCGGGTCACGTTCAGCACTGGGGATAACCAGCACCTTGGCTTTTCCTGCCTGGACCTGGCCCGCCACCTCTGGCAGGGGTACGCAGATGGCCTCTACCTCGCCACCAAGAAGACTCGGTACTCTGCGCTTTGCCCCAAGCGGTACATGGATGAACTGCAGCCCCAGTTCTTTCTCAATGAATATCGGCGTTAAATGGGTTGCGCTTCCAGTCCCCGCATTACCAATTTTGATTTTGTTCGGATTTTCCTTGGCATAGGCGACAAATTCCTCAAAGCTGTTCCAGGGAGCATCAGCCCGCACCGCAATCGGCATGCCGCTGAAGCCAACTCGTGCCACATGAGTGAATACGTCATGCTTAAATGGAACATTGCCAATGTTGGTGGCGGTCAAGATGCCCGTTGATCCCCACCCGATTGTGTAACCGTCAGGTTTGGCCTCATGGAGTGCAGTTAACATTATCCCGCCTCCGGCGCCCGGTTTGTTGACAGCGACGATATTCTGGCCAAGATGTTTCTCGGTGGTCTTAGCAATCATTCTTCCCATCGAATCTGCTGATCCACCCGCACCAAAGGGAATCAGCATCTGAACGGGTTTGGCCGGGTAATCCGCAGCGAAGGCGGAACCCAAGATACCGAGTGCGGCAATGATCGCGAGCGCTGCAGAGATTGTTGTTCTTCTCATCATGTCTTCTACCTCCTCCTAACGAATTAATTTTTACTTCTCATTGAGCCTGCCAATATGATCCAGCGCATGGCGGGCACAACCGTACCTCAGCACTTACAACCGGCCTGTCTTCCGGATTCAGCAGCTCAAGATCGAGCAACAGCCTGAAATAATCGCGGACTTCCGGGGTGTCTATTTCTCCGCCGGGAATTCCGAATCGGGGTTGTCTGTCGCCATAGGTGGGATGTCTCCTGTCCTTGAACAGACAATTGCCGATATGAAAGTGCATGGGGAAGTCTTTTACCAGAGGAATGGCATCTTCCGGTTTTTCCCTTAAGAGCGGGAAGTGCGACAGATCTGCCAAGACCCCGAAATTATCGAATTCCTTGCACACCTCTGCCGCGACTTCGGCAGCGTCCTGAAAATGGCCAATGAGAAAACATTTGTCGATATCGTAATCGAAGACTTTCATATAGAGACGGATATCTCCCTGCGACTTGGTGAATTCACAGATCTGCATCAGTGAATCAATGAGGATTTTCTTGGCCTCTTCCTTTTTCTCCTCACCAGGGTGTTTCCCTGAAAATACCCGCGCCACTGAGGCTCCGATATCATAAGCCTCGTCAATGGCGTTCTTCATCATGCCCAGCGCTTTTGCCCGTTCCCCCGCATCAAAATGATTGATATTCAATTTATTAGAGAACATCCGGGGCTGGCACGCATAACACACCTCCATATGAGAGGTGGCCAGCAGTTCGCGGACCTCGTTGCGTACCTTGATATCCTTGATCCAGCCAACCTCGACGGCAGTCCAGAAGTCATCCTCGACAATTGTCCTCAGGGTTTCAACGATCGGCCCCGTTCCAAAAACAATTTCCGGAAAGGCTTTGAAATGGACAATACCCAATTTCATATATCGGTAGATCGAAAAATTCTCCATGCTTCCTCCACCTGTTAATTGCTTCGGGCTACCCAAAATCATTGATCATGAACAAATACGGCGAGATCACCAGTGCAGCCATCGCGTCCATGGTTCAATGATTCGACTACCACACAGTATCATTCAGTATCAATCATTTTGAGAAATTCGGCAACACAAAGATCTGCAAATCCTTCGTCATTGATATGCAGATCGACCTCTTTATAAGAAATAAAATCCTGCAAATGACCTCTTAACTCCTGGAGCAGAAGCTCATACCCTTTGGGATCATAAAGAGCCCCACCCTCGCTGCCGTAGGTTGACCAGCCCAGTCGCGGCACCAGAACTGCAACGGGTCCGTTTGAACCATTAAGCCTCTTGGCCATCTCTTTGCCAATTGCCGCCATCTCCTTTTGCGAGACCCTGACATTGGCGTTATAGGGGTTATGCATATAGATTTTTCTTTTTCTCATTGACGCCGGTATTGATTCCCAGGGCCCAAAACAAAGATATTCCAAGGCGCCGGTAGAGATTACCTGCGGCATGCCGCTCCTGGCCGCCGCTTTCATGCGGCCGGGAACCACCGGCACATATGCGCCTTTGGCCACGATTTCTTCGGCCAGTTCATGGGGGGTGAGGTCGATGAGCCCGCAGAAAATTCCTTCGCCGATCAACTCCTCCATTGCTGATCCGCCCGCGCCGGAGGCATGAAATGTAACAACTTCAAATCCAGCCTTGGAGAGCAGGGTGGATATCCTCTGGGCAGATGGTTCTGTATTGCCCAAAGCACTGAGGGCAACGCTTTTTCGGCCCGGGCTCTGGGCAATGGCTTGGCCGCAGTTGATCATGCCAACCAGCGCGCAGACGGCATTGGCCAGGATGGTCTCGGATACAGTGTTTGGTTTGTCGACCAGATCGGTCACTGAGAAAACGACGGTGATATCTTTATGCCCCACGTAGGGGCGCATGTTCCCCGATGCTACGGTAGAGACCAGATATTTGGGCAGGCCAAACGGCAGAGATCGCATGGCCATTGCTGAAATTGCCGTTCCCTGGTTCCCTCCGATGCCAAGCACTCCATCAAGTCTCTGGGCTTTCAGCAAATCAGCCAAAATCAAGGAGGCTCCATTCCCCATGGCGGCCATGATCTCATCCCGCTTGCCAGCGCTGAGCAAATCGTTGAGATCCTTTCCCGCTTTGCGGACTACCTCTTTATTGCTGAAATCCGATTCTACGTCGTTGCTGGTTAAGGCGCCAACATCAATAAGGATTGGCTCACATCCCCACTCTTTGATCACCCTTGTCAGGTAGCGCACTGTCTCGATTTTGGTGTCCAGCGTGCTGATAAGAGCAATAGTTTTTTCGGGCATAGCCAAGATTGGTGAGTTCTCCTGCCTGCGGTGACCAGGCCTGGTACCAGAGATTTCTTCTGTACCAGGCCTGAATTAGCCTCTATCAGACTCGAGCGAGGCTGGCCCGCTCTCTGCCGGCAGCGCTGACTTTGATGTCAAATTTCTTTACTTCTTCTATGAATTGCGCCAAAGCTTCTCCTGCTACCTGGAAATACTTCTCACCCTTTTCCTTGGCCCCGGCAAAGGGATCTCCAATGGTGGCCGTGTCACTGTACTCGTGATGCTCCATCGGCACCCAGGCATTTTCTGCACCCATGAATTCGACATGTCCCGTTCCATCTTTTTTCGAGAATTTGTCTCCCATGAACCGGGGGGCATGGGTTCTATCTTATGTCGCTTTATCCATATCCATGAGCGTCTCATCATAGGCCCATACCGTGCTGGTCTCAAGTTCACCGGCGTGCCAGCCCGGCGTATCCTCCGGCGGTCCGGTCCATATCTGACCACCTATGGCCATGGTCCGCTCCGTGGGTGTTTTGAACCAACAACAGAAACAATCTGTTTCATAGCGGAGTTTCCTGAGGACTTCGTCAACAACTTTTGAATTGCTGCCATGGTGGGTTACATACACAAGCTTATTGTAACCGTGATAAATCATCGACATGCCCAGTTCGTAGACAATGCGGCGATAGGTGGCCCCTGAAAAGGTCAAGGTTCCGGCTCCCTCACCTATCTTGCCCATGTGATGGGGGGAATATCCGACCGGGATGATCGGCGTATGCAAGGTGTTCGACAGCCGTGCGGCAACTTCGACAACACCCATGGCAGTTATGGTATCAGTGCCATTTATAACATGCGAACCATGCTTCTCGGTGGAGCCCATCGGGATGATGATGGTATCGTTTGTTTTCATATGCTCCGCAACTTCATCGTAGCTCATTTCAAAAGTGTTTAAACTTTTTCTGCGTGCCATTTTCAGCCTCCTTTCTGGTGTCTAGCATTGGAATGTGGAATGGAAACGTTGTCCAAAAGAGAGCAATCGCAGGTTATCACCACGTGCACCTTCTCTTTGTAAACGTTTACCATTTTTTAAACGACTTGTTACGCTTTGTCAACGCACAATAATTAGTTGATTTGAGATGATTTCCTGACAATCAATTTGGTTTTGTGCAAC
>JARRLH010000083.1:0-10071 GCA_037387205.1 Desulfofustis sp.
AAAATCCCTGCTTTTCAAAGTCGCTCACGGTGTCGAGCAGGGTATCACGCAGCCTGACAAAGAGCTCTTTGGGATCGATGGCGATGCCGCTTTCAATGAGCACGGAAGTAGCAATCTCTTTGAGCTCTTCAGGGAAATCCGAATCGCTCAGATTGCAATTGATACCAATGCCGATGACAGCAAAGCTGTCGCCGGGCGCAAGTGAGGATTCACAGAGGATGCCGCCGCATTTTCTAGATTTGATATAGAGATCATTGGGCCATTTCAGGCCGACTGGTATAGTGCAGATTTCCTGCAGGCACTGGGCGGCTGCGACTCCCGCAACCATGGTCAGTTTGGGGTACTCCGCCAGCCCGATATCAGGCCTTACCAGATATGAACAATAGAGGTTCTTACCCGGCGGTGAAAACCAGGCGCGGCCCAGCCTGCCCCGTCCGCCGGTCTGGGTGTCGGCAAGCACCCCGCTGCCGTGCTCGCCGCCCTGCTCTCCCAGTTTTCTGGCCACACGGTTGGTCGAGTCGGTGCTTTCTAGAAAGATATCCTGGTAGTCCATAAAAAAAGCGCAAAGTTCGGCTGAACTTTGCGCTGCAATCGAGGTCAGAAGGAGTAGGTCTACTTTTTCTTTTCCTCGTTCTGAATACGACTAGGATCCGCATACATGGTCGTTGAACCAGACGACCAGAACATCAACCGACCTTCACGAACGAGTTCGTTGGCGACGTTCTTGATCTTGCGTGGCTTGGCGTCCGGATCGCACTTGTAAAAATCTTTTATGTAGAGCTGCGGTTTCGGCGATTTTGCGGCTTTCTCACAAATAGCATCTTTTAGTTCATCATCACTCAGAGGCATTTTCTTTCTCCTTTTTTAATGTGACCAAAAGGGCATCAAAGCCCGCCCCGCAGTGCGGGACGGGCTCTCGATCAGCAGAAAACCAGTCAAGTCAACTATTTGATATGGCTGGTGAACTTGAACTGAGTGGTTGTGCGCCAGGTATTATACGCCAGGCGGTAATCATCGATGCTCTTTTCTGTAAATGGGATATCGCATTTCTCGAAGAAGCGCTCCCAACCAATCCTTTCGGCCCACTCGCCAACACGCTCGTATTTATTCGCGTCTTTTGCATAGGCTTCGAGAATCTTCTTCACTGCCTCGACGGTCTCCGGCCAGAGCGGCGTGTTGTTGGGCAGGAATGGAATAACCAGTTTGGAAAATTTTGGCGCCGAACGAGTATTGGATACCTTGCCGCCGACCAGAATTGCAATTCCGTCACCATCCGGGTCTGCCATCGGCATGGCCGGACACATGGTGTAGCAGTTACCGCAGAACATGCAGCGCTCGACGGTAACTGAGACAGACTTGATTTCCTCACCGTCAACCGTCGCTTTGGCGGGCTTCACTGCTCCCAGCGGACAGGAGGCAATGGCCAGCGGCAATTCGCAGACACCGGTGATGCGCTTGTGATCGATCATCGGCGGTTTTCGATGGATACCGAGTATGGCGATGTCGGACGCATGTACCGCACCGCACATGTTCAGGCAGCAGGCCAGAGCGATACGCACCTGAGCCGGCAGGGTCATGGAGGTGAAGTATTCGAACAGCTCGTCCATGACGACCTTGACCGGTCCTGAGGCATCGGTGGCCGGGGTGTGGCAGTGGATCCAGCCCTGGGTGTGAACGATATTGGTGACGCCGGCACCGGTTCCGCCTACGGGGAACTTGTTGCCGCGGCTGGCCAGATCGTCAAGCAGGGGCTGAACCTTGTCTTTTGCGTCAACCATGAACTCGATGTTGTTCCTGGTGGTGAAACGCAGGTGGCCGTCGCAGTGGGCGTCGGCGATATCGCAGATCTCGCGAACGAATTGACAGGTCATCAGTCGAGCGGTACCAACGCGCACGGTATAGACTTCGTCGCCGGTTTCAGATTTGTGCATCAGGACGCCGGGCTGCAGGATTTCGTGCCACAGCCACTTGCCTTTGTTCTCCTTAATGACCGGCGGGAAGAACTGGGCGTAATGTGGCGGGCCAAGATCTGTGATACGTCCTTCCATCGGTTTGTCCGGATTATATCCCATGATATTTCTCCTTATATAGTTAATGATAAATAGTAATAATCCGATTAGGCAGCGTGACGGGCGCGAAATTCGTCGATGTCACGTTCAAAACCGCCTTCAACCTCTTCCTCGGCCCAGAACACGTAGGGATTCTCACGCGGAATCCTGATCATCTGAGGAATCGGCTCAAGACCCATAATCTTGATGAAGTTATTCAGACCAAAACGCTGCATGGTCTCACCAACACGCTCACGGTTCTTACCAACTTCCATCCACCAGTCCCAGACGGTTTCGATGAACTCGATCAGTTCCTCGAATTCGTTCTCCTTTTCAATTTTCATGAAAGGAACGATCAGGGTCGACATCTGGGCACCGTCGAGGATCGGGGCTTTGGCGCCAACCAGAATGGAGGCTCCCTGATCTGCGCCGGGACGCAGGGCCCGAGGCAAGACGTTGATGCAGTGCATGCAGCGGGTACATTCCTTGTCGTCGATTTTCAGTTCGTCGCCTTCCATCCACATACATTCGGTCGGGCAGAGGTCGATAACCTCTTTCTGGATGTCGAACGGACCCCAATCGCGACCGCTGTGCGAACCGCCGTTGGCCGGATAGTTGCCGGCGACGTATTCTTTTACCGCGGCCTGATCGATGCGGATCTCGTCTCTCCAGGTACCGATGACGGATATGTCGGAACGGGCAATCGCGGCGACACAATCGTTGGCACAACCGGAGAATTTGAACTTGAACTTGTACGGGAAAGCCGGCCGATGGATCTCATCCTGATAGTGCAAGGTCAGGTGATAGCAGGTCTCCTGGGTGTCGTAGCAGGCCCACTCGCAGCGCGACTGACCAAGACAACACTCCGGAGTACGCAGGTTGGAACCGGAACCGCCGAGGTCCTGACCCATATCATGGGTGAGGTCCCAGAAAAACGGTTCGAGCGCCTCTGTCCGGCAGCCAAGCAGAATGATGTCGCCGGTGGAACCGTGCATGTTGGTGACGCCAGAACCGTGCTTCTCCCAGAGATCCATGAGCTTGCGCAGGTTCTCGGTGGAATAGTATTTCGATGCCGGCTGGGCAACACGAATGGTGTGAAAATGCTCAACACCCGGAAATTGCTCAGGAACATCAGAATAACGACCGACAATGCCGCCGCCGTAGCCGAAAACTCCGACGATGCCGCCGTGTTTCCAATGGGTGATCCGGTCCTTGTAAGACAGTTCAAGCTGACCTAGGATGTCGTATACTTCCGGCTTGGTCTCGGCCTGATGCTTCAGGTCGCTTACGAAGCTCGGCCAGCGGCCGCCTTCCAGCTGGTCCAACAAGGGTGTCTCATGTTTTGCCATGATTTCCTCCTTTAAATTACTGTTAGTACTGCAACCCTATCCAAAAATCTCTATATACAGATCACGTATCATGAACAAAAGAACCAGCCTGTGTGCGGTATCGGGCTCTCTTATCTTTTGTTATCTTTCAACTGGCTTATCTCGCGCAACGAAAGCACAATACACTGAACCGGCGAATAATTATGTAGCAGATGAGGATATAACTCCAGGTTTCTTTTGTCAACAAAAAAGCAACCGGTTTGGGCCCCGAAAATGAACAGCCGTTCACCGCCCGGAGCGCGCCCCAGCCCTTTATTTTTAAAGCGCTGCGAGGAATTGCTCCTCCACGGAAGTACCACATTTTTTGTTGGCCCTCATGTGCTCCAGAAAGCGGTTGGCAAGGACCTTTCCCAGTTCCACTCCCTCCTGGTCGAAGGAATTGATGTTCCAGGCAAATCCCTGGAACACTATCTTGGCTTCATAGAGGGAGAGCAAACGGCCCATGTTCAGAGGGTCGAGCCTGGGGGCGATGATCATTGAACTTGGCCGGTTGCCGCTGAAGCGCTTGTTGGGATTCTCATGGTGCCGGCCCGTCGCCAGAGCGACGACCTGGGCCATGAGGTTGGCCAGCAGCTTCTGCTGCGAAGTGGTGCCCTCAACGGTGATATCCTCGCCGTACTGGCTGTCGAGAAAGCCAATGAACTCAGCGGGAACGATTTCAGTGCCCTGGTGCAGCAGTTGGTAGAAGGCATGCTGGCCATTGGTTCCCGGTTCGCCCCAGACCACCGGTCCAGTCTTGACTGATACGGGATCACCGGTCACGGTGATTGATTTACCGTTACTTTCCATGTCGCACTGCTGCAGGTGGGCGGGAAATCTGTGCAGGGCCTGGCTGTAAGGCAGTACCGCCAGGGTCGGACAGCCGAGGAAATTGTGGTTCCAGATGCCCAGCAAGGCCAGCAGCAGAGCCATATTATCGGTGACCTTGTAGATCTCGCAGGCATCATCCATTTCTGATGCTCCCCTGAGAAAAGCTCTCAGCCGCTCTGCACCGAGTCCAAATCCCAGGCTGACACTGCCGACCATGGAGGTGACGCTGTATCTGCCGCCTATATAATCGTACATATAAAACGAACGCAGATACTTCTCCGGATTGTCCATCGGGCTGCCTTTGCCGGTGACGGCGATGAAGTGCCGCGCCGGATCGACCCCGGCCTGCTCCAACCTGGAGCGCACCAGCTCTTCATTGGTGCGTGTTTCAAGCGTCGAGCCGCTCTTTGAGACCACCGTCACCAGAGTCCTGGAGGGATCAATCGAGGCCAGTACCCGGGCCGCATCATCGGGGTCGACATTGGCGATGAAATGAACCTGCCGGCTCTCCAGTTTGTGCGCCTGAAGGGCCTCATACACCGCTCTCGGTCCGAGGTCCGAACCTCCGATCCCGACATTGACCATGGTGGTGAACTGGTTCTGCTCATCGATCTCGTGTAAAAATGATTCAAGCTTTTTCAGCTCGGCGGCAGCCTGACGAGCCGAATCCGGCTCTTTGGGCTGGTCCGTGAAGATATCCCGGGATGAAGTGTGCAGCACCTGACGGTTCTCGCTTTCCCACCCCGAGATTTTGTTGATCACCGCACCTCTTCTCATCTCTTTGAAGCGCTCAACCAGCCGCTGTTCGTCGGCAAAATCCTGGAAGGCCGCAAGCACATCGTCGTCCACCCGCTGGGCCGCATAAAAAAGCCGCAGGCCTGCCGAAGCACACATCAGCTCAGCGATCCTGCCCTCCTGTACCAATGCTCCGGGAGCGGCAAGGTCATAAGGTTTCTGGGCCAGTTTCTGCAATTTTCGCCATGCTTGGCTGTCACTCACATCGGTTGTCATGAACACCGCTCCATTGTCGTTTTCTTTACTTCTTGTGCTCCAACACTCATTCCTTTTCTATGATGGGACTCGTTCCTTTGCAGGCCAGGCGACGCAGTTCGGCAATTGTCTTACGATAATCAGCACTGCCGTAGACGGCTGAACCGGCAACGAAGATATTGGCGCCGGCAGAGGCCACAGTAGCGATGGTCTGGGGACCAATTCCGCCATCGACTTCGATGCCCACGTCGAGCCCCCGGCTGTCGATCATCTTCTTGAGCCGCCGGATCTTCTCCAGGATGGCCGGAATGAAAGACTGTCCGCCAAATCCCGGATTGACCGTCATCAGCATCACCAGGTCAAGGTCATCGAGCACGAATTCCACCATATCCAGGGGGGTCGCCGGATTAAGTACGGCACCTGCAAGCAGCCCCTGCTCGCGAATATAGCTAAGGGTGCGCTGCAGATGGGTGCAGGCCTCCACATGGACGGTGATCCAATCGGCGCCGGCATCAATAAATTGATCGATGTAATAGTCCGCATCACTGATCATCAGATGTACGTCAAGCGGTTTGTCGGTTGCCTTGCGGGCTGCCTTCACCACCAGTGGACCAATAGTGATATTGGGAACAAAATGACCATCCATGACATCCACATGAATCACATCGGCCCCACCTTCATCGACCGCCTGGATTTCTTCCTCGAGCCTGCCAAAATCGGCTGACAATATCGACGGTGCAATCAGTATGTCACTATTCATATGCGATCCTCACAAGCGCTGGCAGCAGCTTTCTCAGCTCCTGTCCTCGGTGGATTTATAAATCATGTCTCCAGGCGCCGTATTGACGAGACCTTCCAGTTCAAGCATCAGCAGCGCTTCGTTAAACCGCGCAGCCGGAAGACCGGATTGTTGGAGCAGCACCTCGCGGGGCTGGGGATACAGTTCGATAATTGACAGCAGGTCCCGGTGCGGCGGCTCAAGCACCCGCCGAACCACAGTGCTGCTCTTTGCCACGGCCGCCTCAACCCCTTGATCGATCGCCAGGTGGCTGAGTATATCGGCTGCCGATACCACCAGGGCAGCGCCCTGCTGGACCAGCCAATGGGTACCGGCGCTTTTAACGGAGTCCACCTGACCGGGTACGGCCCATACCTCCCGTCCCTGCTCAAGCGCATGCTGAACAGTGATCAGCGATCCGGATTTTTTCGAGGCCTCGACCACTACCACCCCCCTGCTCAGACCGGCGATAATCCGGTTGCGGGCCGGAAACCTGAACCCCTCCGGAGGGGTGCCAAGCGGATATTCGCTGATCAGTAGTCCTGATTGGTGAATCCTTTCGTATAAATGGCGGTTCTCCCGCGGGTAGACCACATCGAGGCCGCAGCCCAGCACCCCGACAGTGGCGCCGGCGGTGTCAAGCGCACTGGCATGGGCCTCTGCATCGATGCCAGATGCCAGCCCCGAGACCACACAGAGTCCAGAATCAGCCAAGGCCCGGGCTATTGTCCGGCAGACCCTGCGACCGTAACTGGTCGCCGCCCGTGAACCAACGATGGCCACCGAGTTCATTGCCAGCAGCCTTCCATCGCCATGCAGGTAGACGACAGGAGGCGGCTGTCCTATATGACGCAGCAGTTCGGGATAATCCGGATCAGTTCTGATCAGCGCTCTGGCACCGATCTTGTCCAGCGCCAAAAGTTCCCGGTCCGCCCGCTGTCTTAGTCTGCCGGCCTCGGTCAGCTCAGCCAGCCAGCCGGGCTTCGAGCCAACACCAAACTCCCTGGCCGCCAGGCCTGGGCCATCCAGCACCGCGGTGGGAGAGCCGAAGCGGCCGACCAGCTGGTAAAACAAGGCGGGACCTACCCCGTACACCAAGCTCAGGCTTATCCAGTCTCTGACAATTTCGGCGCTGCTTGAAGCGGGCACGGCTTAAGGAAGATCCTTGCGTAGCGATTCGAGGTATGTTGGGCCGGGAGAACATACTGCTGAGATGACAGATTGTAACAGACGGTTCTGACAAATTTATCAATCGGTCATGAAAACCCTGAGTTCCTCGATACGGGAGGGGTGCTTCAATTTCTGGATTGCCTGGGCCTCGATCTGCCTGATCCGCTCACGCGTTACCGCGAAACATTTTCCCACCTCTTCGAGCGTGTGATCGTATTCGACATCAATTCCGTAGCGCATTTTCAGCACCTTCGCTTCACGCGGAGTCAGCGTCGACATGACCTGATTCAGGCATTCGCTCAAACTGGCGGTAATGGATACGTCATGGGGTCCGGGCCGGTCCTGGTCTTCGATAAAATCTCCCAGAAAGGTCTCGCCGTCATCGCCGATGGGTGTATCGAGGGAGATCGCGTCCTTGGCTATTTTCAAGGCGCTTTTCACCTTGCTGACTTCGGTTCCCAGCTGTTGTGCCATCTCCTCGGGGGTAGGCTCCCGATGCTCTTCAATGAGAAACTCCTTGGATACCCTCAAGAGACGATTGATGGTTTCGATCATGTGCACCGGCAGCCGGATAGTTCTCCCCTGATCGGCAATTCCTCTGGTAATCGCCTGCCTGAT
This sequence comes from Desulfofustis sp., assembly GCA_037387205.1. Classification (GTDB taxonomy): domain Bacteria; phylum Desulfobacterota; class Desulfobulbia; order Desulfobulbales; family Desulfocapsaceae; genus JABDQA01. The sequence continues at coordinate 7,803 of JARRLH010000083.1, forward strand.
CCACCAGGTCGCATAGGTGCTGAATTTATAGCCGCGATGATAATCGAACTTGTCCACCGCCTTCATGAGGCCGATATTGCCTTCCTGGATGAGATCGGAAAACTGCAGGCCCCGGTTGACGAATTTCTTGGAAACCGAGATGACCAGCCTCAGGTTGGCCCGTACCAGCGATTCCTTGCCATGACGGGTAATGTCGCGACCGTGCTCTATTTCAGCCTGGATATAATCCAGGGCTCTGCCGTCAAGTCCAGCCTCGAGCATGAACTGCCGGTTGACCTGGGCCTCTATGGCGCCGACAAAGGCCGGATCATTCTGCTCAATCAATGACAGCTTGGCTTCCTTCATCACCTTGACAAGCACCTGCCTGAAGCGCCGGGCCAGTTCTTCCACAGCGCTGGTCATGGAGACGATGCATTCCTGACAGATCAGCCTGTGGGAGAAGAGCAGGGCGATCTCTCCACCGATGGCCAGAATTCGGCCGCGCAGGTCATCGTAGGGTACATCTTCATGTACTTCGGCCAGCTCGTCAATGAGCTGTTCACGCTTCTTGTCCAGGGCAATTGCGGTCTCGAAGCGCGCGATAAGCTTGTCGGTCTCGCTCTTTATCTCGTCCGGGCGATCCTCAGCAACGCCGAGCAGCACCTGGTGCACCTGGAGGCGTCCCTCCTGGATATCGGAAATCAGCTCCTGAAGGACCGGCAGGGCAAGCTGGGCGGAGAGGACGGCGTTTTGAACCCGCAATTTGCCCTCTTCGATCATCTTGGCAAGCTCGAGTTCCTCTTTATGGCTGAGCAGCTTCAGGCTGCCCATCTCCCGCAGATAGATATTCATCGGATCGGCCGAGTGGCCGCTTTCTTTGCCGGACGAGCGAGACACACGGCGCTTTCTCCGATCACCGCGGCGGCGGTCGGTGAAGGGCCCGCTGCGTCGATCCTTGTTGCCCTTGCGACGGTCAAACGGGACCGATTCCGGCAGCTCATTTTCCTTCTCCTGTTCGGCGTGGTAAATACCAGTCAGATCCCAGAGATTAGCGTCATCATCCTGGATGTAGCCCTCTTCCTCGGAATCGTACTCTTCCCCGCCATGATCGTTATATTCATCCGCAGCCATTGTCTATACCCTGTCATCAATCGAGACCGATGCTGTCGCAATCCAAGCACTTAGACAATCTTTATCCCGGTCTGAGATATTTCCATTATTAGAGTATTGATTCAATAAAATCAATCTCTACCTGGCGATCTTAGTTCAGGGTGCCCACCCAGACACGCTGCAGGCGACCAGCAGACGGAGCAGCCTGACAGTTCTGAGAGCCGGCGCCACGGCGGGCTGCACGGCCCAATGGGAGCGCCTGGAGGGGGCCCGCTCAGCTCTCATCGCATCCCGCAGAGCAGTGTTCGACAGCCTAATATTTCTGCCCCTGGGAGATGTTCAGGCCCCTGACCCCCCGGCTGGAGATCAGTCATTTTTCAGGTCCATGTCAACCTTCATTTTCTCCATCAGCAGTGCTTTCACACCCTCTATATCCTGAATTTTTTCGGCCTCCGCTATTTTCTTCATCAGTTCTTCGGAGCGCCTTTTCAGCCGCTGTCGATCCAGCCAGTTCAAAACCTCATCGAGCATGGACGAAGAATCGTCCGCCCCCGCTTCGTCCTGATCCACCATTTCGGTCAGGATCGAGGCCACGATGGTCCGCTCCTCCCCGGGCGGCAGCTCGCTGAACAGCTCCTCCGGGTCAAGATCGATGCCCCCCCGTTCAGACAGAGCTTTGAGCTGCAGGCAAATCGTTTCTCCGGCAGTACCTTCCAGGACCTTATCGATCTCATGCTCCAGAAGGCGGTCGAAACAGTGCGGGTTTCTGACCATGAATCCGACCACGCTCTTCATGGCGCCGTCCAGGCCCGACTGGCCGCTGCTTTTCTTCTCTCGACCCGCCGGCGCAAGAGTTCTCGAAGGACGGTGTGAAGGCGGGCCCAACTCGGCCAGCAGCTGCGCGCTATCGATGCCCAGGACGGTCCCGAAATGGCGGGCCATAGTGTCCCGTTGAACCGGAGACACTACCGCCTGAAAGAGCGGCCGCAGTTCCTCGATAATCCTGAACTTGCCATCCAGAGTCCGGCCGTGACGCTCAGTTAACTGCTGGACGACGAATTCTGGCAGGGGAGCGGCCTCTGTCACCTCTGCTTGTAAGCGGTCGGGACCGAATTCGCTTACGAAGGTGTCCGGATCATGATTGTCGGGCAGTACGACAACCCGGCCGCTCAATTGTTCG
>JARRLH010000084.1:0-19190 GCA_037387205.1 Desulfofustis sp.
GGGACCGATGCTTTGTCGATGCGCACATCATATAGCCAAACCGGTGGACTGGTGCATCTAAAGGGCTCGAAACACTGGGGAGGATTGACGGGACTTGCTGATTTCTGGATCGTGACCGGCAGAAAACAAAAAGAAAACAACAAGCTGGCACGTGATATTGATCTATTCATTGTTGACAGAGCCAAGCGCGAGCAGCAGATTTCAGTGGATGAATATTATCACAAGCTGGGACTGTTCCTTATTCCCTATGGTTTAAATAGTATTGATGTCAGGCTGCCAGCCTCTTCAAGATTGATCCCCAAGACTAGCGGCATAAAATTGATGATGGACCTGCTGCATCGAAGCCGGCTTAGGCTTTCAGGAATAGGGTTGGGATTTATCAAGAGGATGCTTGACGAGGCAGTTGCTCACTGTCGGCAGCGCTACGTCGGTGGTAAGAGCCTGCTGGCTTATGACCAGGTTCAGCATAGAATATCCGTGCTGCAGGCATACTTCACCAGTGCTTCTGCCATGTGTTATTACACTGCTGGCGTATCCAGCCTTGACAATGACCTCGCCTCTTATGGTCTGCAAGCAAATGCAGCTAAATCAGTACTCACCGATATGATGCAGGACTCGGCTCAATCTCTTTTACAACTGACCGGAGCAAAAGGATATCGTCGAGATCACATCGCCGGACGAGCGGTAGCGGACAGTAGACCATTTCAGATTTTCGAGGGATCAAACGATGTCATGTACAGCCAGGTTGCCGATAGTATCCTCAGGAAAATGAAAGATGGTAAGTTTTTCAACTTATATGATTTCCTCTATCACTTTGATCTGACAAGCGATGCAGCAAATCGGTTCAAAAATATGCTTAACTTCGAGCTGGATTTTTCCAGCGTACAAAGAACGAGAGTCGTTCTTGGCAAAATTGTTGCGAAGCTTATTGCCGCTAATTTCACTTTTGATTTATATAAAACTGATTTTCGCCCGGACTTGGTGGATAACGCCCTTGAGGTAATTGGCAACGAGATTGCAGCAATGATGGGTTCCCTGAAACATTCTTGTGTGGTCAGGGTGCTGGAAAATTATGGTGAAAATAGTGATTGGAAGCTCTACCAGCCCTTACCGACAGCTTGAGCACAAACTCTAGAGCCATTTGCAAAACGATCTTTTCGCCCACACTCTGCGTTATGCTCAAAATTTTATCCTTTAAATATCAATCATATGCCTGTGGTAAAATCTCTCGCATGCGTTGATTTTGAACGAAAATCTTAGTTTCGCAAAAGGCTCTGTATTGGGCAAATATATGGTGATTCGAATGTAAGTCGGGGTGCCTCTTCGTCAGCCTGTGCAGGAAAAGAGCCGAGCAGCTGTGCTGGTAATGTTACGGGTATTGACTTTGATCTCGACTTCTCAGTAGTGTCCCACCGCAATCGGCTCTTCCTGGTTTATTCTCTGGAGACGGTTACTGTAATCCTGCAGCAGCTCCGCCCGTTGTTCCCTTGAGAGATGGGCGGGGCCATAGAAAATCTGCGGAGCCAGCACGGAAAAACCGACGAAGGCCAGCATGCCTCGATGGATCGGCCTCAGTATGCCGTTGATATCGCCGTTGAAGCCATCTCTCTGATAGGCTTCGGCCGGTCCGCCGGTGGTGAGGGACAGCAGTGCCCGTTTGCCGGCGAACACGCCACTTTCATAAAATCTGCCGTTGCCATAGGTCCGCCCCATGGCGAATACCCGGTCGACCCAGCCTTTTAGCGGGGCCGGAAGGCCGAACCACCAGAGCGGAAACTGCCAGATCATCAGGTCGGACCACTCCAGGTTCTGCAGCTCGCTTTCGATTTCCTGTGTAAACCCCGATTCCTCAGTGGCATGGAGTTCCTCGATCTGCTGCTTGTAGTAGCGATCGTCTTTGAGGGTCGTGTAATTGTGCCGGCCGGATACCGGGTTGAACTGCGTCTCGTGCAGGTCTGAGACCCTGACTTCATGGCCCGCTCTCTCCAGCGCGGCAACTGCTGCGTTACGCAAGGCTCCGTTGAAACTTTGCGGTTCGGGGTGATAATAGACGATAAAGGTATTCATCTCAGACTCCAAGGTTAGCCATTTTCAGTAAAACCGGGATAAAGAGTCATGCCGCCGTCTATGAACAGCGTCGTACCAGTGATGTAATCGGCCTCGTCGGATGCCAGCCACACTGCTGCCCGGGCGATATCCTCCGGTTCCCCGATTCTTTTGTAGGGCACCAGTTCCATCAGCTTCTCATAGGCTTCCTTGGTTTCCCAGGCAGGGCGGTTTATCGGGGTTCGGATGGCACCGGGGCCTATACTGTTCACCCTGATGCGGTAGGGGGCAACTTCCTGGGCGATGCTTTTCATCATCAGCATTACTCCACCCTTGCTGGCCGCATAGTTGACATGGCCTGCCCAGGGAACCAGTTCATGCACTGAACTCATGCAGATTATTTTACCCGCCGAGCAGGACACTTCCGGATTGACGCCGCGCCGCTTGAATTCACGAATTGCCTCGCGGGCACAGAGAAACTGTCCGGTTAAGTTGACGTCGATAACCTGCCGCCACTGTTGCAGCGTCATCTGGTCGAACGGGGAGTCGCGCTGGATACCGGCGTTGTTCACCAGGATATCTATGGTGCCGAAAGAAGCCCTGGCCTGCTCGAACATTTCTTCTACCTGCTGCTCATTAGAGACATCCGCCAGGATGGCCATGGCGGCGCTGCCGCATTGGCGTATCTCTTGGCAAACCGACTCTGCCTCATCTTCACCGACCAGGTAATTGACGACCACGTCCGCCCCGGCATGCCCCAGAGCGATGGCAACGGCTTTGCCGATGCCTGAATTGGCGCCGGTTACGATAGCTTTCTGGCCTTTCAGAAGCTGGATGGCCGGGCATTTGGGCATTACTACCTCGGGAAATTGTTTCTCCATGCTCACTCTCCATAATTGTCGTTCATCTCAGCGGCCGGCGCGGATACAGAAGCTTGGCGACCAAAGCGGTCCAGCCGGTCTGATGAGAAGCGCCGACCCCGCGGCCATTGTCGCCGTGAAAGTACTCATAAAAGAGCAGATGATCGCGGAACTCGGGGTCATTCTGCATTCGTTCACAATTTTGATAGATGGGCCGCCGGCCGCTGGCATCGGCCTCAAAGAGTCGTATCAGCCTCCTGGACAAATGCTCTGCAACCTCGAGAATGGTGCAATAGGCACCCGAGCCGGTTGGATACTCGATCTTGAAATCATCACCGTAATAGTGATGAAATTTCTGCAGGGACTCGATAATCAGGAAATTGATCGGCAGCCAGATGGGCCCGCGCCAGTTTGAATTGCCGCCGAACATACGGTTGGTCGATTCTCCCGGAACGTACGCAATCTCGTAGCGCTGCCCTCCCATTTCAAACACGTAGGGATGTTGCTCATGGGCCTTGGAGAGGCTTCTGATGCCGTAATCGGAGAGAAATTCATCAGGATCGAGCATGCGGCGCAGCAGCCGCTTCATCCGATGACCGCGCAGCAGCGACAGCAGTCGGCGGTCGCCGCGGCCCGGTTCATGCCAGTGCGACACCAGCCCGGCGAGTTCGGGCTCGTTGGTAAAAATGTCATTCAGAGCCTCGCCAAAGCGCGGCAGTCTGGCCAGGGTTTCGGGTTCGAGTGTTTCCACGGCAAACAGCGGTATAATCCCGACCAGCGAACGTACCTTCAGGGCAATCCGCTGCATGGCGCCCTGTTGGTCCGGGAGCGAAAGCTCATCATAGTAAAATTTGTCATTTTCATCCCACAGGCCGATACCGCAACCGGCCATGTTGGTCATCGCTTTGGCGATAGATAAAAAGTGGCGGAAGAACTTGATGGCCATTTCCTCGTACACGGGGTTGTGCAGACTGAGCTCGAGTGCGATTCTCATCATATTGAGGCTGTACATGGCCATCCAGGCGGTGCCGTCCGCTTGGTTGATGTGACCGCCGGTGGGCAGAGGTTTGGAGCGATCAAAGACGCCGATGTTGTCGAGCCCCAGAAACCCGCCCTGGAAAACATTGAGTTCTTCGACGTCCTTGCGGTTTACCCACCAGGTAAAGTTGAGCAGCAGCTTGTGAAAAACCTGCTCCAGAAACTCAAGATCACCGTCTCCGCCCCGCTGGGTTCTTTCGATTTGAAAGACCCGCCAGCTGGCCCAGGCGTGCACCGGCGGGTTGACGTCGCAGAAGTTCCATTCATAGGCCGGCAGCTGCCCGTTCGGATGCAGGTAGTTCTCGCGGGTGAAGAGCAGCAGCTGCTGTTTGGCGAAGAAGGAATCGATCAGAGCCAGGGGCAGGCAGTGAAAGGCCAGATCCCAGGTGGCGTACCAGGGGTACTCCCAGGTGTCGGGCATGGAAATCACATCATTGTTGCGCATGTGTCTCCAGTCCCTGTTGCGTCCCTGCTGCCGCACGGGCGGAGGGGGGAGGAGATCACCCTCGAGCCAGCGTTCGACGTCGTAACAATAAAATTGCTTGCTCCAGATCATGCCGGCCAGGGCCTGGCGCTGAATCAGCCGCTGATCTTTATCAGGGAGCCGGCATTGCAGCTGGTGATAAAATTCATCAGCCTCGGTTCGACGCTCAGCTATGATCTTTTCGAAGTTTTCCAGCGAGCGATTTACTCCAAGCCGGGCCCGGAAAGAAACGGTTTGGCCAGCTTCGATATCTGCTTCGAACTTAAGGCCGGCCTTGGTTCCCGCTTGGGCTGGATTAACCGCCTCATGCTGTGATTCGACCACAGCACGATGAAATGAGTCTTTGGGATAGGAAACTCCCGGCCCCGCAGTTTCATTGTCGCAGAACAGGAACTCCGCAGGGTCGCCAACCAACACAAAGTTGGCAAAATCCGGATGAGCGCAGTGAACCGCCTCGTTCTGCAAATAGAGGGTGGGCCGTTCGGCCCGGGTTGTAAAGCTCCAGACATTACGGTACCAGAGCTGAATGATAATCGTCAGTGGATGGGATTCCGGGGCTCGATTGGTTGCCGTTACCTTGAGCAGGATATCGTCGACATCACCCTTGGCATATTCCGCAACTATATCGAAATAGCGATTTTCATTGAAGACGCCGGTGTCGATCAGCTCGTACTCGCCCTCTTCCGCCCCACGGCCGCTATTTTTTTCCTCCAGTTCGTTATAGGGAAACGGTTTCTGGGGGTATTTATAGAGCATTTTGCAGTAGGCGTGGGAGGGCAGGGCATCAAGGAAGTAGTAATATTCCTTTACATCTTCGCCATGGTTGCCCTGGGCGTTGGTGAGGCCGAACAGCCGTTCCTTCAATATGGGGTCGCTGCCATTCCAGAGGGCAAGTCCCAGACAGAGTTGCTGTTCGGCATCGCTGAACCCGGCCAGACCATCCTCGCCCCAGCGGTAAGTGCGGCTGCGGGCCTGGTCATGAATCAAATAGTCCCATGGTTCGCCATCGGCGGAATAGTCCTCCCGGACCGTGCCCCACTGCCGCTCACTAAGATAGGGACCCCAGCGATACCAGTCCTTTTCCCCCGACTCCTGCTGCTGCAGCCGCTGACCCTCGATCGTCCGGGCCAGAGAAGCTGAGTCCGGACAGCAATTTCTTTTCATGGTATGCAAAGCTGATGAGTTATATGGTCGATCTCACAGAGACCTCCAATAGATTATTCTCCCAGGTGAAAAACTTAATTTCGGGATCATAGTTCAAGAAGCCCGTTTTTCTGCAACAATATTCAGTGATCGCACGGATGGCAAATCAACTTGGGCTTCAGCAGCTATGAATATTTTATGAAAACACGCTGGGACCTGGAAAAGCAGAATTCAGCGACCACCTCGACAGCGAGGATGACGGGGCTCAGGCGGCGATCTTGACTGGCAGCCTGGTTTTCTGTTTGCGAAGAAACGTCCCTCGCTCCCGAAGGTAATCGGCTGAGGGAGTCTGAATATTTTTCAGAGAATAGTGCTTTCCTAAAAACTCATAGGTGGAGACCCCTAATCTATGATAGGGGAGCAATTCGATACTCTTTGCTTTCTTCAGCTTTGACGCCATTGCCAGAATCCCTTGCAGATTTGTATCGGAATCATTCACTCCTGGAATCAGAGGGACCCTGATATATATCGGCAGCCTCAGGTCCAAATCATCAATACGTCTGAGGTTCTCCCATATCAGCTCGATTCCGACCCCGGTGAGAATTTTGTGCGCTGCTGAATCGCTGTGTTTGATGTCGACATAGAGTGAATCTAAGTAAGGCAGGACCTTGGCGACAGAATCCCAGGGAGCGAACAGACTTGTTTCCATGGTGGTATTAATCCCTCGTGTCCTGCATTCTTTGAGGATGCTGGTGACAAAATCCGCCTGAGTCAGGCATTCTCCTCCGCTTATTGTTACCCCCCCGCCCGAGAAGAAGTAAAAAATCTCGTCTCTGCTGATCTGCTCAATGACCTGCTCATCGGTCATTTTCCGTCCGTAACTTTGAACGGCGCCTTTTAGACAAGATTCGATGCACTCCTGGCAATGGGTACACTTTTTCAGATCAAAAGCAAATGCCCCATCTTCTTCGATAGAGAAGCAGCCTTCAGGGCACGTGTAAATGCAGATTCCGCACTCGTCGCACTTTTCCTTGATGAATCCTATTTCAATTGAGCTGCGCTGACCTTCTGGAGTCGAACACCAGGCGCAATTGAGCGGGCATCCTTTGAGAAAAACAACAGTTCTTAAACCGGCTCCATCATGCATGGAGGTTTTTTCAATGCGTAGAACTGTTCCACTATTTTGGGGTGCCATTCTCTCAGCCGGTTGATATATCGCGCATGACGGTTCGACCAATGATCTCGTCCTGCACATCTTTGCCAAGCTCGGTAAAATATGCGGTGTAGCCCGCCACTCTGACTAGCAGCCCTCGATGTGCATCGGGATTTTTCTGGGCGGCGATGAGTTTCTCCTGGTCGATAACATTGAATTGCACATGATAAACGCCAAGGCTGCACATGGATTTCAACAGGGCCATTAATTGCTGAATGCCGTTTTCATCCCGCAGCATCTCAGGCTCAACTTTCAGATTCAACAGGGTACCCTGCACAAAACGATCGTGGCAGATTTGTGCTACCGATTTGAGGACTGCCCCCGGACCGTGTTTATCCGTGCCTCCAGAAGGGCTTACACCGTCGGCCAGGGGCCGCCAGGCTCTTCTGCCGGAAGGAAGGGCGCCCACCTCCAACCCGAACGGGGTGTTGCCTGAGACCGGCAGGATCCCCGGGGTCATGGTGCCGAATTTACTCTCATATTGTTCTATTTCATCGGCGAAGAAAGTAAAAAGATCGCCAACCAGCCGATCCACCTGGGGATCGTCATTGCCGTACTTGGGTGCGTTTTGGCAGAGCTTTAACAGTTCCTCGTGTCCTTCGAAGTCATCATCCAGGGCCTGAACAAGTTCGGCCATGGTGGCCAGCTTTTTGTCATAGACGATATGTTTGACCGCGGCAACGCTGTTTATCAAATCGGCGACACCGATCAGAATGATACCGTTTCCGGTATTGTATTTAGCGCCTCCCCAGGCATAATCTTTGGCATTTTCGATACATTCTTTGAAGGTCAGGGATAGCGCCGGGCTGGGCCGGTTCAGGCAAACTTCGTCAATGACATGGCTGCCCTTGACCACCGCCCGGGTGATATAGGAGTAGTGCTTTTTAAGCGCCTCCAGAAATTGATCGAAACTGTCAAACTCCCTGGGGTCTCCAGTTTGCAGTGAGACCCGCACGCCGCTCTTTCTGTTTATCCCGTTGAGCAGTGCAAATTCGATGACCGAACCAAGATTGATATCGGCCAGGGCAGTGTAGTGCCGCAATCTGCCCTCCAGGTTGGTTTCCACACAGCCGCAGGGGTTCCAGTCAAACGCCTCTTTCAAGGGGATGCCCTTGTTCATCAGCATTCGTATCCCGATGTCGTCATTGTGGAAGGCCGGAAAACCGGTTCCCAAGGCAATGAGATCGACGATTTTCCTGAGAAATTTGTTGGGGTTTTTAGCCAGGCTGTAGCGCACTGAAAGCGAGGGCTGGTAGAGCTGCACATCCATGGTCGCCTGCACGATCATGTACGAGAGGTCGTTCACCGCATCCCTGCCGGCTCTGTCGACCCCTCCGACGCAGACATTTTGAAACATGGGGTAGCCGGCGGCAAACTCGGCAGTAACTTCATCCTGGAAGAGGCAGGGTTCGCTGAATTTAACCCAGAGGCAGTTCAGCAGTTCCTGGGCCTGGTCCCTGGTAAGGCTGCCTCTATCGAGATCATTCTGGAGATAGGGCCACAGATACTGGTCCATTCTGCCGGGATTGTAGCTGGCCGCATTCTGCTCCATGAACACACAGGTCTGATAAAAATAGAGCGCTTGCAGCGCCTCTCTGAAACTATTGGCGGGCTTGGCCGGCACTCTTGCACAGACGCCGCTTATTTCCAGAAGTTCTTTCCGTCTGCCGGGATCGCTCTCTGCGGCTGCCATCCGCCGTGCCTCCCGGGCATAGCGGGAAGCCAGAATTTTTATCCCTTCGGCGACTAATAAGAGTGATTCAAGATAGTAATCTTTCTCGTAATCGCCGGGTCTGGTGAGGTCCAGTCTCAGTCTGCGGTCCCTGATCTTCTCCTCGATCCCTTCGATTCCTTCTCTTAGCAACCATTCGTAGCCGGCTGTTGTTTCGCCGAATCCGCGCACAGCCTTGCGGTTTATATAGACGACGCCGGTATCTCGCAAGGCTTTGGTGTCCTCTGGAATCTGGGCCAGCCATTCTTCATAGTTGGATTTACCTTGCCAGAACGGTTTTATTTCCTGCTCGAATATGTCCCTATCGGCGGGAGCCAGATAAAATGGATCGTAGGGTCTTGCGGAGATCGTGTCGAGCTCGTCATTGAGTACCGACCAGCAGGTATCGGCGCAGAGTATCCCGCCGCGAATTTTACTGCCGGAGCAGCCGACAATGAGCTCATCGTCCCAGATCCTTATGCTCTTTTCCCGGCACTGCAGCCTAAATGCCTTGGCCTTCTGGATCACCAGCGGTTTACTCAGGGCCTGCTTGAATCCGCGGGTTAAGATTCTGGCGTTCTCGAGGTCCATTTCCGGCCTGGTGGAGATCAGCCGCTGTTTCAGACGATGTATCCGGTCCATGTAATACGGCTGCTCGCTGGTTCGGCGACTATTATCCACTGCCAGTTTCATTATCTTCCTCCCCTGCGCCCCAAACTCGCCTCTGAAATCTGCTCTATGGACCGGGTTTAGCTTTAGCGTAGCCTCGATGCTGATATCAATGTTTCAACCCTACCGACAGCTGAAACAATGTGTCAAGAATTTTTTCGCTGCTTCCCTGGGAGGGTTAGTAAGCAGCAGGATACTGGCCAGCGGATAGCGGGGTGAGTGAAGCACTGGGTCCTGGCCGGAGGGGAGCGCTCTGCAGGGGCAAGAGGTTCATTGTGACCAGAAAAAAAGGGGAAGGGCCCGGTTTTGCCCTTCCCCTTGGGAGGAGGAATGAGAAGTGTGGTTGTTGCTTAGTTAATGGTTATCTGTTTGGGTTTCTGCTCTTCAGGTTTGTCGATTTTCAGAACGAGCACGCCGTTGGTGTAACTGGCGTCGATCTGCTCCTCGGTGATCTCGAAGGGCAGCTTGAAGGTGCGTTCGAATTTACCTAATCGACGTTCACGGCGATACCTGCCGTTCTCTTTTGACTCCTCATCGCGCTCATGCTCACCGGACAGGGTCAGCAGTCGTCCTTTCACATCCACCTTGATCTTGTCTTTGTCGATACCCGGAAGCTCTGCTTCAAGAATGAGCTTCTCGTCTTTCTCATAGATGTCGACCGCCGGGTTCAGCCCGGTACTGACCTCATTAAAGTGAGTGGTGAACGGAGTGAAAAAGTCATCGAACAGGCTGGTTCTGTGCTGTGGCTTCAGTCCAAATCTCGGTCTATAGGTTGTCAGGTACATGGTGTTCTCCTTGTTGTTGTGTTTTAAAGAATGTTACTTTTATAAAAATATTTATTAAGTAATTAGTCAACCGGGTAGCAAGGAGACAACCATGCGAAATAAAAATAAATCAGTGGAATTCGTTATGCTGTCCCAAACCTATTCAGCGGATTTAAGGGGGCGGCAGTCGGTGCGCACCACCTTTAAACTCACACCTCGATCCATTGATGCGTTGAGTCTGCTGGCCGGGCAGCTGGGCATCAAGCAGAAATCTATTTTCGATCACCTTGTCGACGATACCCGAACGCTCCAGGCCCTGGCCCGGGAAATCGAGAAAAGGGAGGCGATACAAGAAGAGCGGGTAGCCAAAACCTATGTGATATCGAGAAAAACACTGGAGAATCTCGAGCAGGTCTGTAAACGCTACCAGACGCCGAGGGACGCCTTGGTTGAATTTTCCATAGAACGGATTCTGCCGCTCATAAAAGAGGAGAAGAACAAGCACCGTAATCGGCAGAAGTTGCAGGATAAGCTTGATCGGTTCCTGGCCGACAGCAGAGCACTGCTTGAAGACGCCGATAAAATTCTCGACCGCGAAGACCCGGTCTTCGAACAGATATATCAGATGGCCCGGGCGGCCCAATCCGGCTGTGAGGAGATCAATCGGATTATCGAAAAAGGCCGGCGGCTGGAAGAGTTCTAAATACCGCGGCCAGCGCTCTATTGCATTCTTGCGCAGGGCACCTGGCAAGTGGTTCAACCTGCTCTGCTTTTCCTTGCCGGCGGCTCCCAGTTTTGTCTGGAAAATTTACTGGTAATCTGGTAATACCAAGCTGCTGTATCGAGACCTGCACAATTTTTCTTAATTTCTTGCTTCACAAAATTGGTAGCAACCCTTTTTCCGTGTGAAAAAGATACGTTCAAGAAAGAAGCGTTTTCAAGGAGGAACATGATGAAATCACCAGTACGTGTTGCGGTGACCGGAGCCGCCGGTCAGATTGCCTATTCTCTTATTTTTCGGGTAGCCAATGGCGATTTTCTCGGACCGGATCAACCGGTAATCCTGCAGCTGCTAGAAATACCACCGGCCATGGAACCATTGAACGGCGTGGTAATGGAACTCAACGACTGTGCCTTTCCACTGGTGACGGACATCATCACCAGCGATGATCCCAAGGTGGCCTTCAAAGACATTGACTATGGTTTTCTGGTTGGAGCGCGTCCACGCGGGCCGGGGATGGAACGGGGCGACCTGCTCGAGGCAAATGCCCAGATCTTCTCCGCTCAGGGTAAGGCTTTGAACGATCACGCCAGTAAAGACGTGAAAATTCTCGTGGTCGGCAACCCGGCCAATACCAATGCGCTTATCACTATGAAGAATGCGCCGGATATCAACCCCAGGAACATCACCGCAATGATGCGGCTCGACCACAACCGGTCCAAGTCGCAGATCGCCGAAAAGACAGGCAGTCACAGCTCTCTGGTGGAAAAAATGGTGGTCTGGGGCAACCACTCCGCTACCCAGTATCCCGATATCAGCTATGCCACCGTAGATGGTACGCCGGTTAAAGAGAAAGTTGCCAACGACTGGTACGTTGACACGTTCATTCCCACCGTGCAGCAGCGCGGCGCAGCGATCATTAAAGCGCGCGGCGCTTCCAGCGCCGCCTCAGCCGCGTCGGCAGCCATAGATCACATGCGGGACTGGGCTCTTGGCAGCTCCGGAGGCTGGGTGAGCATGGGCGTCTATTCAGCCGCTAATCCCTATGGCATCGACGAGGACATCATCTACTCCTTTCCGATCACCACCGAAAATGGTGAGTGGAAAATCGTTGAAGGCCTTGAAATAAGCGATTTCAGCCGGGAGATGATGAGCAAGACCGAAGAGGAACTGGTGGGCGAACGCCAGGCCATAGCCCATCTTCTCTAGCAGCTGATTTTCAGCCAGGCGGGGAGAGATCCAACTCTCCCCGCGTATCTCATTACCACCCGAAACACTCTCCTCGAATCTTCCGGTTCCTGTCAATTCTGCCTCCTCCCCGTCGATTGCAAATCGGCCATGGGTGGGGTAGTGTTGATCACGGACCCTCACTGACTCCAAGACTTCACCACTAAATCCAGGAGGTGGACCATGGCAGAAATCGAGATAATCCAGGCAGACATCACCACCCTCGATGTCGATGCGATCGTCAACGCCGCCAATTCATCGCTGCTCGGCGGAGGAGGAGTGGACGGGGCAATTCACCGGGCTGCCGGGCCTGAACTGCTGGCCGAATGCAGCAGGCTGGGAGGATGCCCCACCGGCGAAGCTAAGTTGACCGGGGGCTATAACCTGGCTGCCCGCCACGTCATTCACACAGTGGGGCCGATTTGGCAAGGCGGCGGGGAAAGCGAACACGAGTTGCTGCGCTCGTGCTACCGCAACAGCCTCGAACTTGCCGTGGCCCATGGGCTCCGATCCATTGCCTTTCCGGCCATCAGTTGCGGTGTGTATGGTTTTCCCATTGCTGATGCCGCCATCGTTGCCATGGGGACGACCATCCAGTTTCTGTCCGGTGCGGCAACACTGGAGCGGGTGATCTTTGCCTGTTCATCGGAAGAAGTAGAGTCTTCACTAAAAAATGCGTACCAGGAGATTCAGACCGATGACTGATCTTGGTATGTTCAGAAAACTCCTTGATGAGAGCCGGGAAATCGTTGGTTTTACCGGCGCAGGCATAAGCACCGAGGCCGGAATATCGGATTACCGCAGTCAGGGGGGTATATGGGAGAAATTCACCCCGGTCTATTTAGCGGAGTTTATAGAGAGTCCAGAGAAAAGAGTGCTCTACTGGCAGCGTAAGAAGGCCTTGTGGGACAGCATTGACAGCGCCAGGCCGACCAAAGCCCATCAGTTTTTCGTCGATCTGCACCGCAAGGGTAACCTGCGAGGGGTAATAACCCAGAACATTGACGGCCTGCATGAGAAAAGCGGTCTTCCGGCCGAGAAGATCGTCAATCTGCATGGCACCACTCTGGAGATTGTCTGTCTGGGCTGTGGCGCGATCGATGCCGCTGGACCCTTGATGGATAGGCTTGATCCCGAACGGCCGCCTCTTTGTCCAAGCTGCGGCGGACTGTTGAAGCCCAATACCATTTCTTTTGGTCAGCAGCTTGTAGAGGCCGATCTGATTCGGGCAGAGCGGCTGGTCCGGGGCTGTGATCTGCTGATTGCGGCGGGGTCTACCCTGCAGGTGCAGCCGGCTGCGTCCTACCCCTTGCTTGCCAGGGAAGCGGGCGCCAAACTGGCCATTGTCACGCTGTCTGAAACCCCTCTTGACCGCTATGCCGACTTCGTCTTCAATGAAAAACTGGGAGATTTTCTGACCCGGCTGGAAGGCTGACCTGTCCCTGGGCCTGGAAAAACTCTTTTACCCGAGCCATTTGCAAAACGATCTTTTCGCCCAAACTTTGCGTTATGCTCAAAATTTTATCCTCGGAATATCAATCATATGCCTGTGGTAAAATTTCTCGCATGCCTTGATTTTGAACGACAATCTTAGTTTTGCAAAAGGCTCACCCTGTCGAGGTTTTTGACGACAATATTCACGTAGTCAATGCGATTTACCAAGGTATTCCTCTCTTCATTTTTGCTGATCATCAGCTCAAGTCTTATGAAGTGATCGATCAGAGGGCACCGATTTGCTCCAGTACTGCCTTTACTTCCGCACTGCCAGTTTCGGTCAGCGGCTGCTGCGGCGCCAGGGGGGGCGGCAAATACCTGCAACCGTCCCTGCGTGAGGTTGATGATCGAGAGCAGTCTGCCGGTATTGCTGGAGGCATCCTTGATATAGCTGATATTGTCGATCCGGCTGAGCTGGTCTATGGCGCTAAGACTCAAATCGGAACGCTGAAAATTAGGGTTGGTATAGATGATGACCGGCAGGGTGACGGCCGCGGCGATGGCGCTGAAATAGTCGAAAACCCCGTCATCCGCCAGCGGAAAATAGCTTTCCAGGATGGCCAGGATTCCGCTGCAGCCAAGCTGCTGATAATCTCTGGCCTGGGCAACCGCATCGTTGATCGTCGTTGAAGCGACTCCGGCGATTACCGGCAGCCGGCCGCCTGCGGCCTCAAGGACGATTTCCACCACCCGTCTGCGCTGCCGGGAGGTTAAGTAGGCGAACTCCCCGGTCGAACCCAAGGGGGTGAGGCCGTGCACACCGGCGTCGATCAGGTCGCGGCACAGCCTTGTCAAGACGGGTTCGTTTATCTCGCCGGAAGGGGTGACCGGTGATACCAGGTAGGGGAAGACCCCTTCGAAATTGGGTGTACTCATGTTCAGACCGGTTGAAAATATGTTAGTGGATTAAGAACCATCGCCGCCTGCGGTCCACTCCAGCATCTCGAAGCCACCGTCTGAGTTCCCCAGAGCAAGGACCGGGATCCCATTTCTAATCTCGTACTTGGCCCTGATACTTGAGCCTATGACCTGGTCAGGCGGCACGCCGTAGACCTCTTCGGCGAAGACGCGCAGGAAATCAATTCCTCATCCGGAAACGATATACATTTTGCAATCATTGGCTCGAAGGAAATCGAGAAGTTCCAGCAGGACCTTCTCTCCCCCCGACAGTGCTGCCTGGAGAGCGCCTTTCAGCACCGAAGCGAAGGGTTCTTTCTGCTGCCACTCGGGATGGGCGGGGGCAGGTAACCGACTCGAAATCTATTATCTGAAGAACCCTGTCTATCTCAGTAAACACTTGACGTCCCTAGATCAATTAATTTTTATACAGTGGCAATTGCCTTATTATTCCTCAATCTCGTCCCTGGATAACCTCGTCGACAGGTGCATCATGAGCCGATTCCTCAGTAAAAGCTATCCCCTGCGAATCCATATCGCCAGTCTTTTTCTTGCCCTTATACTGCTGGCCTGCGGCTCAATTTCCCTGCTCTTCTATGTGAAGAGCAGAGACATGGTCATTACTGAAATGTCCAAAATGATCGACCGAGTGGTCAGCGAAACCGTGCGGGAAATTGAGAGGCTTTTCGGACCGCCCGAGACCCTGGCTGCATTATTTTCTAAATCGGCCATAGCCAGAGCTGATAATTTTGACGACCGTCTGCAGGGATTGCAGGTGATGCACGAATCCCTGTTGACCAATCCCGAGATCGCTTCCATTTATCTTGGTTATCCGAATGGTGAATTCTTTCAGTTTCGCCGCCTGCTGACTGACCAGGACAGGCGGATACTTGAAGCACCCGGGCAGGCGCGCTGGGCTGTGCAGAGTATCGATGTTCAAGAGGACAAGACGGTAAGTAAGCAGATTTTGTTCTTCAACCATAACCTGGAATTTCTCTTGAGCAGACAATGGCAAACCACCTACGACCCGCGCCAGCGAAGCTGGTACAGCCAGGCTCAGGAAAGCGATGCGACGGTGCGAGGCAGTCCCTACGTCTTTTTTACGGACAGAAAACTCGGCCTGACTTTTTCCCGCAGCCTCGCTGATAATGGTGCGGTGGCCGGCGTTGACATTCGTTTGGAGACCCTGTCCGAGATGATGAGGCAGTTTAAAATCACTCCCAATACGAAAGTGGTTCTGTTCGGCTCAGACAGGCAACTTATCGCCCATGAAGATACAGATAAGCTGATAATTGAAGCAGATAACGGCGTCAGCCAGATAGGCAGGAGGAGTCTTGGGCAGCTCGAAGACCCGGTTTTGGGTACACTTGCTGACAAATTCGGGGCTGAGGATCTGAATCAATCACAGCAAATTAATTTCAAGGCCAACGGTGAACCCTGGCTTGCCTCCAGCGGTAAGTTGCAGCTCGATGGGGGATCTCCCATCTTTTTTAGTATGGTCATGCCGATTCTGGAGCTGACTGCGGAAGTTCGTAAGATTAGAAACCAGACGGTACTGCTGACCCTGGCAATCATTCTGGCGTTAATTCCCATCACCTTGTGGGTGGCCCGCGGAATTTCCCAGCCGATAAGCCAGCTGGCCGGCGAGGCTAACGCGGTTCGCCGCTTGGACTTCAGCGAAAGTGATCGAGTTCGCTCAGTAATCAAGGAAGTGGATGAGTTGTCCAGGGCGATGAAATTCATGAAAATGACTATTTCCGAATTCCTGCTGCTGATCGAATCGCTGAACAGGGAGAAGAACTTCGATACTCTGCTCGAGCGCATAGGTACCGACGTCCGTCAAGCCGCCGCTGCCGACGGAGTGTTGATCTGCCTGATCGATGACGTGGCAGGGACCCTGAAGCCCGATGTCTATTGTGATGCAAATATCTGCAGCCGGGATCTGGACCTTCCCGATTTCGGCCTGGGCGAGAATCTGCCGATCATTCAGGCAGTCAAGCAAAACGAGCGGCTGCGTTGGGATCTTGAGCCAGGCCAGGCCGCTACTTTAGCCGAGCTAATCGGTTCGGAAGGCCGGCAGGTAACCATCTGGTGCGAGCCGCTGGAGGATCGGCAGAACACCTCCATGGGAGTCATTGGCCTCATCTATCGTGGTTCGGGCGGGACCACGGAAAGCAGCGAACTTCAAGATCGCCTGAGGTACGTGGAGAGACTCTCGGGCCTCGCCGGGGTGACTCTGGAGACCAAGCAGCTGATTCAGAAACAGAAGGAACTATTCGACGCCTTCATCAAGCTGATTGCCGGCGCCATCGACGCCAAATCACCTTACACCGGCGGGCATTGTCAGCGGGTGCCAGAGATTGCCAAGATGCTGGCCCAGGCCGCCTGTGACCAGACCGATGGTCCGCTGGCCGACTTCAGCCTCACTGATGAACAGTGGGAGGAACTCCATGTCGCCGCCTGGCTCCATGACTGCGGTAAAGTGACAACCCCTGAATTCGTGGTCGACAAGGCGACCAAGCTGGAGACGATTTACGACCGGATTCACGAGGTGCGCATGCGTTTTGAGGTGCTCAAACGTGATGCCGAGATCAAGTGCTGGAAGTCTATAGCCGAAGGGGGCAGCAAAGAGAAACTGCTTGATGCTCTAAAAAAAGAGCTGGCCCAGTTGGATGACGACTTTGAATTCATCGCCCGCTGCAATGAAGGCGGCGAATTTCTTGCCGATGAGCTGATTGAGCGTATCCATGAGATTGCCGGACGGAGCTGGATCCGTACCCTTGACGACAGGATCGGTATTTCCTGGGAGGAGGGGCAGCGGAAACATCGGAGCCCTGCAGCACCTGCACCGGCAGAAGAGCGGCTGCTTTCAGACAGGGACGAGCACCTTATCGCCAGGGGCGATTCCGATACCATCGAGCCGGAAAACCAATGGGGGTTCAAACTTGATCAGCCGGAGCACCTCTACAACAGGGGAGAGGTTTACAACCTTGAGGTCCGGCGGGGCACCCTGAGTCTCGAGGAGAGGTTCAAAATAAACGATCACATAGTCCAGACCATCAAAATGCTCGAGGAACTTCCTTATCCGCGCCATCTGCGCAATGTTCCGGAGATTGCGGGCGGCCACCACGAAACCCTGCATGGGACCGGATATCCGCGTAAATTGACCGGCGACCAGATGTCGGTTACCGCCAAGATGATGGTCATTGCCGATGTTTTCGAGGCGTTGACCGCATCTGACAGGCCCTATAAAAAAGCGAAGAAACTCAGTGATGCCGTCCACATCATGGGTATGATGCAGAAAGGGGGGCACTTCGATCCCGATCTTTACCAACTCTTTCTGACCAGCGGCATCTACCGCCAGTATGGAGAGCAGTACCTCGACCCGTCCCAGATAGACGATGTCGACATCAGGCCATATCTGGATCCCTCAGCAGCCCACACCAGCTGAGGGGCGTGCTCTGAACAATCGGACCTGGCTTGCCCGTGATAACATTTAACACCGCAGGCCCGTGTCAACCTGAAGATAGCAGTGGAAGCAATGTGCCTAATTGGGTACCTTGGTGGCCAACTTTTGGATCATAAAGCAAAGGAACTCCAATGAGCGATGTCATACTGATCAACATAACCGGTCGGGACCGTAAGGGGCTCGATGCGAAATTCACCGGTATTCTGGCCCAATACAATGTCAATATTCTCGATATAGGCCAGGCGGTTATTCATAAGCACATATCCCTGGGAATTCTCGCGGAGATTCCCCGGGCCGAGGATTATTCGTCAATTTTCAAAGACATGCTCTTTGAAGGTCACAACATGGACCTGGAGGTAGATATCAGAAAAGTCGAGCTGGACAGCTACGAAAACTGGGTGCATGCCCAGGGAAAGGAGCGCCGGATCATTACAATTCTTGGCAGAACCCTGTCCGCCCGGCAAATTTCAGCGGTGGCCTCGGTTATCTCCGAGAATCAACTTAATATAGACGGTATTACCCGGCTGACAGGCCGGATTTCCCTGAAAGAGCAACAGATTAACCCGCGCGCCTGTGTACAGTTATCGGTCAGCGGCACACCCCGTAATATCCTGGATATGCGCGGTAAATTCATGCAGATCTCCCAGCAGGACGGCATCGATATCTCTTTTC
Source organism: Desulfofustis sp. (assembly GCA_037387205.1). Taxonomy (GTDB): domain Bacteria; phylum Desulfobacterota; class Desulfobulbia; order Desulfobulbales; family Desulfocapsaceae; genus JABDQA01. The sequence goes on from JARRLH010000084.1 coordinate 18,409, forward strand.
ACGTAGACAACATTTATCGCCGTAATAGAAAACTGGTGGTTTTCGATATGGACTCGACCCTGATTCAGGCTGAAGTGATAGTTGAACTCGCCAAGCTTGCCGGCGTTGGCGATCAGGTTAATCAAATCACTGAGGCGGCGATGCGCGGAGAAATCGATTTCAAAGAGAGTTTCCGCCAGCGGGTGGCCCTGCTGAAGGGGTTGGAAGAGGAGAAATTACTGCGCTTGACGAAGCAGTTGCCGCTCACCGATGGTGCCGACCTGGTGGTTAAGACGCTCAAAGGGTTGGGCTACAAGATTGGAATTCTTTCCGGCGGCTTCAGGTTTGTGGGTGAGTATCTCAAGAATAAACTCGGCATCGACTACGTATTTGCCAACGAACTGGATATCAAGGATGGCGTGGTGACGGGCCACGTGGTCGGTGAAATCGTCGACGGCGAAATGAAGGCTGAACTCCTGAGAAAACTGGCCGAGCAGGAAAACATAGCCCTCGAGCAGACCATTGCCGTTGGTGACGGCGCCAATGACCTGCCGATGATCTCCATTGCCGGCCTCGGTGTGGCCTTCAACGCCAAACCGGTGGTCCGCGAGAAAGCAGCCAACGCGATATCAAGTGTAGGGCTGGATGGACTCCTCTATCTGATCGGTATCCACGATCGGGAAATCAAGCAAGAAGTCAAATAGCGGCCAATCACATTCCGCTTCTCTGACCCGCCTAAAACGCCACACCCCTTACCTCGAATGAAGTAAGGGGTGTGCGGTATAAGAAATTCGGCGGCGACC
>JARRLH010000085.1:0-15060 GCA_037387205.1 Desulfofustis sp.
TCCAGCCTGTTCGTGGCCATGGTGATCAACCCGGCCATGGTCTCTCTGTTCATGAAGTTGAAGAATCCGCAAAATACCGCCGCGATCTACAGCCTGGAGGACATGTCTGCGGCCGTCAACAAGCCGGCCGAGATCAAAGGCTTCCTGCTGACCAGATACACCAGGTCCCTATCCCGGGCACTGCGCATGCCGTTCACCATTATCGGCATCGCCTTCTGCGTGCTCATTCTGATGTTTCAGGGGTGGCTGATCGTAGTCGGCCTGAAAAAGCCGGTGGAGTTCTTCCCGGAAATTGATCCCAAGGGTATTTACGTCAATATAGACGTTCCTGAAGGCGCGGATATTGACTATATAGATAAAATCACCAAGCGGATCGAATATTCCATAAGCGGTGTTGAAACCGAAATCGACGGCAGCCCGGTGGATCAGCAGATGACCCCGCTCACGGCTCTCGCCAGCAAAGATCACGAAAAAGCGAGCGGTGAGCCATTTACCGGCCCCAGCGACATCGCCAACGTCGAATCGCTCTACACGCGGGGTACCGTGAGCTCCGGCGGGGGATCGGCATTTTCGGCCAACACCCCGAATCACATCGGCGTCCGTTTTCTCGACCTCAAAGACCGCGTCAACTCCTCGCATGATGATGTGGAGGAAATTCGCAAACGTATCAAATACATACCAGGCGGAGAAATCACCATCGCCAGTGAAGAGGAAGGTCCGCCGACGGGCGCCCCGATCAACATAGAGATTGCCGGGGAAAATTTCCAGATTCTCGGTGAAATCGCCAAAAAGATCAAAGACGTTCTGGCCACCATTCCCCATGTCGAGGACATCAGGGATGATTTCGTCGAGGGAATTCCTTCGGTGCAGGTGGTGGTCGACAGGCAGAAGGCGGCGCTCTTCGGCATGACCACCAATATGATCGGCTTCGCCCTGAAAAGCGCCTACAACGGTCTGGAGGTCTCCTCCTTCCGGGAGGGCGATGACGACTACGACATTACCGTGCAGCTCAAGGAGTCGGACCGCAAGGTGGTCGATATCCTCAATGAGCTCATGCTGCCGACGCCCTCGGGTGAACTGGTGCCGCTGTCGACCGTGGCGGAAATAACCTTTGCGGGCTCCATCGGCGATATCAACCGGATCAACAACGAACGGGTCGTCACCGTCAAGGCCAACGTCGACGAGACTAAAATACCCGGGCCTGTAGCTCGTGCTGAAGCCGAGAAGTTCCTGAGCCAGTTTCCCATGCCTCCGGGATACAGCGTCAAATTCACCGGTGAATTTGAATTCCAGCAGGAATCCGAGGACTTCCTGACCAAGGCCTTCATGGTCGCCCTGCTTCTCATCTTCCTGATTCTGGTGTCCATGTTCAATTCGGTGACCCAGCCGTTTATCATCATGACCTCGGTAATTCTCTCGCTGGGGGGCGCCTTTCTGGGGCTGGCCTTGTTCCGCCAGCCATTCGGCATCATCATGACCGGGGTCGGAGTCATTTCCCTGGCCGGGGTCGTCGTCAACAATGCCATTGTGCTTCTCGACTACACCAACAAACTTCGGGCCCGGGGCTATGAATTGAGAGACGCGGTTATCTCTGCCGGAGCAACCCGGCTGCGGCCGGTTCTGCTTACCGCGGTTACCACGATTCTTGGTTTGATTCCGATGGTTACCGGGGTATCGTTTGATTTCCACACCTTTTCAATCTCCTGGGTCAGCGAGTCGAGCCAGTGGTGGCGTTCGATGGCCGTGGTGGTGATTTTCGGTTTGATGGTTGCCACCTTCCTGACCCTTATCGTGGTGCCGACCCTCTATTATCTCTTGGAGCAGGCCTCAGAATTCAGGCGGCGGGTCGCTGACAGAGTCAGGGACCTATACTGGAAGCCGTATCCCTATCTGGCCGGAGAGCCCCTTAAACATGAGGACCCCAAATAATGCGCCCCCTATCATTTCTGACTGCAATTGGTCTTTGTCTTTTGCTTTACGGCAAGGCAGATCCTGCTGACGCTGAACCACAGAGCATCGATCTCAGCTTAGCAGAGGCGGTGCAGACCGCCCTGCTCAAGAATCTGGGCCTGAGACTCAGCAAGGAAGACGTGGTGAGCGCCGAAGGCGCTGCCCTGGCTGCCGAAGGTGCCTTCGATTACCAGCTGAGCGGAGAAGTGGGCGCCGGGGCAAAAGACGAGGCGCCGGTGACAGCGATTGAAGGCAGCGAGGAAAAAACCGCGGCTTTTACTGCCGGTGTAGAGAAACGCTTCACCCCGGGTACGGAGGTGGGTCTGAACTGGAACAACGGCAACCTTGACACTGACTCCGACATCTATTTCTTCGACCCGGTCTACAGCACCGACCTGACGCTTGATGTTAGGCAGCCGATCCTGAGGGGGTTCGGCAGGGAGACGCAGCTGGCCGATCTGAACAGCGCCAGGACCCAGCTGGAGGCATCCTCTTATCTGGTGGACAGCGAAGCGGCCGATCTTGCCGCCGAGGTCAAGCGGGCCTACTGGGAACTGGTCTTTGCCCACCAGAACCTGGAGGTGCTGGAACTGTCGCTGACCCTGGCAAAGCAACTCAGGGATGAGACAGCAACCAGAATCGAAGCTGGAAAACTTGCCGAGATTGATCTCTTTCAACCCGAATCGGAGGTCGCCCAGAGGGAGCAGGACTTGATCACCGGTGAACGGGAGATAGGGTTTGCCGAGGATAACCTGAAATTGTTGCTCAACAGCGAAGACTGGCTGATACCGTTCAACCCGGTGGATCTGCCGGCCACCGAACCGGTCTACCCGGAAATCCGCCAGGTCTTCGAAAACGCCATGGCCCAGCGTCCAGATCTGCAGGCTGCCGCGCTTCAGGTCAAGGCCTTGCAGTATCAACTCGACAAAGCTGACAACGACAGAAAACCGGCGCTTGATCTGCTGGGTTCGCTTGGCTTTGGGGCGCGCGCTGAAGACTACTCCTCGGCACTTGATGATTCGGTGTCCGACAGCGATACGCGCTGGCAGCTCGCGCTTACCTTTTCCAGGCCGCTGGACAACTCCCTGGCCGAAGGTCAATACCGCCAGACGCTGGCTGCCCATAACAAGAGCAGAACCAGCCTGGAACTGCTGAAACTGCAGATCACCCGAACCGTTCGCGTCACGGTGCGGGACGTGGAACTGGCCCTCAAAGCCATAGATGCTACCCGCAAAACTTCTATTGCCACCAGAAAACGACTCGAGGCAGAGCAGATTAAATTCGAAGCCGGCCGGTCGACCACCCTCGATGTGCTCATTGCCCAGCAGGATTATGCCCGAGCCCTGTCGACCGAAAACCGCACGAAAGTCGTATATGCTCAAACGCTGGCGGAACTTGACCGCATCCAGGGCACCATCACTATTCCCTGAGGCCTGGACGATGCAAACCAAAGGACTGCGGCTCCACGAATCGGGAATCCTCGAAGAACGGGTCAAGCAGACGTATGACATCCTGAGCGACTGCACCCTCTGCCCGAGAAGATGCGGAGTAAACCGGCTCGAAGGAGAGATCGGGCGCTGCGGGACCGCCGAGCATGCCGTAATTGCCAGCTACAATCCTCACTTCGGAGAAGAACAGCCGCTGGTCGGCAGTCATGGGTCGGGCACCATATTTCTCTCAGGCTGCAGCCTGGGCTTCTGTTTCTGTCAGAACTTTGTCATCAGTCACAATGGTTCCTCAGGCCACGCCGTCGAAGCCGAGTCTTTTGCTGCGGTCATGCTGGAACTGCAGTCCCGGGGCTGCCACATCATCTATTTCGTCACCCCCAGCCTTATGATTCGTTGTCCACGCTGGAGTTGCTCGACGGCCTGATCGACGTGTACATGCCTGATTTCAAATTCTGGGCAAAGGGGAGCGCCCGAAAATATGCCGATGCGGCTGATTACCCAGAGAAGGCGAGACTGGCCGTCAGAGAAATGCATCGCCAGGTGGGGGACTTGCACATTGATCGCAATGGGATAGCCACGCACGGGCTGCTGATCAGGCACTTGCTTATGCCTGGAGGACTCGAAGAAACCAAGGCAATTCTGAACTTCATTGCCAGCCAGATATCAACCCACACGTACGTCAATATCATGGACCAGTACCGCCCCTGCGGCACTATAAGCGCCCATGAGGAGCTGCACTCGAGCATAAGCCCGAAACACTATAGTGAAGCGGTGGGATATGCGGAGAAAATCGGCCTGCAACGTCTCGATCGGCGTGAGCTCTCTTCTCTTCTCAAACGCCTCGGTATTTCGCCCTAGATCTCAGCCCGCTCCCAGGCTGCCAGATTGGACTCGATAAAGTCGATGATCTGATTCTGCTCCTTTCCCCCCTTACCCTCTACGATAAGCGGCTCCCCAAAGGCGAAAAATACTTTGCGGGACGGAACGATCTTGCCAAAATCCTTGGCAAGATTGCCGTTTTCCCAGGCATCGGTGCGCAGCGCCAGCGGAATTATCGGAACCCCCGTCCGGCGTGCCAGCTTTACCCCGATGGTACTGAACTGCTCAGGGTTGAAGGCGGCCCTGGTGGTTTGCGGAAAGACCACTATCGACAGGTTTCTGGAGACCCTCTCGACTCCCTGCTCAAGCACAATTTTGAGATCAGCGCGAGGGTTGGTGCGGGTCACCGCGATCGGGTCGATCGAGCTCATCACATGCTTGAAAATCGGTACCTCGAGCAGACTCTGCTTGATCACATAAGTAAAGGGTTTGTATGGGAGAATCCAGGACGGCAGCAGAACCGTTTCCATGACGCTCAGGTGATTGCCGACGAAAATCACCGGACCGTCGACGGCGTTGATCTGTTCGAGCCCCCTCACCTCAATCTGAACACCAACCGATTCCAGGGCCCGCAGTACCCTGATGGAGTGCTCCTGCCAGATGTCATTGGTATATGCCCCGCGTTTGGCGAGACCTGCCGAAAGGTATACCACCTGCAGAAAACGGGGATAGAAACTCAAGCTCGGAAACAGCGGCGCAGCCCCCCCGGTTCCGACGTCCATGGTCTGATAGGTAGAGTCGTTGACTGATAGATTCTGCATAGAACTGTACCCGTTCCGGAAAATTGCAGCCCTACTGGCCGGCCCTGGCCTTGGCCACCGCATCTTTTACGGGAATTTCGAACGGTTCCAGCCGGCTTAGGAAATTGGGCAGCCGACTCCTCGCCGCGCGGGCTTCGGCCGGGGAATCGAACTCGCCCCAATAGAGCATGACCGTCTGCGGTTGCCCGACTTTTCTGAGGATATAGAGCTGATCCAGTACCTGCCGGTAGTCCTCCTCGGCAAGCATGTATCTCACATTCTGCTGGGCATCCTCGGAGTTCAGAACCATGAGCTGGACCGTAAATTTATCCCTGCTTCCCCCGACCAGCCAGCGGGAACCTGCAGCCAGACGCTGGGCATAATAGACGCTGGAATCTACTTCTGTCACTGTTGTCCCGGACCTTCTAGCCGACGCAGCGGCGACATCCTCCTCGCCCCAGTCGATAGAGGCGAACCGTTCCTGCGGCGGCTCGGTCGTTTCCGGCTCAACCTCAGGTTGAGCGACAACTGGGAGCTGAATTTCTTCGGCTGCCAGAGGCGCGGCCTGAGGGGGCGCTGGCGCAGGCTCGGGTACAAAAGCCGGAGCAGTTGGCTGATCCGGAGATTTCTTGCTCTCATCTTTAAGAGTGACCACCGGCAACGGCGCAGGCTCGGTTATCGGTTTCTTCTTGGGCCGAACGGTCAGTTTGGGGATACCAGGTGCTTCGCTCGCCTCCTGTGCTGCAACTTGCGGGGGCCCTGCAGAGAGATTTTCAGTTGCCGCCAGTTTTTCATCCGGCTCTACCTGATCTTCAACAGGCTCCACTGCCGGTGGTGCCGTCGATTCCTCCAGAGCCGGGTACGTTTCCGTCACTGCACTCTCTTGCCTCGGCAAGGCGGGGGCTAGTTCAACGATAACAGATTCCTCCTCCTTAACCTCGGCAGGCGGAATATCCACAGCCATCTCACTTTCTGCCTGCTCCGCCACGGCCGCTGAATCTGCAGTTGCCTCCGGCGCTGACGGCCCCTGAGACGGTATTTCGGCCACCTGGGGAACCGCCGGAATGCTGCTGTCTGCCTGCTCCTCGATGGGCCCGGAACGCAATGGTTCGGGACTATCTTCAGCCTCCTTTAAAACATCCTCCAACGGACGGCTTTGGACAACCGTGGGCTGCGGTTCTTCAGGCGCTACCGCAGGTGAAGGCAGCTGCAGCGGTTCCACCGGCAGAGAGGGCTCCGGGATGTCAACTGGTTCCGCTTCCGCCTTTTCTGCAACCTGGAAACTCTGTTCTTCAGAAGTTGGCGTGCGAGAAGGTGGTTGCAGAGGTTCCACCGGCAGAGATGGTTCCGGGATGTCAATTGGATCCGGTTCCACCTTTTCCAACGTGATTTCAGGAACTTCCTCGGCTTGGGGAAGCGGTTCGGCCTCTTTCTCTTCTCCTCCCCGCAGCAGTATTATCAGAAGAACAAGGGCGACAAGCCCGGCTCCTGCAGCATACCAGCGCGCCCCAATTTTCGGTACTTTAAGAAAATCCAGGTCGACATTGGCCAAGCCGCTCGTCAGCCGGGATTGTTCCACCGACGAATCACCTTCAGCATATTCGTCTTCCCCGTTGTCTTGTCTCTCGCCGGCCAATCGTTTCAAATCGAGAAACTTGCCCGCCAACTGGTTGATGAGTCTGAAGTTGCCCCGGGCTATGTCCGCTATCTCTTCCGCCTGGATCAAGGAAAATCTCTTCTGCTCGTCGGTTGCAGAATGATCAAGGCAATAGTTGAGGTAAAGGTGTGTATCCTTGCCGTCAAGCGGATCGAGGCTGAAATGCCTTTCCTCGACAACTTTGAAGTTGATGATTGAGAGCTGCTTGTAATTCAGCGAAAACAGCGGCCTCCCGCTGAACAATAATTGGATGCAGAGCTGCGGATCGTTTACCTGGTCGATCATCCGCCGGATTCTTTCCAGGGTCGCCAGAAAAATCTTCTCCGCCCCGTCCAGAATTATGATCAGCCGGCGATTCTGCTGGTGCAGAATCTCCACCGCTTTTTCGAGGCGCGTGTTTCTATCTGATATTTCATCGCTTTCTTCTATCTCAACCTGGGCGGCTATGAGATTCACCACTTCGTCAAACGATTCCGCTCCCCGGTCCAAAATGAGTACTTCAGCACTGCCCCGCAGTTCCTGCTGGACCATTCTGCAAATCATGGTCTTGCCCGAACCGTCGGTGCCCGTCAGGGTCAGCAGCTGAACCTCGTCAGCAAGAGCTGACTTTATATTTTCAACAATCTCCCTTCTCGCCCCACCGCCGAAAAAAAGGGCGGTGTCTATGATGTCCTGAAAGGGTTGTCGGTTTGTTTTCATATTGTTTGTAAAATTTTAAGAGAGAAGCATGATTATACTAGTTCCCCGTCCTGATAGCACAAAAGACTTGCAATATAAAGATGCTTTTTCACCACAAGCCATCCTTTCGGTCACAGCAATGGGTGCGCCGGCTGCCGGCCCGAAAGCACCCCGCCCTGCTGGTGAATATCTCAGCGGCCATGATCCGCATGGGTGGTTATAATGATTATTCTGTAACTAGAAATCTCATGCGCTGCCGGCCAGCCAGAGAATTTAGCCTATCGCAGCGGCCCATGCCGCCATGAGGAACGTCTGTATCAAATTGCAATAAGTCACGCATACCTTTATCATTCATGCCCGTATTTCAACTGATTAAGGAGAATGTTTTCCCCCCGCCCGATCTGGCGGAACCCAACGGGCTTCTTGCCGTCGGCGGTGATCTGAGCGTGACCCGTCTGATTGCTGCCTACCGAAACGGTATATTTCCCTGGTTTTCAGAGGGCGATCCTATTCTTTGGTGGTTTACCTCACCCCGGCTCATTCTGGTACCGGCAGAACTGAAAATATCGAAACGGCTGCATCGCTATTGGAAGAACACCCCTATGACGCTGACCATCAACAAGGCGTTTGACGAAGTCATAGAAGCATGTGCGGCAATCCCCAGAAGAGAAAATGAGGGAACCTGGATCACCGGGGAAATGATCACCGCCTATAAAGAACTGCACCGGCGTCGTGTCGCCCACTCCGTCGAGTGCTGGCAGGGGACTGAACTGGTGGGAGGCTTGTACGGAATTGCCTTGGGAAGAGTCTTTTTTGGTGAATCAATGTTTTCGGCGAAACCCAACTGTTCGAAATTGGCCTTGATTCATCTGGTTAATTTTCTTAAATCACAGGGGTACCAATTGATCGATTGCCAGATGACAACTGATCACCTCCTCTCTCTGGGTGCCCGAGAAATATCAGGCGGTGAATTCCAGCGATTATTAAAAATTTACATTACCAGCGAACATCATACCGGAGCCTGGCCCTATGAAAAAAACTGCTGACATGGAACTCTGCGATGGATGTGGTCAATCCGCCCTGCTCACCGAAAAAAACGGCAACGAATTCTGCCCATCCTGCTATAAAGTGGCTGAAGTGCTGTCCAGCAAGCCAGATCTGGTCAAAAAGCTGGGCAAATTGACGGGCAGAGAATTCAAGCAGGGTGAAAAAGGCGAACACAATCCACGAGAGTTGCCCGATGTGCTTGACGCAGTAAGATATCGAACCCGGGACCGGGAACAGAATACCTGGTATGTATCGGTCAGTGAAATGGAAGGAGATCCGGTGGAGATTTTCGCCTCCACCGCCTTCGACCGTGACCAGCATCTGCAGTCCAGAATATCCAACCTGACAACCATCACCCGGCTTATATCCCTGATCCTCAGGCATGTATTCCTGGGCGAAGTACTGACGCTTGACAAAACTCTCAAACAGTTGCGTCGCAGCTCCAGGCAGAAAAACGATCTGCCCGACATGCTTTCTACGGTATTGAGCAACTATCGCAGCAACAAAATGCACAACGACGGCTAGAATTGCCTGTTCGGGCTATCAAAAATCGAGATAGAACTCGTAGTCGAGATTGGTCTTGTCGAAGTGACGTAGAATCTTCTGCAGGCCGCTGATATCTTTAACCTCGAATTTGAGATTCCACTCCTGGCGGTTGCTTGACTGATTCAACAGGCGGGAAATATCTATCATCTTCATCTGAGCTGGCGCGCCTCCCGCCGCCATTAACGCTTCTTCCCGGGTGCATTGCACAAAGAGGACGGATTGCGGTTTATTGATAGGAGTGGAGCGCTCCCAAGAGATGTCTACCGCGTCCTCTCTCTGAAATTTTATCTGGTGCAGCCGTTCACAGTTTTTGTTATGCACCGAGAGGGCTTTTTCGGTCAACAGCGCACAATTCATCTTCTCGGCAGGGTTGGGTTTACAGCAGGAAGAAAGCTTGATGAACACCGGGTCGAGAGTATTAAGCTTGATCTTGTTGAACTCACCGGTCGGTTTAACCATAAAGGAGGCGCCGCCGAAGAGATGGGTGCGGATGCTCTCGATCACCTCGGGCAATCTGACTCGGCCTGAACCGATATGGCTGAAGAGCACCTTTTTATTCCTCAGTGAAAACGAGTCGACCACTTTGGACATGTCTTTGCTGTCCAGCAGGTCGCGCGGTAATCCGTAGCGCAGCATTTCCTGCTGCAGGGTCGCTTCGCCGATTTCCTGGGCAACCCGCTGACCCCGCAGGCGAAAACTCTTGGAAAGCTCTGCGCGGGCTTTGGGGGTCTGACAGAGCTGCAGCATCTCCTGGGGAAAAGCCACATTTTCCCGGGACCTGATAATTTTCACCATCTGTCCGTCTTGGAGCCGGTATCCGGGATCCACTTTTTCATTGCGGATCAGTGCCTTGATACAGGTGTGACCAATTTCTGTGTGCACCCGAAAAGCGAAGTCGAGTACCGTGGATTTGATCGGCAGGCAAATCAGGTCGCCCTGAGGAGTATACGTGTAGATCTCCTTATTTCCGCCGGCGGCGATGAGGTCACGGTAGCTGACAATCTCCTCGGAGCCGATGATATCAAGCATCTCCTTGAGCTCGACTATAAACTTCCCCTGCTTTCCGCTTTTCGAACTCCAGTTGCGGAACACGCCCCTTTGGGCCTTGCGGGCCATCTTGCCGGTCCTGATCTTGAAAAGATAGCGCTGCCCGCCAATTATCGCCCGGGCATGAAGACCCTGGTAGCCGGTCGGCTTCGGGTTGGCGATGAAATCCCTTATAGTTCTCGGAATTGGCCTGAAAGTCTGGTTGACGACCCCCAGGGCTCGGTAGCAGTCTGAAATCGAGGAAACCAGAATGATGATCTCTATCGGGGTTTCAATCTGCTGGAGTAATATCTTGTGGGCAGTATCGTAGTAAGCCCAGAGATCTTTTATCCTTCTGGAGACATCACTCTTCAAATCGGCGTCTTTGGCCGCAATCCTGATCTGCTCGACAATCTTCAGGGACGTCTGGGAGGTTGCCAGCTGCCTGATGTAATTGCTCAGTTTGGTACCCTGCTTGGGGAATTTATAGGACAACGCCAGGTTGTACATTTCCCGCTTCATGTTGAAGAGACCGAAGACAGTGGCCAGCGGGGCGTAGATGTCGAGGGTTTCATCGGCAATCCGCTGACGCTTGTTCCTCGGCATGGCCTTCAGTGTCCTGAGATTGTGCAGCCGGTCGGCCAGCTTCACCAGCATAACCTCGGGCCGCAGCGCCGCCCCTGAAAAGATCTTACGATGGGCCAGATTCCTCTGGGTCTGCCGATCGACAGAACGGTGGGTTACCTTGGTACAGCCCTCGACAATGGCCTGGACATAGCTGCCGAACCTTTCGCCGACAACCTCGGGAGTGACTTCTTCGACATCTTCGATGGTATCGTGCAGAAGCGCGGCCGCCAGGATTTCCGGGTCGGTGATGTCCATCTCCTCGGCCAGAATTTTGGCAACGGAGCAGGGATGCAGAATATAGGCATCCCCGGATCGGCGCCACTGGTCGTCGTGGGCCTCGGTGGCGAAGTCCAGGGCATCCCAGAACACCTGTTCATAAGGCCTGCCGCTGATATACGTCCGCATCTGGTTGCGGTAGACCTCAAGATCAAAAGGAATTCTGGTCATCAATTCGATACCGTGACGGGCCGAAACGGGTACCTCATACACTTTTCATGTTCTCAATGATTCATCTGTGTTACATTAAGGTCCCGCTCGCGAAAGGCAATACACTGTTTTATATGGAAAATCAACAGGGTTCGACGCTTCGTTAGGCGACCAAACCCTCATTAACCAGGGGATGTGGTCTTGTCGGCCATTATCCCGCTCCGCCTCAGATAAGGTCTGTTGCCATCATCCTTTTTTTGCTGCGGTATAACAGGATCCTCACCGGCTTTTCACGGGATCCCAATTTTGTCAGGGTTTAATGCCCACACCCCAAGCATCTCAAATATATATAAATGGCCAGAAATTCAAGAAGCAGGCGCATGGCAGGACGCCGTTCGCCCGAGAAAAATCCCAGAATGTCGACGCTGAGCCGATTACTGCTCTTCTCACTTTTCCAGGCAAAAGAACCTCTGGCAAGAAGGGATCTGCAGAATTCGATTCAACAACAGGGATACGGCAACAAAGAATTCAAAGATGAACTTGCCCAGCTGATCCATCGCGGTCTCGTCGACAGCAGGGGCAGGAGCAAGCTGGCGCTTAACCGGGCAGCCCCCTTCTATACCGGCACCCTGGTAATGAAGCCGGCCGGATTCGGATTTGCCGTCGACGTTCACCCTGTCGGCAGAAAAGGGCAGAAACCCGAAGATCCTTTTATCTCCAGATCTGCTCTATACTCAGCCCGCCATGGAGACAATATCCTGATGCTGGTTAACCTCAACAGCCGCGGAAAGAATCCCGAGGCCGAGGTGCTCGGCACGATCGAGCACGGCTCCCAGACCCTGACAGGATTTTTCCACCGGAAGGGTTCCCACTCCGTGGTCTCCCCCGAGGACCCGCGATTCCCGTTCAGCGTGGTAATTGAACATCCGCCAAAATTAAACGGAAAAATAAGAAACGGAGATGTGGTACTCGTGACCCTGGAAGCTGATGGGGCTTCATCTTCCAGGGTTTACGGACGCATACTGGACGTTCTCGGCGATCCAAGTCTTCCGCAAGTACAGATTCGAATGGTGGTTGAAAAGTACGGTTTGTCGGCAGCATTCAGCCCGGAAGCCCTCCGTCAGGCCGAGCAGGTTGAACCTGAGCCCGGCTTTTCCGGTCGCGAAGATTTGCGAGAAATCCTGCACTACACCATCGACGGTGAAGACGCCAAGGATTTCGACGATGCCATCGCCGTTGTAAAACTGCGGCACGGATACAGACTCTATGTTTCCATCGCCGATGTGGCCGCCTATGTCAACCCCGGCAGCACTCTCGACGCCGAGGCCTACACCCGCGGGACATCCGTCTATTTTCCAGACGCCGTTCTGCCCATGCTGCCGGAGAATCTCAGCAACAACCTCTGCAGCCTGATGCCCGAGGTTGACCGGCTGGCCATGACTGCGGTACTCGATTTCGACCGCCAGGGGGTGCTGTTGAAAAAACGGTTCAGCAGATCCTTGATCCGCTCCAGTATGCGCTTTACCTATGCGACCGTAAAGCGGATCATTGTCGATGAGGACAAGGAGATACGGCGTCGTTTCAAAGATTTTCTTACCCCGCTGCAATGGGCCAAGGAACTTGGAGAGGCGCTGCAGCTGCAGAGGATGAAGCGGGGCAGTGTGGCGCTCACCATACCCGAACCGGACATCAGGCTCGATGCGGACGGCCGGATCGTGGCCATCAAGACCAAACAGAGAAGCTTCGCCAATCAGCTCATCGAGGAATTCATGCTGGCGGCCAATGAGGCGGTGGCAGAAACCTTTGTCGAACGTGGCGATGAGCTTCTTTTCCGCATCCACGAGCAGCCGGACTCCGAAAAAGTCAGGGAATTTACTTCCATCGCTCAGGCATTCGGACTTACGCCCACTGGAAGTGAACCAACCCCTCAATGGTACAATGATCTGGTGTCACAGGTGCGGGATACCCCCAAGGAATTCATCCTTAACAGCCTGCTTCTCAGAACCCTGCAGCAGGCGCGTTACAGCACTGACAATGCGGGCCACTTCGGTCTGGGTACCCCTCACTACACCCATTTCACCTCACCGATACGACGCTATCCGGATCTGATCGTACACCGGCTTCTGGCCGCAATTCTAAAGCCGGAACCAAAGCGCGCAAAACGGCAGACTCCTGCTCCCTGTCGCTCTCTCAAAGAGGCTGGACTGCACCTGTCCGAAAGGGAGCGCAACGCTATTTCTGCCGAAAGAGAAATGGCAGAGCGGCTCAAATGCAGATTCATGGAACCGCGCCTCGGAGAGCGGTTCAAGGCAATTATCTCGTCCATCTCCGACACCATGTTCTTTGTCGATCTGCTCGAGCAATTCATCAGCGGCGCCGTTCTCTTGAGCAGCCTGACTGATGATTACTACCTGCACGACTGGAAGCGACACCGACTGGTGGGCGACATCACCGGCAAGGTCCTGCAGATCGGCGATAACCACGCCGGGTTCTCATAAAATAACCTCAGTCAAGCACCCCAACCCGGCGTCCTCTCATCATCTTGGAATTAAAAGCCGCCGGCTGGTCGCGGAAATAAATAATGCAAAGTGCACGCCCTGCTTTTTGTTTCTTGACTTGGACCCAAATTTTGGCATATTTAGTCCAGTTATTGTCCGTGCTGACCCGTCTCTACGTCGTACATCACCCAGCTACCGGGAGGAAGAATAATGGAACAAACCACCAGTTGGTTTATGGCAGTAATTTCAAACCCTTTTGCCAAAGGACTCGCACTTGGCCTTTTATTCTGCGTGATCATATATATCCGCGGCTTCATCAGGCGCAACGAACTGAGCAAGGAAGTCAACCGTCTGCGCTCACATCTGCACACCAAGCTGGAGATCGACTCCAGTGAGAACGAACGTCGTAAAACCGAGTTGGAGAAGCTCAAGCAGGAACGCGACAATCTGAGGATTACCGTGCAGTCGCTCAACCAGAAGCCCGGCCGCAAAGAGATACGTCAATACTTCATCTACCAGACGGCGCTGGATATCATGTTTGAAAAGGCACCCGGATTTGCCCCCGCCTGGCAGATTACCCTCAAAGAAGCAGAGGGGCTGTTTGAGAAATCAGAGAAAGGTGTGGTTCCTTTACTTAAGCGGTTGATGCCTTCAACGCCGGACAAGCAGGCGGAAGAATATGAGAAAATAAGCCGAATTTCGCTGGAGGACACGAGCCAGAAAAACTGACTCACTGTCGCTGAAATAGCTTTACCTTCAATCACCCAAGGGGTTGTCAGTGAATCTGGCGACCCCTTTTTCATTTTGACCGATGACCATGATCGATTCCACCACCATGCTCGCCAATCTGGCTGTTGTCCTGAAGCGCCCCAAATACGCTGAGAATATCGGGGCGGCAGCCCGTATGTGTTTCAATATGGGGATTTCCAGAATGGTTCTCGTCAGAGATGAAAAACCGAATTATGAAGACATGGCTAAAATGGCCACCCATAAAGCGGTACATCTTATTGACAGCATGGAGCGTCACACCAACCTGGAGGATGCCCTGGCTCCCTTCAGCTTTGTCGTGGGCACCACTGCCAGGCTGGGCAGAAAAAGAACGCTGGAACGGCCGCCGCGGGACATAATCGAAGAGATCACCCCTCTTCTGGCCAGCAACAAGGTTGCTTTTCTTTTCGGTCCCGAGGATCGTGGACTGACCAACGAAGACTTGAAATTCTGTCAGTATACGTCCTGCATCCCGACAGCGGAATTTGCCTCGCTTAACCTGGCCCAGGCGGTGGCGATTCACTGTTACGAACTCTATTACGCCATAGTCGAAATGAGCAGGGAAGAGGCGGCTGAACCGGAGTATGCATCCACCTTTCAACTGGAGGGAATGTACCGGCACGTGCAGGAAGCGCTTTTGAAAATTGATTTTCTCGATGAGAAAAGCCAGCACTACTGGATGAGAAATATCAGGCAGTTTTTGGGGCGTGTAAGATTGTCGTCAAAAGAGGCCAATATTATTAGAGGCATATGTCGACTGTTTCTCTGGT
>JARRLH010000086.1:0-9874 GCA_037387205.1 Desulfofustis sp.
TCCTCCACATTACGTTCCGTGTAGCGCACAATTTTCTCGAGCTTGACGCGAAAACGGTCGTCTTGGCCAAGAAGACTGTCTGCCTTTTTCAGCAATTTTTCGCCCTCCTCAAGATAGTGGTCGACTTCTTTGATCAATTGTCGCCGCTGCTTGTGCTTTTCCTGCTCGGCATCTACGAACGGAATCAACCTGCTGATACAGAGCTCGACCAGGTAATCCCGAGATAGGTTGTATTTATTTGAGATGTCGTCAAGCAGGCTCAGAGAGTTTCGGCTCAGCACGAAAGTCTTTTGACGACGCTCCTCCGTGGGCTGCATAACTTCCTGGAATTCAGTGGCAACCTGGTCGAGTGTCTCCCGGTTCTGCACCAGCTCATCGATCAGCGACTTCTGCTGCACTTCGAGATGGTTTGCGGCAACCTTCAGCAAATCTATCATCTGATCGGACAGCCTGAAGGTGGCCCTTACCGATTGTTTCCCTTTAAGCTGCTGAGCGCTGAGCTCAAAATTGCCTTTGTGCTTGGGCTTATCAGCTTCCATCGTGAACCTCCTGTGCCTCTATAATAAGACCTGTTAATTACTTTATCAATAAAATAATGATAAGTAATATTAAAAATAAAATATTTAATACATTTTTTGTTGACAAGGAATTTATCATAATTATTTTTCCGATAAACCGAGAGTCAGTAACAGTTCGAGACTGCTGTGACCGTCTCGGCTCACTTGATGAACACGTCAGATAGGAGGTATGTCATGTTTACGAGAATGAGTGATATTGACAGAATGTTCGACGCCATGGGATTGCTCAGGGGCCGTTTTGACAACATCTTCAACGAATTTGATCGGACAGTCGGTTACGGGCCAACCTGGTCGGTAATCGGCAACTACCCGCGCACCAACCTCTATGATAAGGGGGAGCATTTTGAACTGTTCGCCGAGGTGCCAGGGTTGAGCAATGACGATCTGGATGTGAAGATCCAGGGCAATTACCTGGAAATCAGCGGCACCAGGGAGGTAAAAACTCCAGAGGGGTATAGGGCGCACCGCAGCGAGCGCGGTTCGGCTTCATTTACCCGAAGTCTGACCCTGCCCTCAGATGTCGATCCGGATAAAGTCTCGGCAACTCTGAAGGACGGCATCCTGGTCTTGACCCTGCCGAAATCAGAAGCGGCCAAACCGCGGCAGATTTCCATCAATTAACAGAGTCAATAACCGAGTGGACTAAAAATAAACGTATGGAGGACGCCATGGACGGCAAAGATTTGACCAAAAGAGAACAAGGGGCAGTCGAGTCAACCAGGAACCTGCGTCAGGTGACTCCGCTGGTTGACATTTACGAAAATGAAGATGAAATCCTGCTGCACGCTGAGATGCCGGGAGTCAAAAAAGACGATATCAGCGTCAACATAGACAACGGCAATCTAACCCTGTCGGGGGTGCGGTCGATTGAACACGACGGTGCGGCCGACTGGGAGGAATTCGGCGATGTTGAATATCAGCGGGTGTTTTCGGTTCCTCAGACCATTGATATAAAGAAGGTGCATGCGGAACTCAAGGGTGGAATTCTGGCCCTGCACCTGCCGAAGTCTGAAGCTGCCAAGCCCAAGCAGATCAAAATCAAAGCGGGCTGAGGCCGCACTTTCAACCGAGCCGCCCTCCGCCGATCTTCGGTGGATGGGCGGCCTTTTACCTAGAGGAGGCAAAGATGAGTATCAGGCCACTTCATCATCGCCTTCTCTTTCTCCTCGAGCCTGCGAAAAAGAAGGCGATGATGAACCGACAAACGGGCTCGATCCGACGCAGATAAAGCACATGCGCAGCCTCATCACGGAACTCGCCGAGTCTGCCACGGTCTTGACTCTCGACCCATATCCTCCAGGAGGTCCAGGCCATATGTGACCGCGCCATTATCATCAAGGACGGCAGCCTGGTGCTGTACTCCTACCTCAATGGCTTGCAGAAATCGACCAAACTTCTGGTGAGCATCGATGCTGAAGGAGCTGAGATGCTCAATATGTTTAAAAGCCTGGAGCCGGTTGCCTCCGTCTCCAGGCAGTCTGGCAGCGGTGGCCAGCCCGCTGTTAATTCATTTGAACTGCTGTTGACCGAGGAGTGTGCCACCTCCGATGTTGCGCCCCTTATCTCCAGCCGCGTGCATAAGCAGGGCTGGAACTTTACGGCATGCATTTTGAGTCACGAAATCTGGAAACGGTTATTGCTGAAATTGACACATAAGCGACGGAGAGGATGATGAGCACGCTTCTGCACATAACCCAAAAAGAGTTTTCAACCTTTTTCAGCTCACCTATTGCCTTCATTTTTCTCGGAGTCTTCCTGGCGACAACTTTGTTTGTGGTCTTCTGGGTGGAGACTTTTTTCGCCCGCAACATAGCTGATGTACGGCCGCTATTTGAGTGGATGCCGATCCTGCTGATAAGCGGCTTTGAGATTGAACCGGAGGTGGACAACTGGTTCGACAAGAATGCGGTAAAAAGAACCAGAGACAAGATAGCCAAACTACGGATCGGTGCACTGCAGCTTGAAAAAAGCGGGAAGGACTGGGTGCTCGACGGAGAAGAACCCACTGAGTTGGCAACTGAAGCGGTCAACGACCTGGTTGATTACCTGGCCAATTTGTCGGTTCAGTCGGTACTTGATCCGGATCAAGTAAAGAAACTGTTCGCCGAGGGCCCGGAACTGCAATTAAGTCTCACTGAAGATGAAGGTGGAGACATCAACTACGAGTTCGTAAAAGCAGATGATCACTTTGTCCTGAAAACCAGTGACAGCGACGTCTACTACAAAATTAACAGCTGGCAGGTAGAGAAGCTGAAAGAATTTACACGCGCTAAAATCACGCATTCAGAAACGGAAGAAAACCAACCGGATGATGGTTCTGCCTGACCATTTCGACAGCAAATGAGAAATCATGTTGTAGTAAAAAATATGTTCACTTTTCGATACTTGAGGAAATGGCCTGGGCAATTTCCTTGCTCAGCTCTTTAAGCGTCCTGTTTTGAGCCTTGATTAAGGAATCATAGTCGCCGCCCGCGGCTTGCTCCTTGATGATAGACACCTTGGTGGAAATGAGTTGTTCTTCTTTGCCGAGAAGGATCCAGCGCGCCACCAGCACAACTTCACCCCCCAATCTGCCATCAAACCTGGCAACATTGATTTCCACCGTGAATTCAATCGGCACGACCGGACGGCGTCGGGGGAAGACAAAGACCCTTGTCGTTTCAAGCTCATTGGAGAGGTTGACGGCAAGGACCCGCAGCATGCTTTCTTTAAGCGGTTCCGCCCAGCGGTTGAACTCCGACAATTCGAGCCGATGCTCGGTTGCGCGTGTGACGATATGCGGGCGATCAAGATAGGCGGGGAGATTTAACGGTCCAACGCCGACGGCTATACCGCGCTCAATGCCGCTCAGTTGAACGTTTGCCGGCTCTTCCAGCTGGAAAAATGTGGGTGGAGGCGTGGTCGCGCAGCCACCACTGGTCAGAATGATTATGACCATAATTACAACGGCGATTGGCTTGATCCGGTGAATCATGTAAAACCTCCTCTAATAGTTCTGATAGCCTTTACCCTTGAGCAAGGCGTCCGGATGCTGTTCCAGGTACTCGGCCAGTATCCTTAGAGAACGTGACGCCGAAGCAAGCTGTTCAAGAGCGCTGTCCAGATTGGCGCGGGTCGGGGACGTTTCAGCCACAATGTCGTTCACGCTCATACTTGCCGCCGTTGCCGCCTCCAGGGCGTCGGTCAGCGATTGCGCCAGAGGCTCAGCTTTGTCGCCTACAGTCCTGACCATGGCGCCGACTTCAACCAGTGTTTCATTAGTTTTTTCGGCAATCGGCTTTATTTCATCACGCATCTCAACGATCACCCCCCTGGAGTCGGTGACCGCCTCGTTAAGATTCTCTGCCAGGGATTTCATCTCGCTATCCATATTGTCCACCAGCTGCCTGATATCTCCCACAAGACTGCTCAGTTCGCTCCCGGTGGTTTCGAGGTTCAGATTCTTTAAACTGCTGTCGAGACTGTCTAGAATCGAACTCAGGCGCTCGTACATTTCCCCTATGTCAATCTGCTGCAATTGTCTTTCAAGCCTCGAGAGGGTGGAGGGGATGGTGGGGATCTCTAAAATACCTTTATCCAGGTTTTTCAGATTTGCGGGCGTATCAGGGCGCATGAAAAATTCGATGGACAATTGTCCTGTGACCATGCTCTGGCTCACCAGTTGCGCGCGCAGCCCCTTGTCGATAAGCCCCGGCAGGCTGGTCAAAGGGTCCAGGTGTTGGTCGGACGGGGTGACCACATCAAATGATTCGGGGTAGATCTCGATAAAGACAGCGACGGTCGAACGGAGATCATCCATGAACGTACGAACCACGATTTGCTTTACCGTACCTGTCCTTACCCCTTTGGTAAGAACCCGGGCGCCGACATTCAGGCCTTTGATGGAATCGTCGAAATACAGCACGAACTCGATCCGCTCCCTGAACATATCCCCCGAACCAAAAATGGCAATACTGGCTGCCAGAATGCCCACTGCAACGACCACAAAACCGCCGATCATCTTCCTGTTGACTTTTTTTGCCATTGCTTTCTCTCCTAATCTTTCTCCCCACGGGTCAAAAAGAGGCGCAGGGTGGGGTCCTGAGTTTGGGCGAGCAGCTTCTTGGGATCTCCGGTCGCGGTCATGGTCCGTAATGAGGCATCCAAAAACACCGAATTGTTGCCGATAGCGAAGATGCTGGCAAGCTCGTGGGTGACCACCACCATGGTCGTGTGGAGGCTTTCGCTCAGTTCGAGAATTAGATCGTCCAGGCGTCGCGCACTCACTGGATCAAGTCCTGCCGAGGGCTCATCGAAAAAGAGAATTTCCGGATCCATGGCCATGGCTCGGGCAATACCGGCCCGCTTTTGCATGCCGCCGCTTATTTCTGACGGGTAGAAGTCCTCGAAACCTGCCAGGCCCACCAGGGCGAGCTTTAAACGGACAACTTCGCGGATCTGGCGGGCGCTCAAATCGGTATAGGTTTCCAACGGCAGGCCGATGTTCTCGGCCAGGGTCATGGAACTCCACAGGGCGCCGCTCTGGTACATGACGCCGGCGCGTCGAATAATGGTGTCTCGAGTATCCGCCTCCGCTCCCCAGAAATCCTCACCGGCGTATAACACCTTACCTTTGGCTGGCTCTTTCAGACCGATCAGCACCTTCATCATAGTGCTCTTGCCGCAGCCGCTGCCGCCCATGATAATGAAGACATCCCCGCGCTCAATGGTATAGCTCAGGTCGCGCATCAGGACGAAATCACCATAGGCCATGGTGAGATTTTCAACGGTGATATGAGGTTCCTTAGCCATTGCCGCGCCCATAGGTTCGGTTTCCTCTATGAGGCCGTTCCCTGTGGTCTGATTCTCTTGTTTGTTCTCCACGCGTTTCCACTCTTTGAGCTGCCACTCACCCCACGTCGCCTGAGCACCGGTATTTTCTATCAGACCCCGATTATGCTGGTAATAAGGGTGATAACAGCTGTGGATACGATAATCCCCACGATGGCCGTGACCACGGCTGCGGTGGCGGCATCACCAACCGCCGAGGCGCTCCCGCCGCACTGCATGCCTCGCATACATCCTGCAAGCGCTACGATTATGCCGAAAACAATGCTGCTGAAGAGACCGATTCCAAGGTCCCAGAGGCTGACGGCAGTCACGGTGCGTTGGTAATACTGGATGAGACTGATGTTGGGCTCGCCCAAGGCCACCACTGCTCCTCCGATCACCCCCACCACGTTCGCATAGAGGGCCAGCAGAGGCATCATCAGTGTCAGTCCGAGCATGCGGGGCAGGACGAGAAATTCCATCGGGGATATACCCAAAGTTTTCAGGGCGTCTATTTCCTGGTTCACCTGCATCGTGCCGAGCTGGGCGGCAAAGGCACCGCCAGTGCGGCCGGCCATGACAATGCCGGTCATAATGGCCGCCATAACCCGAAACATGGCAATACCGACTAAATCAGCGATAAAGATTTCCGCCCCGAAAAACTTGAGTTGTATCAACCCGACAAAGGCCAGGATTATCCCCACCAGGAAACTGATCAGAGTCACGATGGGAAGGGCCTGCCCACTGCAGGATTCGAGTACCAGACCAAGATCAGAGCGTCGGTATTGGGCCTTTCCACGGAGCAATTTGACAAAGGCCATGGTGGCGTCACCAACGAAATCGAGCAGGTCGCCACAGCCTTGAAAAAAATCCACCGTCTCGTCACCCAGATGAACGAGAAAGGTCTTGTCCGGGGAAGCCTTGCGGGCGTCCTTTTTCTCGGGAACGGCCACTGCCAGCTGCAGCAGTTTTGTTGCTCCTTCGGGCAACCCGATGGTCTGTAACTCGAGGTCTCGCCGGGTGGCTAGCTCCAGTGAACGGCCCAGAAAGATGAGCAGGCCAGAATCCCACTCATCCACATCCCGGGCATCTATATGGAGCTTCTGGACCGCGGGAGATTTTTCTATTTGCCGGCTGACGGCTTCGACAGATGGCAAGTCTTTGTGGAGTTTCCAGGAACCTGACATCTTTACCGCCAGTGTATCTTCTACAGGCTGACCGAAGCTCAGTTCGCCGGGACGTGCCATTGTGAGTTAACTCCTACAAGCGCTTGGATCTGCACACGGCTGTTTGCAGCTGATATTTCCTTGTCACTTTGCCCACATCTAATCAGAGACCTCCACAATACTATCATCACATCTGTTGTGAAGCATCTATTTTGCCTATTTTAAGTAATTGTGACGGAAATCCGCACTTATTTTCTAATTGAACTTGATGATTAGATGTTTAGATTGGGGAATAATGCGCAGGAGGAGAATCACATGATGACGCTACTTCGTAAAAGTCTGCTTGTTCTGGTAATAGCCGCTCTGCTTCCCTCTATGGCTTGGTCCCAGGATGAGTCCAATTGGGAATTCAACCTGGCGCCTTTCTACTTGTGGGCTATCGCTATTGATGGCGACCTGGGTATTCGGGGAAGAACAAGCAGTGCCAGCGTCGATTTCGGCGATATCTGGGACAATCTCGAGGGGGGCTTTACCGTCCGTTTTAACGGCTTGTACAAAAAGAAGTATGGCTTTGTTTTTGATTACAATTACCTCGATCTCGGCACCGAGAAAGCAAATGATCTGGTCAATGTTGATGTCGGGTTTAAATCACAGATCATCAATCTGGCCGGAACCTATAGATTTTTGGACGGTGATCACACTTTGGACGGAGCAGCCGGAATACGCTACACCAAACTTGACTCCGGCATTAACCTGAATAATCTGGGGACGAGCCTCGAAGGCGATCAGGACTGGGTAGACCCCATTGTCGGGCTGCGCTACAACTATGCCTTCTCTGACAAATGGTCGCTGCAGCTCTACGGTGATATCGGCGGTTTTGGCGCCGCTTCGGATTTCACCTGGCAGGGATTGGCGTTAATTGATTTTCAGCCCTGGAAACATGTCGCCATCGTAGCTGGGTACCGTGGCATCGGAACCGACTACGAAACAGGCAGTGGAAATGACAAATTTACCTACGATGCGACGGTGCACGGCCCGCTTATCGGGATAGATATCCGCTGGTAGTCGCGTAGATTGAGCACATTCTCTCGGTGCAGTCCCGGTAACTGGGCATTTTCTTTTTAGCAGAAAAGGCTTTGAGAAGACAACGGTTGCGGATATCAGCAGAAGGCTCGATATCGAGCCCATGCTGTTCTGTAACCATTTTGATTCACTGGACGAAGCACTGGAGATCCTGCGGGCAAAGTCATAAGCTGCTGAGGTGAGAATCGCCTATTTCAGCACCCCCTGGTCTCCGGCCAAATGATGGAAGACTTTGTGGCAATGGGTTTGAACCCCTATCGCCTGAGCGCATTTAACAATGAAAAACATCACCAGGCTGGAAAAAAGAGCCATTGAAGCTATGGCGATCGCGCCCCTGATACGCGAGCTAGCGAAGATATTTGCAAAAAATGAGATACTGGGAGTATTGAGAGGCATCAATCAGAAGGAAGCTTTTGAGCGCGGCCGGAATATGGCCACAGATGAGCGGGGTAATCCGATTGAAATCCTGGTAAAAGATGTCGCCACCTGGGGTGCGGGCGAGGTGTGGGAAATGGAAGTATTAGAACAAACCCCGACAACTTATTTCTTCAATGTGACCCGTTGTCCTTACTACGAGAAATATAGTGAATCAGGGCTTGAAGAATTTGGAGTCGAGCTCTCCTGCTGTCGTGACGAACCATTCGCAAGAGGCCTTAATCCGGGACTCAAACTGGTGCGGACCAAGACGATCATGCAGGGAGCAGACGTCTGTGATTTCAGGTATCACCTGCTCCCTGGGGATTAGCGGAGGCGAAAAGACCTGGCAACCCGTAAGATGCCGGAGTACCGGTACACAGTGATTGTCGTTTAAAGCAGGGGGCGCACCACCAGGCAGAAGGATGGGCTTTCATCCATGGATGTGGATTACCAGGCCAATGTCAATCTCCTCGACGAGGCCATCGACGTTTCTTCCCGAAATCCTGAATTCATTGTGTCCGCGTTATCGCCCCCATAACCGAGCTCTCACTCACCAGGGTGGCTTTTAGAAATTATAGGAGCTGGAATAGATGAGAGATTATAGGGTTTTTCCAATCATCAAAGAGCGAATTCAACCATTATGAACCCAGAACCTGGAGACCGTGCGAGATCAATGAGAAAAGTGTTGCTATTCCTGCTGATACTCACCATGGGCGGGGAAGATTCTGTCATGTCTGAAGGCAAAGCTGAGGAGTCATTTAATGCAAAAGGATACGCAACTGAAACTGCTGGTCGTATATCAATTTATGACTCCGTCGACGACATCGTAAAGCACCCGGCCTTCAAGGGTTTTGGTGAATATTTACTGCCTTGGGACGACAACACAAATTACTACAATACGCTACTGACCGATGTTGGTTCGCTCTTGCCATATCACAGCCATGTGAACCCCGGCACGGTCGTGGGCGCTGTCAACCACATGATTGACGAAGTCAGCGACGGCAGGACCATATTTTTCAATTTTTACTCTGCTCAGCAAAAACAGCAGGACCCCGGTAAAGCATCTGCCGGCCTCTTTTTCTTCAAAGGAGACCCGGGAGCTCCTTTTGCCGCAGTGTGTCCGGGCGGTGGCTTTGCCTATGTGGGATCCCTGCCTGAAGGTTTTCCGCAAGCTTTAGAGTTGAGCAACAAAGGATATAATGTGTGTGTCCTGAAATATCAGGTAGGAAGCGGGGTAAAGGCCTCCGAAGACCTGGCCGCAGCTCTGTCATATATTTTTCAGAACCCTGCAATGTTTGAAGTGGGCACCCAAGATTACTCTTTATGGGAAAGCTCAGCTGGTGCCAGAATGGTGGGTGATGTTGCGCTCATGCTATAAAGTCTTTTGAATTCGAATTGTTTATGGCAGACTATGTTCAGTAAGACTCATCGGTCTAATGATTATTGATATTGATAACAATATATTAACAGGTGTTGCCCTGGTTAAAACGGTGAAAAAACTATGCGGGGTGACTTTTAGAACTCCAGGAACCAATAAAAAACACCAATGAAAGCACTAGTTCTTGAAGAGAAAGGAAAACTCAGCCTGCGGGACCTTCCCATGGCGTTGGAAGTAGGTCCCCATGATGTGCGTATCGGGATACATACAGTTGGCGTCTGCGGCTCAGATGTGCACTATTTTACCCATGGTAAAATCGGCCCATTTGTCGTGGAAGAGCCGATGATACTGGGCCATGAAGCTTCCGGGTACATACTTGAGGCAGGATCGGCTGTAACTCACTTGCAGGTGGGAGACCGGGTCTGCATGGAACCAGGCATACC
>JARRLH010000087.1:0-9851 GCA_037387205.1 Desulfofustis sp.
TCAGGGGAACCGAGCATGTGATAGGCGTCCCTGCCGGCCAGCGCCTGAATCAGAGCCTGGGGGTCGGCGATGCCAATATCTTCTGAGGCAAAGCGGATGAGCCTGCGGGCAATATAGAGAGGCTCCTCACCACCCTCGATCATCCGAAAAAACCAGTAGAGCGAACCATCCGGGTCAGAGTCCCTTAGGCTTTTATGCAAGGCTGAGATCAGATTGAAATGTTCCTCACCGTTTTTATCGTAGCGCAGGGTCCTTTTCTGGCTGGCTTCTTCGATGTCTGCCAGAGTTATTATCGGGTCCTGGCTGTGTGCAACTGACCGCTGTCTGGCCAGGTTCGAAGCCAGTTCGAGAATATTAAGACAACTGCGGGCGTCGCCATCTGCCGCCTCAATAAGAAGAGCACGCGGCTTTTCGTCAAGCCGCAGGTTATAAGATCCCAATCCATGCTTACTGTCCTCCAGGGCGTGAAGGACGATCTGCTCAAGGGTTTCAGGAGATAAGGCTTCGAGCACCAGAACCCGACATCGGGAGAGCAGGGGGGCGATGACTTGAAAAGAGGGGTTTTCTGTGGTTGCGCCGATGAGTGTCAGCAAACCGCTTTCAACATGGGGCAGAAAAGCATCCTGCTGACTCTTGTTGAAGCGGTGAATTTCATCGACAAAGAGGATAGTCTTGAGCTTTTTGTCGGCCTGCGTCTTCCGGGCCTGCTCGACAATTTTGCGCACCTCTTTGACGCCCGAAAGCACTGCCGAGAAGAAAACGAAATCAGCCTCTGTTGCGGCGGAAATGATTTTGGCCAGACTCGTTTTGCCGGATCCTGGCGGGCCCCACAAGATGAGAGAAGGCAGTGAATCTCCTGCAAGCAGTTGTCTGAGTATGCGCCCTTCACCAACAAGCTTTTCCTGGCCGTAAAAGTTGTCTAATGAATCTGGCCGCATGCGATCGGCAAGCGGGGCACGTGGTTCGCTCATGGGTACCGTGAAGTTGAGATCGAGGCTGGAGCAGGAGTTGATCCCGTGATATTTGATTGATTAAATATACTTCAGAATATACCCTGAACGTATGAAAGTGAAAGGATTTTCGGACAATAAGAAGAACTCAGTTCAGGCCCGAAAGGTCGATGAAATCAGATTACAGGCCCTGCTGCCTGTGTATAAGTGGGGCAACCGACTGCTTCAGGCCGACAGCGAAGAGGAGATATGCAATCTGGTCGGAGATGCCCTGCAGGAGGAGGTTGGGGCTACTTCCCTCTCGGTAATGCTCCTGGATGAAACCGCTTGCTGTCTGCGCATAGTTGCTGCGCGAGGATTAACTGAGGAGGTAATCGACCAGTCCAGGGTTAAGTCCGGCGAAGGCATTTCCGGCCTGGTATTCGCGACCAAGGCACCGCTGGTTATCAATCGGGCCGACAAGACTCCCGAGGAGATACAAGCGCTGCTAATCAGAAACGAGCTATCGTCCTCTGTTTCATTTCCACTGGTCGGCCGAAATGAATTTTTAGGCGTCATCAATATTGGCCGGCACAATGGTCGCCGCAGCTTCCAGGGTTCAGATATCGAATTGGTTTCAATTCTGGCTCAGCTCACGGTGCTGGCAATTGAAAATATAAGGCTGCACAGGCAGAAGCAGGAAAATGTTAAAATCCGTACCCTGTTTGAGCAGTATGTTTCCCCCGAGGTCGCCCGGATTTTGCTGGATAAAGGCCAGCCCTTGATGGACAGCGGAACCATCCAGACGCTCACCGTCATGTTCGCCGACATCAGGAACTACACGCTCCTGGTACAACATCTTACCATCCCTGATTTGCGCGACTTTCTTGATGATTTTTTTAAGATGTTCACCCGGATTATCTACGCTAACCACGGTACGCTTGACAAATTCATGGGAGACGGAGCCCTGGTAATATTCGGAGCTCCGACAGTCCACGAAAACCCTGCAGAGACCGCGGTCAAGACAAGCAAAGAGGTGATTCGTGCCTTCCGGTCATTGAGAAGTCAGTTCCTGAACCAAGACGGGATTTTTGCGCGAATCGGACTGGGCATAGGCATCAGCTGCGGTGAAATGTTCCTCGGCAACCTGGGATCCAGTGAGCGGTTCGATTATACTGTGGTGGGGCCTGACGTCAATATCGCCCAGCGTCTTGCCTCCAGGGGCGAAGGTGACAGCGTTTCATGTACTGACGCGGTAATGGAGGCATGCCGCGGCGAGTCTCCCGCTCTGAAGTCTGAAACCATGCGCCTCAAGGGATTTGCCCGACCAATTACCGTGCATGAGATACTTGTGGAATAGCAATTAAGCCGGGGTGCGAGGTTTACCGAGAGCTTATCCGCAGCGCCAGCTGCCTTGCTGGAAGGTAACCACGTCATGGCAATGTAATTGCCTGCCTCGCCTCAGTTCCACCTTGCCATTGACTTGTACTTCTCCTTCAAGAATCATGAATTTTGCCTCGAGTCCGTCCTGGACGATCTCGGCCAATTTGAGAAACTGCCCCAGCCTGATGGGATAGCGATGTACTTTGACGATTTTTTCGGGCATGGTTCGATTAAGTAAGGGGACACAGCATCGAAATGATAGCCTTGCTCATCTTTTTGTGCACCAATAAAAGCATGCTCCTTGTCCAAAGGGGAATTATATAGTAAATTGATTGCCAATTTGATTTTACGTCAAATTTTAACTAGTTATACAGTTAACTTTATAAATCAAAAAGGTTTCAGGAGGATTGATATGACCGCCCCGATGCTCAGAAGGTTTTCCGTGTATTTCGTTGCAGGATTATTTCTGCTGATTATCTCAGGATGTGCTTCCCAGAACAAGCCAGTAGATATGGGAAGCAGTGTGGGTCCGTTGCCCAGCCCCGTCAGTAACTTTCCCGATATCAAAATACCGCCTGAGATGAAAGCCGATAAGAAGAAAACACTGACGATCAATACCGAATCATTTAACGGCGGTGTATATGTTTTTTCTGGCTACGTTGAAGTTGAATCGCTCAAAGACTTCATGCTTGCAAGCATGAAAAACGAGCAGTGGCGGCACGTGGGCGAGGCCTCTTACAACAATGTCCTGCTCGCTTTTACGAAACCGAATAAAACAGCCATCATAGTACTGCAGGGAGGAGGACTGGGAAAAATTGGGAAAACAAAGATGGAGATATATGTGACGGCTGATGCCGCCGCCGGAAAACAGCTCAACCCCTTCGGTGAACCGGTCAACAACTGATCTTTTCCTGTAAAAGCCCGAGCAGGAGCACCTAGCAGAAAATAGGTGATTCCTGCTCGGGATGATCAAATCGTTTCCGCCTCCCGCAATCACGCAGCTCTCGTTGCCGTTTCAACGGGTTATTCTAGTCTTTATTTTCGATGTGATATCCTTCAGTTCCTGCAGGCCAAGCAGGTGCAGAACTGTTATGTAGCAAAGGGACGAGACGGCAATCAGGAGAAACAGGAAAGTGAGCTGATTAAGAATCGAGAGCTGGAACTGATGGTGGAATTGGCGATACAGAAAGATCAGTACGAGGGACATGAGTGACGCGGCGATCACGATTTTGGTAAGTCCGGTCCCGAGGCTGCGCAGGGAAAAGCCGTCGATCTTGCGATAAAGGACAATCATCAGAAAAAGGAAATTAATGACCATCACCGCCGAGGTCGAGAGGGCTATGGCCCTGTGCTGAAAATGATCGATGGTGTTGACGATAATCAGAATATTGAAAGCAATGGCAAGAAAACTTGCGATGACCGGATACCGGGCGGCATTGATGGCATAGTAAACTGGCACAATCACCTTGTTGGCCGAGTAGGCAAAAAGACCCACTCCATAGAGCGACAGCGCAACGGCGGTGGCCTTAGTGTCTGCAGCGGTGAAGGCTCCATGTTCGAAGATCAGTTTGATAATCGGTTCCGCCAGCACGACGAGGCCAACCGTGGCCGGTATTGTAAGACAAAACACCATGGTAAGTGAGGACACGAAGGTGGTGCGCATAGCCTCGAGGTTCATGGTTGAGGCCTGCCGGGCCAAAACGGGCAGAGCAGCGATCGATATGGCAACCCCGAACAGTCCAATGGGGAGTTGCACCAGCCGAAAGGCATAGTTGAGCCAAGATACCGAACCTTCAGCACAGGATGAGGCGAAATTGGTGTTGATGAAAATATTAATCTGGGTAGCAGAAAGTCCTATGGTTGCCGGTATCATCAGCTTGAGGACCCGCCGCAGGCCCGGATCTGACAGGTTTAAGACAGGGGTGAACCTGAAGCCAATCTTTTTCAGTACCGGAAGTTGCACCGCGAGCTGCAGGAAGCCGCCTATCAGGGTTCCGAAGGCCATGCCGATGATGGCGGGGTACCCATAACGGGGCAGCAGGAAAGCCAGAGCTGTACCGCCGATAATTGATCCAAGGTTGAAAAAGCTTGATGCCAGGGAGGGGATGAAAAAACGATTTTTGGTATTGAGGATCCCCATGACCACTGCAGCGAGCGAAATAAAGAGCAGAAACGGCATCATGATGACCGTCATGCTGGCAGTCAGCTCGGATTTGCCTGATACAGCCGAAAAATCAGGGGCCAGCAGGGCGACAATCTGATCGGCAAAAATCATCCCCATCAGGGTTATCAAGGAGATGGCTACGACGAAGAAGCAGAGCACATTGGAGGCCAACAGCCAGGTATCCTCCCTGCTCCTGTTCGCGTCATAATCGGAAAACACAGAGACAAAGGCGGCAGACAGGGCCCCCTCCCCAAAAAGATCACGCAGCAGATTGGGTATGCGAAAAGCAACGACGAAAGAATCGTAGGCATAACCGGCGCCAAAGAGGCCGGCAAAGATCTGTTCGCGAATCAGCCCCAGCAGTCTGCTGCACATTACTGCGACGGAGACGGTTGCCGCCGATTTGGCAACGCCGGTTGAAGGGGGGTCGGTTTTGCTCACCTTGCCATCTGGTTCAGGTTGTCTGTGCAGCCCATGTTGTGACCGGTTTGCGAGTTGCTGTCAAGACGCGAATGCGACATCTTGTTATTTGCGTGATCGGTTGAGATTATTATTTGCCCCACGCCCCTTATTAAATGTTGCCCGAAACTCAATGTTGCTTGACTTTCTGCCGGATGAATTGAATATATGGTGGGGTTAAATCTTCGAGGCCCCGTTCAATTATACAAATTTGCGCTGATTGGATGACAGATTTATTTATTCGAAATTGAGGAGAAGCAGATGCAGGATACGGCAATGGTCAGAAATATAGCAGTAATAGGACACGGAAACGGCGGTAAGACCTCTCTGGTTGAGGCCATGCTCTACACTGCAGGGAAGATCAATCGGCTGGGCAAGGTCGATGACGGCAATTCCTCGATGGATTACGATGATGAAGAAATAAAGAGAAAGATCACCATAAGCTCATCTTTTTGCAATTATTCGTGGAAGAAAAATGAGGTTTACCTGATCGATACCCCGGGTGACGACTCCTTCTTCAATGAGACAATCTCGGCCGCCCATGTGTGCGACGGGGCCGTATTTGTCATCGGTGCGGTTCTGGGCGTCAAAGGCCAAACCCATAAATTTGCTGACCTTATTGCTGAAAACAATCTGCCATCGATGATAGTCGTCACCAAGATGGACCGTGAACGGGCTGATTTCCACAAGACTATCGACCAGATAAAAGAATCCCTTCCGCTGAGCCCGACCGTTGTGCATCTGCCCATAGGCAAGGAAGAGTCATTTAGCGGCATCGTCGATCTGGTGGCTAACAAGGCCTACGAATTCGAGGATGGCGGCAAGGGCGGAGTGAAGGAAATCGACATTCCGGCCGAACTTGAGGATGAGGTTGCGGCGGCGCGCGAGGCTCTGATGGAAAGCATCGCCGAGACGGATGAGGAACTCATTGAAAAATTTCTTGAAGAGGGAGAACTCACCGAAGAAGACCTTGCCGCAGGATTGAAAAAAGCGGTGGCAGAGGGGGAAGTTACCCCGGTGACAGTCACCTGCGCCACGAAGAACAGCGGAACCAGCGTGATCCTGGATGCGGTCAACAATTTCATGCCTTCACCGGCCGATGTCGGACCACGCAGGGGCGTGAACCCGAACACCAAGGAAGAGGTGGAATGCCCGCCGTCGGCTGACGCCCCGTTCACCGGTTTCGTGTTCAAGACCATGGCCGACCCCTACGCCGGTCGTCTTACCATTTTCAGGGTATTTTCCGGCACTCTTGCAGGCGAATCGTTTTACAACGCCAACAAAAAGACCGCTGAACGGTTTGGTAATCTTTTCCTCATCGAAGGAAAAGAGCAGCGTCAGGTAGACAGTGTCGGACCCGGCGCGCTGGTGGCCGTGGCCAAATTAAAAGAGACTACCACTGGCGACACTCTGTGTCTGCAGGACAATCAAGTGATTCTCGAGGCCGTCGAACCTCTTTCTCCTGTCATTACCTACGCAGTCTCTGCCAAGAAAGGCGACGAGGAGAAGCTGTTTTCTTCCCTGAGCCGCATGCTCGATGAAGACCTGAGTCTGAAGATGTCGCGCGAACAGCAGACCGGGGAAACTTTGGTTTCTGGCATGAGCCAGGTCCATCTGGAGGTGGTCGGGTCCATCATCAAGCGAAAATTCGGGGTGGAAATGGAACTCAATCTGCCCAAAATTCCTTATATGGAAACCATCAGAAGCTCAGCCAAGGCGCAGGGCCGGCATAAAAAACAGAGCGGCGGGCGCGGCCAGTTCGGCGACTGCTGGATAGAAATTGACCCGATTCCCGGAGAGAAATTCGAATTTGTCGATAAGATTGTCGGCGGTGTTATTCCGCAGCAATATAGACCGGCTGTGGAGAAGGGTATACTGGAAGCGATGGAAAAAGGCGTCCAGGCAGGATACCCGGTTACCGATGTCAAAGTCACCCTCTATGACGGCTCCTATCACACCGTTGACAGTTCGGAAATGGCTTTCAAAATAGCCGGTTCGCTGGCCTTCAAACAGGCCGCACCCGCTGCCGGTCTGGTGCTTCTCGAGCCGATCATGGAGATGGTTGTTACCGTGGGCAAGGACAGTGTCGGCGACATCATGGGCGATCTGAACAGCAGAAGAGGCCGTGTGCTGGGGATGGACTCCGGACCAAAGGGCGAGATTGTTACCGCCCAGGTGCCAATGGCGGAGATTCAGACTTATGCCAACGAACTGACTTCGATGACCGGCGGTCTTGGCTCATTTGTAGTGAAATTTTCCCACTATGAGGAAGTTCCGGCCCAGATCACCGAGAAGATCGTCGCTGCAAGAGCAGCAGACAAGTAACCGAGTTTATGGGACAGCCATGAGCCCATTCAGCTTTGCGGTGATAACCATGAGCGACAGCGGCGCTCAGGGGCTCAGGGATGATACCAGCGGCGCTGCCCTGAAAGAGCTGTTAACCGATCACGGCTACCGTCTTTGCTTTTACAAAATAGT
Organism: Desulfofustis sp.; assembly: GCA_037387205.1. Lineage (GTDB taxonomy): Bacteria > Desulfobacterota > Desulfobulbia > Desulfobulbales > Desulfocapsaceae > JABDQA01. The sequence goes on from JARRLH010000087.1 coordinate 7,414, forward strand.
ACCGGACCGGATAGAGTTCATCGTAGAAGCGGTACTCCAGGCAATCGAAGCCAAGGGAGCCGATCTTGTGCTCACCACTGGAGGCACCGGGGTCTCGCCGACCGACGTGACCCCTGAGGCGATGGATCAGGTGTTTGACAAAGAAGTACCGGGAATGGCTGAGGCGATGCGGGCGGCAAGTCTGGCAATAACGCCAAAAGCGGTAATTTCCAGGGGCAGGGCGGGAATCCGCCGGCAGAGCCTGATCATCAATTTACCTGGCAGTCGCAAGGGGGCGCTGGAAAATATAGATGTCCTGCTGCCGGCACTGGACCATGCCCTCGAGAAGATCAAAGGAAGCACGGTGGATTGCGCCGAAGGTTGATTTTGTTCAAGTTCTGATTTAGATGAACTCCACCTGCTTCTTTCCCTCAGCCTCCGCCTGAACATCTCCAATGAGATACGGGGTCTCGCCTAGAGCTGAGAATTGCAGCATTATATCGTTAACGTCTATCTCTTCGACAATCGCCATAAAGCCGATTCCCATGTTGAAGGTACGGGACATTTCGGCTTCTGGAACCCCGCCGCCGGCTGCCAGATAAGGGAATACCGGCGGTACGGGAAATGAGTTCCTGGCAATTGTCGCTCGGCACCCTCTGGGCAGTACCCGGGGGATGTTGTCGTAGAAACCGCCTCCGGTATTGTGAACCATGCCGTTTATCTTGTAGTTTTTGAGAACATTGAGAATCGGCTGAACGTATATTCGAGTAGGTTTGAGTAATTCCTCGCCAAGGTTAGTGCCAAGTTCCTCCACGAAATCACCAACTCCCAGGCCCAGGTCGTTGAAACAAATCTTCCTGACCAGAGAGAACCCGTTGGCATGGAGACCGTTGGAGGCCAGCCCGATAATCTTGTTTCCGACCCTGATGTCGGAGCCATCAATGATATTGTCACGGTCGACAATACCGGTTACGAAACCGGCTATGTCGTAATCGCCTTCGCGATAGAGCCCCGGCATTTCCGCTGTTTCACCTCCGACCAGAGAGCAATTGGCCTGTTTGCAGCCCTCGGCAATACCGGTGACAATCTGGCTGGCAACTTCGATCTCCAGTTTGCCGACGGCCAGGTAGTCGAGAAAAAACAGAGGCTTGGCGCCGCTTACGATTATATCGTTGGCGCACATGGCAACAAGATCTATACCGATGGTGTCATGTTTTTCACACGATTTGGCCACCGCCAGTTTGGTACCGACCCCGTCGGTCGCGGATACCAGGACCGGGTTCTCGTACTTATCCTTGTCGATGGAAAACAGGCTGGAAAAACCGCCGATCTCGCTGAGCACGCCCCGTTGATGGGTGTCGGCAATGACGCTTTTGATCTTTTTAACAAAGGCGTTGCCCTTGTCTATATCGACGCCTGCTTCCTGGTATTTAGAGCGAGTGGATTCTGTCATCAATGAGCTGTGTAATTGTGGATTGCCAAAAGAACGGGGCCGCGATACTGTAAAAGCGACAACTCGGTGCGGCCTTGTACGTTCTCCAGTGCGTGCAGTCGAAGTGCTATACCAAATAACTTATTCAAGGAATTTTGTAAATATAATAGTAGCTTTGTTAACTTCAACAAAATCTTCGCTGGCAGGTTGATTAATTGATATGAAATTACTCCTTCTGGTGTTCGGCATGGTACTCATTGTGGAAGGTCTGCCCTATGCGGCCGCTCCAGAAAAAATGCGGGAATGGCTGCTCAAGCTGAGTGAGGTTCCTCCGTCAACCCTGCGGGTTGTCGGTCTGTCTTCCGTCTGCAGCGGATTACTGATCTGCTGGCTGGTCCAGAAGAGCGGTTTCTTCAACTGATCGAGGAAAGGCTCATCAAATAAATCGATCCCTGGATCCATTCGTCCCGTTCTCTGCGCAGGTCAAGCAGAGTCCGGCCAATTATCTGCCAGCCGGTTTTGTCCGCTATGCTTGTCACATATGCTTGGCTGTGGGCGAAGCGTCCACTCTGCTGAAGCACGGGAACAAGCACTTCATCTGAGTGGTGTTCAACCGAGAACATGAAGTGCCCAGGAGCCGTCAACACCCTGGACACCCCCAAGAACAGCTCTTCCAGATCGCCAATATAGGGAAGCACGTCGCCACTCACCACAAGGTCATACGATGAGCTCGGATGGGCAGTGAGAAAATCTATAATTGCTGAGAGATGGAGGGTGTCATAGAGCCGCTTCTCCCTGGCTGCGGCAAGCATCTTCTCGGAAATATCAACTCCTGTCATTGACTGACAAAACGAGTGAAATGCCTCGCCGACCAGGCCTGTCCCGCAGCCCAAATCAAGGAATCGTTCCGGGGTGTTCCGAGGGAGCAGGCGTTGATAGAAATCACGCAGGGTTGCGGGCAACTCATAGCCCAGATCGGCGGTCAGGCTTGCTTCGTAATGATCGGCAAACTCGTCAAACACCTCTT
>JARRLH010000088.1:0-14121 GCA_037387205.1 Desulfofustis sp.
GGAAGCAGAGCAAGGAAATGTCCATGAGCAATTTAACCTAGGGGACATTTACAGAAAAGGCTAAGGCGATCCCCAAGACTTCAAAAAAGCAGTTTTGTGGTTGAGGAAAGCAGCTGAACAAGGCAATATTCATGCTCAATTCAACCTGGGATGCATGTGCCAGGAAGGTGAAGGAGTCGTGCACGATTTCAAGGAAGCGGCTAGGTGGTACAGGAAGGCAGCTGAACATGGGCATCGCGGTGCTCAGAATAACTTGGGGGTTATGTACCACACTGGAAAAGGGGTACCACAAGATTTCAAGGAAGCTATTAAGTGGTACCAGAAGGCTGCAGAGCAAGGGCACAACGATGCACAGAACAACTTAGGAGTTATGTACCACATTGGTGAAGGAGTTACGCAAGATTACAATAAAGCGGCGAAGTGGTACAAAAAAGGGATGAAGAATGGAGATTTGGATTCTAAGCGCAATCTTGAGATATTATGCGAAGAGAGTCCTTTGTCCTGCAGTGGCAATCATAAATGATCGAGCAGATCATCAGCTCATCACTGTTCCTGTGCATCTACCGTTTGCTGTGTGCCTTTTTCTACTTGATCAGAAATCATTAAACAGGGCTGCGTCTGGACGAAGAACTGGCGATAGTCGGCAGGTTGAATGGTGGGCGCAGGATGGTGGCGCAGCGGGTCAATGCGGTTTGCTATTTGAAACTGGTTTTGACCTTCCTTGGCGATCTTCATAGTGCTTGGCAAGGAATTTCAGGAACTCGTCCTGACTAAAATGATCACCATTCTGACCCAGAAACCTGTGCATCAGTAGTTTCTTGTCGGTGACGTCCATCACCTTCCAGGCGTCCAGATATGTGTTGGAATTACTCATCAATGCCACCAAGGATAAAAGTTCTACAAGGCACTGTCACCGTCTTTTCGGATACTGCCCACCTTACAAAGGGCTTAACAAAATGATGAACAAAATATACTCCCAATCTGGTCAACAAACAATACCACATATGACACATATAGCTAAAATAACTAAAAAACAGTAAGATAAACTATCTGACAAAAACATGATCAATAATTACAGGAAATTGCAGGGTAATTTAAAACCGATTAAACAGATCTCGCAGAATCGTAAAGAATCCAGTTCGATTACCTGACAACATACTAAAATTAATATGGTCGTATGGGACCAGGCCGATATGGAGCAGAAATAAAATCTATCATTTTGGGGATTCCCGTTTTTCGACAATCTCCTGCGCTTCCCTAAAACTCACCAGGAGACCACTTTCCTCATCCCATAGACTCAAGCTGATATTGCGCAGACCGCTGAGGTAGGGGACGGGATCTATTTCCTGCAGTTCCGGGATTTCATCAAAACATTCTTTAAGCCTGTAATTTGGAATACGTGGCGCAAGATGATGGATATGATGATATCCGATGTTGCCGCTGAGCCAGCGCAGAATGGATGGCATCAGATACAATGAAGAACCCTCCATCGCTGCCCGGTGCCGATCCCATTCACCGTTGTGCGCCCAGTAAACTCGGCGGAACTGATGTTGAACATAAAAAAGCCAGAGGCCCAGCATGCTCGCCCCAAGCATCATGGGCAGAAGAATCAGCAGCAGCCCCCTCCACCCTGTCAAGGCTGAAACAAAGCTCAACAACAGCACAAGCATAAGGTCGGTAAAGAGAACACTTAGCAATTCTCTCTTGCGGAATCCTTTTGAGGGCACCCTGTTGAGGATAAGAAAGAGAAACGGTGCGGATACGAAAAACATGAAGAATGGATTGCGGTACAACCTGTAACGAAGCTTTTCCCACTTGCCGGCGTTGCGATACTCACTCAGGGTCATGAGCCATATGTCGCCGACACCTCTTCTCTCCAAATTAGCCATGCAGCGGTGGTGAATAGCGTGCGTTCGCTGCCAATCGTAATAAGCTGTGAAAGTAAGCACACCGAGAAAATGCCCCAGCAGGAAGCAGGCCCTGCGAGAGGCGAAGTAGGACGTGTGGCAACAGTCATGGAAAATGATGAAGAGTTGAACGATAATCGGAGAGGTCAAGAGCGACAAGAGCAAGATGATTAAAACAGGTGCCTGGAAGTGAAGGAGTGTGGCCAGAAATGTGACAGAGGCGAGATAGATAGCCAAAGCTGTTGATACCTGGAGGAGTGATTTTCCGGCGTCGGGATGGGTGTATCTGTTCAGCACCTTATGCAGTTCAACTTGATCCATCGAACAACTCGGGGATGTATGGTGGCACCAGAATAGTCGCTAAAGAGCTTTTGTCTAATTATAGCAAAATTGGCCTGATTTTTTTATTAGAATCCAAGATATTATTCACAACATTAGCTGCTTATGGCCTGAAAGGAAATTGAATATGCCATATCTAAATCACATTCGTGGCTATAAAACTCAGGCTTTAATTAAAGGGTACCCTGAATCTTGATTCTTCTGTAATTGGGGATATTCAACTAAACGAGAAGTTCCCGCTGGCAGGTTTTTTAAACTGGAAATATGAACTAATGAGACATTCAAGAATATATGGTTCCTCAAATCTGGATTGCCACGGCACATCTCGCAAATATAGATCGGTAAATGGCTAGCAGGTTTGTGTAAGCAAGCGCACGTAACGGAAAGGTCATTTTATTGATTAAGGGTGCGTTTTATTATGTAGATATTTGAATATTCCTTGCCACCATTAATACTTCGTCCGCTGAATAGAGATTCCTTATAGTTGCTTCTATCCTCGCCCCCATTGTCTTCTGGTATATTTTTTGAGCATTGTTGTCTGATCTGGTGGTGACGATAATGTGCTTTATTTTTGCCCCTCTGCTGGCAAGCTGACAATTTATCTGCGGTAATGACTCTTTAATCAGTCTGGAGCCAATTCCTTTTCCTTGATATTTAGGAAGAACCGCCAGCTGCTCGAGTTCAAGAACTACCTCTTGGCGAAAACCGCTTTTTTGAACCCATTGAATGTAGCCAACTATCTCATTTTCAGTATTTTCTGCAACGTAGTACTGGATTCTAGGATAGGCATTGCTATTACACTCAATCCATACTTTTGACAACGTTTGTCTCACAAATGCAGCCTCATGAACTTTTGCGGTTTTTTCTATATCTTTATGATTGAAAGGACGAATGTTCACAGTAATTCTAAAAATTATTGGTCAGTGGAACGCGAGTTTTAATAATCTTTTTGAATAAACGAAAACAACAATAAACCCCAATGACCAAGGCCGTTATGCTTATTTAAAAAGGGAGATTTTACCCAATATATCGTGCTGAATAGCAATGTTATGATCAGATTTTTTCTGCAGAATATAATCAGAATTTATCATTAAGTTTTGTTGCTCTGAGTATTTATTTTTGTCGTAAATGTCCCTTTCACTCAAACCTGTAATGTAGAGGAACTGGCGGCATTGCCCCAGGTTGACTGCACACGTAAGCGGCAAGGCGGTTTGCTTTCTCATTTATTTCATCAAGTGTTTTATTGCTTAGTAATCCAATTACCACCGCTGCGGTAAAAGAATCACCAGCACCAATTGTATCGACCACTTCGGTCGCAAGGCCGCTATGTCTTGATATATCGCCTCTCTCAATTAAAATGCTGCCTTTACTCCCTTTGGTAAGAATTACAAGCTCAAGATCAAAATGTTTACGAAGTGCTTCCAGTTGTTCATGTTCGGAACCGGTAAGCAAAAAAAGTGATGAGATCACGGTTAGTTCATCATCATTAAGCTTCAAAACCGTGCACATTTTGAGCGAGTTTTCGATGATCGCCCGGTTATAAAAGTTCTGGCGAAGGTTGAGATCATAGACTTTCAGGGTTTTTTCAGAAGTGGTTCCCAGGTATCGCTGAATGGATGATCGCGATGAATCTGATCTTTGAGCAAGCGTGCCGAAACAGATGGCTTTAAGCTTTGCTGCACATTGCTGTGCAGCAGAGTTTATGGCTAAATGATCCCAGGCAACATCATCAGGGAATTCATAGGTTGCAACTCCTTTGCCATCGACTCGTGCAGTTACATATCCAGTGTCAAATTGCTCTAAAACACTTATATAAGAAGTGGTTACCCCTCTGTTTTGCAATTCCTTCAGCGCTTTTTCACCTCTGTTATCGCTGCCGATTGTCGAGATAGCAACAGCTTCAGCTCCGAGTGCTGAAACGTGATAAGCAAAATTAATTGGCGCCCCGCCAAGTTGCTCTGCATCAGGCAAGACATCCCAGAGTAGCTCACCAATACCTGCTATTTTATGTTGACTCATTTGATGCCTCTGCTTTGTTTGTGAAAAACAGATCGTAGGCAGCAATGTTACGCTGGCTGTGCAGCGAAATAAAGGATGGGGTGGACAACCTCATCATGACTTGCACAATCTCAAACAGATCCAGGGCCAAGAACATGCCTTACTACAGCGAGTTCTGCAAATAACCTTCTAGAACTCTCTCTACACCTTCAGACCAGATTTCCCGGAGCATGAAGGCAAAGCGTTCACGAAATAATGCAGCCTGTCCAACTGGGCCATAAATGTCGTCCATTTCAAGCCATATCATCGGATTATCCCTGGCAGCATGGGCGGCGGCAACTAGGCGGTCCCAATTTGGATCGTTGGGTTCGATATTTTTATTATCCTCGGTTGTGCCGTAACAATAACGGCACCACAGTGCCGACTCGAGTGCCAGCCCGTCGATTCCAGTCCCGCTTTTTAGCAGATCGGCAATTACAGGGATAATGAACTTCGGTTGACGATTTGATCCATCAAGACATAGTCTGCGAATGGTATCTCCAATCTTGGGATTTGCGAAACGCTCCTCTATCTTTCTGAAATAGACTCCCAAATCTGTGTCGGGTACAGGGGGGACGGTCGGTATGATTTCATCTTCTTCAACTTTTTCAAGAAAAGACCGAATCAATGGGTGTGCCATTGCCTCATGAACAAAATGGATACCCATAAGGCCGGCGGGATAGGCTATAACTGCATGTCCGCCATTGAGAATACGAATTTTCATATGCTCGTAGGGTGTTACATCAGGGACGAAAGCGACCCCGACAGTCTCCAGAGCCGGACGACCGGCTGGAAAATCATCTTCCAGTACCCATTGAATAAAGTCTTCGCAGAATACCGGCCGGGCGTCTTCAAGGCCGAAATCTCTCGCCAGTATTTCTCGCTCGCGTTCACTTGTCGCCGGGGTGATTCGATCCACCATGCCGTTTGGGAAGGCGACTTCTGTTTGAATCCACTGGGCTAATTCAGGGTCTGAAAGTTTTGCCAAACCGGTAATTGCGCTGCGGGTAACGGCGCCGTTGTGGGGAACATTATCACATGACATTATCGTAAAAGGTTGAACCCCTGCCTCGCGCCTTCGTTTGAGTGCCGCAACGATCAGACCGAAAACAGTCTTCGGGGTCTCTGGTGTAGCCGCGTCCGAAACGATTTGCGGATGGTCGGCAGCGAAAACGTTTGTGGCGGGGTCAATGAAATAGCCCCCCTCGGTGATAGTCAGCGAGACAATGCGGATAGCCGGGGAAGCGAGGGTGTCGATGATAGCCGCATTGTTGCCGGGAGAGAGAAAATCAATCATTGAGCTGATAATACGCGCAGCACTGTGACCCGCAGACTGCTCTACAACTGTGGTCAGAAAGTCCTGAGCAGCAAGCACCTGGCGCATCTCTTCGTCCGATGGCAGGACCCCGGCGCCTATTATTGCCCAGTCATGGTCGCGGCCGGTATTGAACAGGTCGTCAAGAAAAACAGCCTGATGGGCGCGGTGAAAATTGCCAACCCCAAAATGGACGATACCTGCAGCCAGGTCCAGATGATTATATGAAGGAGTGGCAACCATCGAGGAGACGTCAACAAGACTCTGTGCGTTAAGTCGCATTGTCATAATAGTTATCCTTTGTTAGACACTTGAATTTAGCACTGTCTTCAATTTCTCTTGACCTGTTTTCCACCATTGCCACCTGTCTTTTCGATCGTATGATTCTGGGTTGAAAATTGATAAAAAAACGGCAAATTTGCGGCGCCAATTACTTCAGCGTCGTTGCCGAAAGAGCCTGGCAACAATTTGGGAGGTGTCCGAGCCTCTGGTGCGCTTGAGGCTAATTTCTTCTTCAACTTGGTCATCAACTGGTGAATGAATCCATCCCCCAGATCTGAAGCGATTACCACAGCAGGGGTGTTGAGCAAAGCAACCCCTGACCAGAGAACTGGCGCTAGTGCGGCGACACAGTCATTCATCCACTCAGCGACTGCCTTCTCTTGACGGTCAACCAGAAAATTCACATCAGAAAATGAATGGATTTCGTGCCCGCAGGCTCTGAGATGACGGATAAGCGTGTTAACCGAAGCTCGATTGAGAAGAATATCCCACTCACCTTTCGGTTGTGGCGCGGAAGAGAGGTTGGAAGGCAATACTGGCATTAAGCCTAGATCTCCGGCATTGCCCATTGGGCCTCTCACCGATTCCCCGTTTATGACAACTCCACCACCTACGGCAGGGCCGATAAAAACATAGAGAAAGTCATCCATCTCTCGCCCAAGACCATAAAAAAGCTCAGCGATGGAAGCTGCGGTGGCATCGTTTTCGCTGCAAACCGGGATCGAAATTGCATCTTCTATGTGACCCGCCAAATCAAAATCTTTCCAAGGGCGAAATTCCTCGTGAGGCAGAGATAACTCATCAAGCCAACTTTCTAAATTGTAAGGGTAGGCAAAGCCGATACCCGCCAGACGGCTACGCTGTTTTTCCGACATCATATCCAACAGCGCATTGACGTCTTTGAGGATTACCTCCAAGGCCATTTCAGGTCTTGGAAGAATTAATTCGTGAGACAGACGCGAGAGTACGCTACCGTTAAAATCAATTAGAACAGCCTGGATCCAGTTACGGTCCACTCGAACTCCGATGCTGAATGACCCCATGGCCTCAAGCCGGTAATAGGTTGCCGGCTGACCGCGCTGACCGCTGAGCCGCTTCTGAGAAATAGTTAATAGCTGCTGCCGGTGGAGATTGGAAACGATCGTACCCACCGCCGTATTGGTCAGATTGGTCTGACGGGCGAGGTCAGCTTTTGACGCCTCACCCATTCGGCGGATCACCCGAAGCACACGTCTTTCATTGTAGCGAGGAAGAGTACTGGAATTAGATACCCGTCTACTCTGAGGTGGTTTCATTGGATTGTGCATGGTTCAAATTCCGCACTTCAAAAATTGGTGCGCACCTGAGCCCACAACTGATTTGGGATTACTTTACGAATAGCGTTTAAGTCCGGGGGATCACTTTTTGCGTTTCCGAATCAAACAGATGCATTTTTCGCATATCAAAGTAAACTTCCGCTTCCTCGTTAGACCGCGATTTTGATTGGGGATCAACGCGGGCGGTGAACCTTTGCTGCCCAGACTCCATTTCTAAAATGATCTCTGCACCCAGCGGTTCCACCAGCTTCACCATCGCGGCAAGCTTCTCCCATTGGCCCCGAGAGTCTACCGGTAAGGCATCGGTAATGTCCTCTGGACGAATCCCGAATGTTATCTCCTGGTCTTTGTAGCTGCCGTAGGCGTCATAATACTGCTGAGGAACCTTAACTTGAAAACTTCCGGCATCAATAACCAATTCACCATCGACCTGAACAAGCTTGGCGTTGAAAAAGTTCATTGCCGGGCTGCCGATAAATCCAGCCACAAATTTGTTGTCCGGGAAATTATAAACCTCCAGGGGAGAGCCGACCTGCATGATGTGCCCTTCCTTCATGATCACGATTCGATCACCCATCGTCATGGCTTCCACCTGATCGTGGGTGACGTAAATCATGGTTGTTTCCAACTGATGCTGCAGCGTTGTAAGTTCGGCCCGCATCGTCACGCGGAGTTTAGCATCCAGGTTGCTGAGCGGCTCATCAAAAAGGAAAACTTCAGGTTCCCGGACAATGGCCCGGCCCACCGCCACACGCTGGCGTTGTCCGCCAGACAAGCGTTTCGGTTTCCTATCCAAGAGCTGCTCAATCCCTAGAATATCAGCAGCCTTGCGAACACGGCGGTCTACTTCATCTTTGGGGAACTTCATCAGTTTAAGTGCGAAGGCCATATTCGTATAGACATCCATGTGGGGATAAAGCGCGTAACTTTGAAAGACCATGGCAATATTTCGATCTTTCGCTGCCACATCATTGACCACCCGGTCGCCAATCAGGATCTGGCCGTCTGTTATTTCCTCAAGTCCAGCGATCATTCGTAAGGCGGTAGACTTGGCACAGCCGGACGGGCCAACCAAGACAACGAACTCTTTATCGTAAATTTCCAGGTTGATAGAGTTGACTGCCTGAAAACCGTTGGGATAGCGCTTGACTACATCAATTAATTTTACTCCTGCCATTTACTGGTTCTCCTTGGATGGGAAAAGCATTCGCGTCTCATAATCTTTGGTCTCTAGATAGGAAATGCTCAAACATTATCCTTTAACCCCGCCAGCAGTCAGTCCTTTCACCAGTGATTTTTGACTAATCCAACCAAATATCACCGCCGGCAAGATGACCACCGTAGAGGCCGCCGACAACTGGGCGACAAACATCCCTTGTTGTTCCCGGAACCGAGCCATATAGACCGGCAGCGTAGCTGCCTCGTTGCCGGTCAGGTTAAAGGCCAGGAAAAACTCATTCCAGATAAAGACGGCCACCAATAGACCGGCAGCAATAATTCCCGTTCTCACGAGTGGGAGCGCCACCAGCGTAAGCTGCTGAAAGCGTGTGCAACCATCTATCTCCGCCGCTTCGAGAATCTCTACAGGGACATCAGAAAAGAACGAGTGCAGCATCCACACCACAATCGGCACGTGAAATCCCACATAAATAATCATTAGCCCAAAAGGGTTATCGATGAGATTGAATGTCTGAAACCAGGTATACAAGGGAATGATCACGGCAACTGGAGGTAGTAAAATCGTGGTTAGGAACCAGAGATAGACCTTTTTATTCGTGCCTTGGGATTTGAATTTTCCGAATGCAAGTGCAAAGGCCGCGGGAATTCCCAGGAGCAGGCAGATGATAGTTCCGCCGCACACCTGAAACAGGGAATTTTTTAGATAGCCGTACATGTTGTCGTCACCTAATACCTTCTGGAACGTTTCCAGCGTTGGGCTGAAGAACAGCGAAGGACTCACCGCATCATATTCTGTTTTGAAGGCCGATAAATGCATGTAAAGAACAGGCGAAAAATAGATGATGGCTATTGTAAAGATAATGATAGTCAGCACCGTCTTTCTGAGCACTTTTTTCAGCAGAATTGATCGTTGAATTTCTTTAGTCGTCCGAGTGCCACTCATCGTGACCTCCTATTAGTCATAGATGGCGCTTCGTTTTTCTATGGATCGATGGAGGATATTGATTCCCACCAAAGTCAGAGCGACGGTGATGGCAGCCAAGGCTGCCGCTCGCCCCACATTCGAGGCATTGAACACCTGCATGTAGACCGCGAAGGGAAGCGTATACGAGCTTGTTCCGGGACCACCGGCGGTGGTCACCAGGATAAGCCCGAACTCTTTAACAAGAAAAATGAGCCCTAACATCATCGCCACGCTGATATGTTTTCGAATCATCGGAAGTTTCACCAGGAAGGTGGATTGCCACCAGTTCACGCCGTCCACCTTCGTGCTGTCCAAGATCTCATCAGGAATACTCTGCAGCCCGGCTAGCATCATGAGCACGAAGAATGGCATCCACCGCCATGAAAAGAGAAACACAATGACCGCAATGGGATGATAACTGATTAAGTCAACCGGGGTGAATCCCAAATATTTGGCGATCGTGCCATACCACCCGAAAGTAGTATTCAAAATCGTCGTTTTCCAGATCACGCCGCTGGCCGTAGACATCACAAAAAATGGTCCTAAAATCAAAGTCCTTGCTACATTCACACCGGGAATGACGTTATCCAGCAATAAGGCGAGCAGAAAACCGACGATTGTGCAGAGCGCCAAAGCACATATTGTAATGAGAATTGTTTGCCAGACGATAGAATAAAAAACCGGAAGGTCTGACCAGTCCTCAATCCTCAGAAAGTACCAGTAGTTTTTAAACCCGTAAAATTTCACCGGCAGGTCGGGGCGAGCCAGATTCCACCTGAGGGTCGAATAGACCAGGGTTAAGATAAAAGGTACCTGAGTGACAACAGCCACCACAATCATCCCTGGTATTAAGAATCGCCAATCATTATGTTTCTTCATGACATTTTCCTATTTGGCGTGGCCGTGCCCATAATCAGTTCAACTGCACGAAACACCCGGAAGAAGCAGGTGGAAGATTAAGGACAGTGAAACTTACTCCCGCAGCCAAAGCGACCTGCCAGAGAACGATAGAATAGTCTCTGACAGGCCTGTCTCATCATACGATAAGAGCATGATTATCTGTATCCGCCGTCCTCGGCGACCTGGTTAAACAACCTCTGGGTCTTGCTGATTGCTTCATCCAGGGTGATTTTATCGACCACGTAATCTGCCAGGTATTCCGTCATTCTCGTTCCGGCATCAGCAAACTCAGGAATGGCAATATACTGAAGACCGACATAGGGTACAGGTTCCATCGTAGGCTTGGTGAAATCGGTAGATTCAAGAGTTTTTAAGGTCATATCAGCGTACGGCGTTTTCGCATACACCGGGAGCTTATAGGTTGACGCCCTCGATGCCGGCGGCGTGCTGGCCCCGGTGGGATCGAGTTCAACCGTCATTTTGATATAATCTTTTGACGTCGCCCACAGCATGAAGTCAAAGACGGCCTTCTTCTTCTCCGGCGCCGACTTAGGGTTGATTCCCATTGCCCAGTTCCACAACCAGGAGGTATTCGCTTTCATTTTTTGATGGGGGGGCATGACGTAGCCGACTTTTCCCCTGACGGCAGAGCCTTCGGCTTCCAGAGGCGGTGCAATAGACGTTGCATCGTAATAAATTCCTGCCTTACCAGACTGCATAAGCGCTATACACTCGTTGTAGGTATAGGAAAGAATATCCGCCTGCCCGGCTTCACGCAGAATTTTCTTGTACATCTCCCAGGCACCGCGCTGTTCTGGTGTGTCAACGGTGGCATTCCAGTCCATATCGTAAAACCTGCCGCCAAAGGCGTTGACAATGGTGACAAACGGCGCACCGCTCATGCCCCAGCCGGGTGCTCCGCGCATGGTCATACCGACGATACCTTTGTCCGGGTCATGAATTTTTTTGGCCAGTTCGTAGATTTCATCCCAACTCGGCTCAGCCGGCATGGTCAAACCCTTTTGCTCAAACAGTTCCTTGTTGTACATGATGAAGGAAGCTTCACCATAAAAGGGTAGTGCATAAGAATCGCCATCTAGAGAAAGCGATCCAACCATGCCTTTGATCAGATCATCCCTATCATACCATTCTTTCTTTTCTGGCGGCAGCGCAGCAAAATAGGGCTCCAGATTTTCCAACCAGCCGAACTTTGCCCAATTAGCCGCCTCGTAGGGCCCAATGTAGAACATATCATAGGTCGTCCCACCGGTTGATGCCTCGGTAGTCAGTTTCTGGCGTAAATCATTTTCGGGCAGAACGGAAATATTCAATGTGACACCGGGAGCTGAATACTTTTCTCTGGCAATCTTTTCCATTGCCTGAGAAATAGGATTATTCGCCAGGGCAATATTGATCGTGACATCTTCAGCGAAGACCGACGTTCCACCCATCAGGGAGAGCAGTAAACCTGCTCCTGCGACTAGTGCTAAAACTTTTCTTTTCATAGTCCTTCTCCTCTTGAGAACATTGAGTAGACATATGCCGGTCTTTAGGGGAACCGCAGACAACCACCCAATGCTGTACCTACATGGTGTACACTCTTCTAGACCAATTTAACGATGAGATTAGCTTATACGGCCGTCGCACCTCCTGAATGTCTTTATGATATCGTTTGCTCGTGCATGAGAACACCGACATCCTTTGACAAGGTGCCGAGCCGTGTCAGGATTGACCAGAGAAAGATCAGTGCACGAGCCCAGATTTTAATTCAACTAGACTTAAATAAAAGCCTAACGATTATAAAAATTTACCTTAGAACCAATGCTACTATAGATCGAGATTAATTAAACCTAGTTTAATTACTAGGGTATCTTGATTAATTTCTTTGTCAAGTATAATTATAAACCGTATTAGATTATTTGATTAGTTCTAAGATAATCAGTATTTTCAGATTCTCTATGTGGTCCTAATCTTTGTATCCAAAGAGAACATAAATAGAATGATTACCTACGAAGACCTTGCGGCCGAACTCAGACAGAAAGCCGCCCAGCTGACTGGTAGCTCGCAGTTCTGGATTGGGCTTGCAGGCGGGCCGGGAAGTGGGAAAAGCACGCTTGCTCAGGCTTTGAAGGCACGACTGGGTAAACTGCTAACGATTATCCCCCTGGATGGCTACCACTACTATCGCAGAGAATTAGATACCATGGATGATCCGGAGGAAGCCCACACCCGGCGCGGAGCTCCGTTCACATTCAACTCCTCAAGGTTCGTAAATGATCTCATCAAGGCACGTGGCAGCGGTGAAGGGGTTTTCCCCAGCTTTGACCATGCCGCCGGTGACCCTGTTGAAGAGAGTATACAATTGCACAAAGGTCGGCAGATTGTATTGGTGGAAGGAAACTACGTACTCTTGGATACAGAACCATGGTGTCAGTTACGCGACAGCGTTTTCGACGAAACATGGTTCTTGGATGTTCCCGTACCTGAGTGCAATCGGCGCGTCTGTAGACGACACATCACGACCGGGCTGAGCAAAGAGCAGGCGAAACTGAGAGTTGCAACCAACGACAGCATAAACGCTGAACTGATCACCAAGGTATCACGCGCGAATGCCGATCGGTTAATTAGATTGTGATGCCACCGCAGGCGGCGCGTCCTTCAGCTGTTAGGCCAATTGCTGTCTAAACTCTACACCGCGGTCAGTGAACAAACAGAAAACACCACGGGGTCTCCTGTCACCTCGAGATAACCCGGGCCTTTTATGCCATGCCGTATTTTTTTCGCATTTTCCGTATAAATTCTGCGCCTTGGCGCAGGAGCGTATCTCCGTCTGGGGCAAGCTGACGCCAGACCCAGGTGTTCATGTTATCGGTAGCATCGACAAAACTCTCGAGTGCGGCATTTCCTTCGTATTCAATTTCTGCAAGTGCCCTGAATATATCGTCCCAGTTGACCAAGCCGGTTCCGGGAATACCCCGGTCGTTCTCGCATATATGATAATGGACAAGGTCTTTCCCAGCCTTTATGGTCGCATCGTAGAAGCTTTTTTCCTCGATATTCATATGATAGGTGTCGAGGTGAATCTTGATATTATCTTCACCTATCATCTCTTTTAGCTGCAGAGCCTGATCGCAGGTATTTATCAGGTAGGTTTCATACCTGTTAACCGGCTCGATGCCAATATTAACACCCAGTTTCTTGGCAAAACGCGCCGCTTCGCGAAGACAGTCTGCCGAGTATTTCCAGGCCTTTTCTGTCGGCCGCTGCAGGGCGGGCTTGACGAATTGTGCGTAGACAACACCGGAGAAATTCTCTGCACCGATGTCACTTGTCGCTTTAACACAATCTTTCAGATACTTTACACCCTTGGCCCGAATAGCAGCATCATCGCTGGTAATATCTGTATCGCCCAGGAGCACCGTTGAGGTCACCGCGCCTAGGCCGACCTTTTGGAGGCGTTCTTTTACTGCCGCAGCGTCAAATGTTTCCAGAACCATCAAGGGGATTTCGATAAAATCCATTCCAAGACTTTTAGTTCTGTCAATGAGATCAAGGGTATCGTTGCTCCACTGAGAACACCAGGCATACGCGTGAATGCCAATCTTCATATCATCTACCTCCTTTCAGTTAAGGCTGGGATCTGGAAATAAGACTCCCCTACCAGCAGCAGTAACCGCCGTCGATCACCAAATCTGCACCAGTCATCATGTCTGAGGCTGCAGATGCCATAAAAACAGCCGCCCCCTGCAGATCAGTGACCTTCCCCAGCTTTCCCGTTGGAATCATATCGAGCCATTTTTCCATCGTCGCCTTGCCCTCTGGTGTGGACACCAGTTCATCAATCAAGTTTGTGTAGATATATCCGGGACTAATGCTGTTAAC
>JARRLH010000089.1:0-9727 GCA_037387205.1 Desulfofustis sp.
GGGACACAATACCCAAGGTGTCCCTTGAAGTAAAAATCAATTGATTAAAGTATATTGCAGCATTAGGGACACCTTGGGTATAGTGTCCCCGCACAGCGGCTATTTCTGCATGACCCCGGCCATCAGCCTGAGCAGCAGGAGGACGAAGGGAAAGCCGTGCAGCAGCAGATCAAATATATCGATCGGCCTGGTCAGGGTGCCCGCGGCCAGCATTTTCAGCTTTTCCCAGATGTGGGGTTCCGGGACAAACGGTGCCAGCCCCAGCGTCAGACAGAGAATCACCAGAACCCAGACGGGCATTGCTTGGATCAGCGACCACATAGTATTCAGGGGGACACCTGCTGTCGTGCCCCTCTCTCCATTTTTTATTAGCTACAAAAACTCGTTATCGAGGGGCACCATAGCCGCTGCCCCCATCGCTTCAGACGAGGGCCAGGTTGCGGCATGATTCGGGTCCGGCCGCTTTCATTTCGCCAAGCTGCTCGACGTGGCGCTTCTCTTCCTCGATGACCTGCTGTAACTGCTGCCGGCTCTCCTCGTCGCTGACCAGGTTCAACAGGAACTCGTAAAACATGATGGTGTCCTGTTCGAGTATCTGGGCCTGGGTAAGCGCTTCCTCGAAGTCCTCGGTCTTGAGCAGCATTTCCTTATCCAGCGAAAAGGTCTGATCGGCAACCATTTCCTGCAGGAGCTGCCGGCCCATCTTCTCCAGCTCACGCTGCTCCTCGCTGAGCGCTTCGTCGGAGTCCAGCGCGGTGAAAAATGCGCCATGCCGCTTTTCTTCCTCGGCCATCCAGACGAATATCTCGCTTACCGCCTTATCTTTGACCAGCCCTGCCGCCTGGCGGTAAGCTGCCTCGCCGTTTTTCTCGATCTGCACGGCAATCTCTCTTATATCTGCGACGGTAAACATCGCTCATTCTCCTTGTCGATCCCGGCGTACTCGCGCCGTTTGTTATACCATAATCCTTATTTCATGATAGTGCTGAACCAGGCGCTGATATCTTCAATCTGTTCGGCGCAGACATTATGCTCCATCGGGTAGGTCCGATATACCGGGGCATACCCGTGCTCCTCCAAAAAACCTTTGGCCTCCCTGCCCAGATGCTCGGGCACCACCGGGTCGTAAAGTCCATGATGAATCTCGATCGGCAGCCCCGTGTGCGGGGTATGGTCGTGGATCATGCTGCAGGTGGCGCAGTAGCTCGACATGGCCAGCAGCCCGCCGAGCGGTCTGGGCCGGTCAAGAGCCAGGTGATAGGCCACAGCGCCGCCCTGCGAAAACCCGGCGATAATGATATTTTGGTCGTTCAGGCCGCGCTCGATTTCCCGCTCCACGAATTTATCAATCACGGCGACCGAAGCCAGCAGCCCCTCGGTATCCACCCTCCGGTCGATTTCCATCTCCACAATATCATACCAGGCGGGCATGACCATCCCCCCGTTTACCGTCACCGGTATCTGCGGAGCATGGGGGAAAATAAAGCGCACCGCCTGGTGCTCGGGCAGCTTCAGGATGGGGACGAGCGGCGCAAAATCGTTGCCGTCGGCGCCCAGTCCGTGCAGCCAGATGACGCTGTAGTTGGGATTGGGAGCGGTTTCCTTTTCAATGGCCGGCAAAAGTTGCATATCTTCCTTCCTTGTATACTCGCACAGATTAGTCTTTCAGCCGGTGGGCACAGTGCTTTTCAATGGTGAACCCCAGGGCGCGGACTCCGTCGGCCAGGGCTGAAGCGCCCGCCTCGACCTGTGGACGGCTGCCCCGGATTCCCAGTTCGATCTGCCAGCTGGTGCCGTCTGAAAAACGCGGCAGGCTGGAAAATTTGAGTTCCGGGAAACGGCCCTGAACGCTGCCTAGCAGCGGTACCAGTTCACTCTCCTTGGCGCCGCCGACCACAAAAGAGGTAAACTCCTCCGCCTGCTCGGGCGCCAGCCGGTAGCGGTGCTCGACCACCCAGTCCACCATCGGCCAGGCCATCTCGGGAAAACCGGGGAGACAGTGGATCCGGCCGCAGTAGAAGCCGGGAATATTGTTGTGACTGTTGGGAATCAGGCCGGCTCCTTCGGGAAGTTCGGCCATCAGGATACGGTTCGGGTAGGCCTCTTCACCAAACTGCTTTTCCAGCAGGGCCACCGCTTCGGGGTGCCTGGTTATCTCCAGATCATGGGCCCGGGCCACCGCCTGCCGGGTCATATCATCGGGTGTGGCCCCGATGCCGCCGAAGGAAAAGCAGTCGTCGCCGCGCTCCCGAATGAGTCTGAAATGGCGTTGAAGCACGTCGAGGTCATCACCGAGGATGACGATCCAGCAGATATCTACGTTGAGCCGGCCAAAATACTCCCGGGCCCAGGCAACATGCTTGTCGTTTCTGCGGCCGAGCAGGATCTCATCACCGATGACCAGCAGACCGATCTTTTGCAACAGGTATTTGTGCGATGCTTCCATCCGTTGTTGACGCCCCTCTATGCTTCCCTTTGTGTAGCACTATCACCTGTTAATGACATTATTGCAACCCTTTGAAACAATAATGTAAAACAGGCCTTGACCGCCCCCCGGCAAAGGGCAGTGGCAGGCCGAAAAAAAGAGAGAAAAGATTCTTTTTCGTTGTCATCACCGCCCCGGTGTGGTACCGATTTGGAGCACCAGACACTCCTGTTTCCAGGAGATGCTTACACCAATTTAGCAGTCTTTCCTAGGACAGTTTTCAACGGTTTGACAGGCCTGGGTTTGAGCGTATTTTTATCCCTCTCAGGCAGCCGGAAAGGACAACAGCCGCAGACGAGACTGCATCAACCCCGTATCAAAAAAGGAGGCGTTCAATGAAGAAGCTTTTGTATCTGGTCCTGGCAGCCTGTGTTGTAACTCTTTGTTTTTCTTCAAACGGCTGGACCCAGCGTAAGACCACCATCAAGGTCGGCATCAATGCCCCTATGACCGGCGACATTCCCAAGGTTGGCGAGGGCACCAAGTATGCCGCTGAAATGTGGCTTGAGGATGTGAACAAGGCCGGCGGCATCGAAGTGGGCGGCAAGAAATACCCGGTCGAAATCGTCCTCGAGGATAACGAATCCAAGGCCGAATCAGCGGTCAAGGCCAACACCAAGATGATCACCCAGGATGACGTCATGATCATTATTGGACCGCAGTCCTCCAAGCAGGCGATCCCCGCAGGTGACGTGGCCAACAACTACGAGACCCCGATGATCAGTCCCTGGTCGACCAACCCGGCCACCACCGCCGATCGTCCTTACGTATTCCGCGGCTGTTTCCTCGATCCGTTCCAGGGTCCGGTGCTGGCCAACTTCATCACCGAGGAGTTCGGTTTCAAAAAGGCGGCGGTACTCTACGACGTAGCCAGCGATTACCCCAAAGGCCTGGCCGAGTTCTTCAAGGCCGCCTGGGAAGAGAAACACGGTGCCGGTTCCGTTGTCGCTTATGAAAGCTTCACTACCAAGGACACCGATTTCAGCTCCCAGCTGACCAAGATCATCAAGTCCGGTGCCGATTTCCTGTTCACCCCGCAGTACTACAACGAGGTTGCGCTGATCGTCAACCAGGCCAAAGATCTGGGCTGGAAAGGCCCGGTCGTCGGCAGCGACAGCTGGGGTTCCGCCGAGACGGTTGAGCTGTGCGGCGAAGCCTGCTTCGGACAGTTCTTCTCCACCCACTACGCGGCAGCAGGCGCCCAAGGCGCCACCAAGGAGTTCATCGACCGCTACAACGCCAGCTACGGCTATGTGCCTGACGATGTCGGCGCCCTGACCTGGGATGCCCTGCGACTCGCCCAGACGGCCATCGAAGGGGCCGGTGAATTGACTGGTGACATCAAGAAAGACCGGATTGCCGTTCGCGATGCACTGGCCAAAGTGGAGAACTTCGAAGGCATCACCGGCACCATGACCTTCACCGAGGAAGGCGACCCAAATAAATGCGCGGTAATCGTCAAGATCAGCGACAAGGGCGAATACGAATTCTATAAGTCCATCTGCCCATGATCTGAACCGCGGCACAAAGAGGTAGAAGCAAACCGCCAGTCTGGTGTGCGCCTTGTGGTTGCACACCAGACTTTTTGTTGGCCCTATTGTGCCTGTCCAGAGCCGGGCCGTCCGTATGACGGCGGGTTGTGGACAGACATCAATTATCAGGAACCGAGCTGAAACCTGTCGTTTCGGCACTAGCCGTAGTTGATCACCCAGGAGCCGCTACATGGATATCTTCCTGCAAAACATCATCAATGCCCTGCAGTGGGGGAGTTTTTACGCCGTAGTTTCGATCGGTTACTCGATGGTTTACGGTGTCCTCATGCTGTTCAACTTCGCCCACGGCGATATCTTCATGGTCGGAACCTACATCGGCTTCGGCATCGCCACCCTGCTGCTGGCCCTTTTTTCGGCCTTCATGCCGGGCTGGATGATCTTTATCCTGGTCATTCTGATTACCATGTTCCTGGCCAGTTTCGTCGGCGTTTTCGTCGAGGTGGTGGGCTACCGTCCCCTGCGCGGCGCCCCGCGGGCCTCGGCTGCAATTACCGGCCTGATGATCGGTATCATCTTCGAGACCGGCAACCTGATTATTCTCGGCGCCCAGCGGTTCAGTTTTCCGCCGCTGATCAAGTCGGTCACCTACAACTTCGGCGGTATCTATGTCACCAACGTCAAAGTACTGATCATCGTCGCCTCGCTGGTCATGATGGCCGCCCTGCACCTATTCATCAAGAAAACCAAGTGGGGCATGGCCATGCGGGCCATGTCCTACGATTTTCAGGCCGTCCCCCTGATGGGAGTGTCGATCAACATTATCGCCCCCATGACCTTTGCCATCGGCGCCGGACTTGCCTCCGTGGCCGGTATCCTCTATGGCCAGGCTTACCCGGTGCTCGACCCCTACATGGGCATCTCCCTTGGCTGGAAGGCCTTCGTCGCTGCCATTCTAGGCGGCCGCGGCTCGATCATGGGTGCCGCTCTGGCCGGCTATCTGCTCGGCTTCATCGAGATGTTCGTACCGATGTTCTTCCCGTCCACCTTCAGGGACCTGATCGCCTATTCCATCATTCTGGTGATCCTGACCTTCAGGCCGCGCGGTTTCTTCGGTATGGCGCACTCCACCCAGCTCAGACTGTAAGAAAACTAGCTCAGGGACTCTCAACGTTCACAGGATTCTCGAATGGAAACGCTCAAAAAACTGTTCAGACCATTTTCCGTCGTCCCGCTGGCCGGCTGGTTTCTCGGAGTGTTCTCCGCGGTTCTGATGGAATATTATCTGGGAGATCTGATCTCCTACTACCTGTACCTGCCCAAGATACCGGTGCTCTTCGGCACCCTGTTCATGCTGAAGAATCCGCTGCTGATTCCCAGTGCCCTGGCCTACGACTTCATCGTCTATATCGTACCGGTGTTTCTGGTTGCCAGGCTGTTCGCCTCGCTGACCAACCAGCTCGCAGCCCGGCTCGAGAAGATGCCGCTGTGGCTTGCCACCCTGCTCCACCTGGCTGCCTTCTATGGAATTCTGCACCTGTGGGCCGGTGTCAACGATTATCGGGTACTGGTGGTGAAACTGACCATGATCTCCATCATCCTCACCCTGAGCCTCAACGTAATCAACGGGTATCAGGGCGAGTTCTCCTGCTCGCATCCCGGCTTCATGGCCCTGGGCGCCTATGCGTCCTCAACGCTGACGCTGCTGCTGTTTGCCAACGACAAGATGTTTGGCGAACCGCTCCTGAACCCGGCCCTGGGTCCCTGGCTGTTCCCGCTGATATTGATTGTCGGCGGCGGCGTCGCGGCCCTGGGTTCTCTGATCGTGGCCATTCCATCGTTTAGAACCAGGGGCGACTATCTCGCCATTATTTCTCTTGCCTTCCTGTTCATGGTAAAAAGCGCCATCGAGAACATGGAAATCATCGGCGGCCCCAGAGGAATGAGCTCGCAGCCCAACTACGCTTCGCTGACCGTGGTCTTTGTCTGGATGGCGCTGTGCATCTGGATCGTTCACAACTTTACCACCTCCGTCCTGGGCAAGGCCCTGAACGCGGTGCGCGACAACGAGCCGGCGGCCAATTCGATGACGGTCAACACCCGCAAAACCAAGATGACCGCCTTCATGTTCGGCGCCTTCTGGGCCGGCGTGGCCGGCGGCCTGTTCGCCCATGTGCTGCGCTACGTGAATCCCGGCACCTTCGGCCTCAACAAGCTGGCCGAGATTCTGGCCATGGTCTATTTCGGCGGCCTCAATTCGATCTACGGCTCCATCATCGGGGCAGTCAGCATCAGCATGCTGAGCGAAGCCCTGCGGCCCCTGGAACTGTTCAAATGGATCATCATTCCGCTGATCCTGATCCTGGTCATGATCTTCAGACCCCACGGCCTGATTTCCTTCACCGAGCTCAACGTCAAGGAACTCATGCGCCCCCGCGACAAAGAACGTGCTGGAGGAGTTGAATAATGGCGCCACTGCTCAACGTTAGAAATATGACCCACTTTTTCGGGGGCTTACGTGCGGTATCTGATTTCAACTTGAGCATCGAGCCGGGTGAGATCAAAGGCTTGATCGGCCCCAACGGGGCCGGCAAGACGACGGTGTTCAACCTGATCACCGGGGTCTATACCCCCACCGAGGGCATCGTCGAGCTTGAAGGGGAAAACATAAAAGGAGTGGAAACCCATCGGATTGCCGCCCGGGGACTCGGCCGGACCTTTCAGAACCTGGCCCTGTGGCGCCATATGAACGTACTCGATCACATTCGCCTGGCCCATTACTCTCAGCTCACCTATGGGCTGTTCGGGGCCTTTTTCGGCACCCCCAAAAGCCGGAAGCAAGAAAGGGAGGTCAGGGAAAATTCCTATAAACTGCTCGAGCTGTTCGACATCGCCCAGTTCGCCACCCACAACATCGGCAACCTGCCCTACGGCGCTCAGCGGCGGGTGGAAATGGCCCGGGCCATGGCCACCAAACCGAAGATTCTGTTTCTCGATGAACCCACGGCCGGCATGACACCTGACGAACTGATCAGGATGATCGAGATTATCCGTCAGGTGCACCGGGACTTCGGCGTGGCCATCTTCATGATCGAGCACCGTATGAAATTTGTCATGGACCTGTGCGAGTCGATCCAGACCCTGGTGTTCGGCGAGGTGATCGCCGAGGGACCCCCTGAAGAAATTCAGAACAACCCCGAAGTTATCGAGGCTTACCTTGGCAAGGAGGACCTACACTGATGCAGCTCGTTGTTGAAAATCTGTCCGTTTCCTATGGCAACATAAAGGCTCTGCACGGCATCAGCTTCTCGGTTGATCAGGGTGAGATCGTCACCATCATCGGCGCCAACGGTGCCGGCAAGTCCACCACCCTGCGCGCCATATCCCGGATGATCCCATGCGAACCGGGCTCCAAGATCGAGTTCAGGGGAGAGAGTATTCTCAAGTACAACACCGACAAGGTGGTCTCCAAGCTCGGCATCTGCCATGTCCCCGAGGGCAGGATGATTTTCGGCAACCTGACGGTCACCGAAAATCTGACCCTGGCCTGCTTTGCCAGAAAGGACCCGGACGGCATAGCTCGGGACAAGAAATGGGTGTTCGACCTGTTTCCCCGCCTCGACGAGCGCAAGGACCAGCTGGCCGGCACCCTGAGCGGCGGCGAGCAGCAGATGCTGGCTGTCGGCCGGGCCTACATGAGCGGCCGCCAGATCATGATTCTGGACGAACCCTCGATGGGGCTGGCGCCGCTGCTGATGCTCGACATGTTCGATGCCCTCAAGGAGATTAATCGGCAGGGCACAACCATCCTTCTGGTCGAGCAAAATGCACGGCTTGCCCTCAAATTTGCCCAGCGCGGGTATGTGCTGGAACACGGACAACTGATTCTCGAGGGCCCGGCGGACGGCCTGCTCGACAATCCCGAAGTCAAGAAAGCCTACCTGGGCGCTTGATTGAGCTGCTGCCCCCTGGTCATTTCCGACTAAGCACTTATTATTTTCCCTGAAGAATTCAGTCGCGCACTACCAGAAAAGGGGCCGTTCATGAAATTGATCTTTGTCTATAACGCCAACAGCGGCGTGCTCAGTATGTTAAGGGATATCCGCCACAAGCTGATGAGCCCGCAGACCTATGACTGTTTTCTCTGCAGTCTGACCCACGGGACCTTCAGGGAAGATCCCAAATGGAAATCGTTTCGGGAAAGCAGCAGCATCGACATGGAGTTCCTGCACCGGGACGAGTTCGAGAAAAAGTACGGCATGAAGCACCCCTATCCGGTAATCATGCGGCAGACCAGCCAGCTCGAAGTCTTCCTCAGCCGTGAGCAACTTGGCCACCTGTCCTCCGTCGACGACCTTATTCTCACCGTCAGGAGCCTTTCCCTGCAGTCGGCTTAGCAGGTCGGCACCGGGGCTTTCAGCGCCCCTGGGGAAGAGGGTTTATGTCGACCAGCGCTTCGTGAAATATCGCTCCGCCGCCGATATCAGAACATTGCTGTGAGGTGAGATCGTTTATGGTCTCGCCGCCGGCGCCCGAGGGCCAGTAGAGGCCCTCGGCAACCAGCAGCCCCGGCTGGGTGTCGTCGCTTACTCGGGCTACCCGGGTGACCGTGCCTCGAAGATTGGCGAGACGGACCGGGGCGCCGTCATTGATGGATCGATCTGCCGCATCGTCGGGGTGGATGAGCACGGTTCCACTCTCCCCGGCATAGCGCTCGCCAAAGGTTGAGTTGAGCAGACGGTCATTGGGCGGGGTAAGCAGACGGAAGGGAAAGCGGGCTTTCAGGTCGGGATTGTCAAACTCTTTGGCAGCTGAAAGGAGCGGATGCCGGCTCAGTTCAGGCAGCTCTGCGTTGACGAAACGGAAGGTGTTGCCGGCGCCGCCAAAGGGACAGCCGTTGTGAGCAGCGTTTTTCGACAGGACATACTCTCCCGGCCGGTATCCACTGTAGGAAAGACCTTCGGGAAGCTCTGCGAGACTGTTGAAATAGCTCTCCAGCCGGTCATTGAAACTCTGCCTGAACGGCTCCTCGGAGTAGCCTAGTTTCTGGGCCAGGGTCTGAAAAAAATCAAAATTGCTGAGCGACTCGCCCAGCGGTTCGATCACCGGTTCAGCGATGCCCAGGTAAAAATGGCCGTAGGCGGTATACAGATCTCTGTTTTCCAGGAAGGTGGTTGCCGGCAGCACCAGGTCGGCATAACGTGCGGTGGGGGTCATCACCTGCTCGTGCACCACGGTGAACAGATCTTCCCGGGTCAGGCCTTTTCTGACCATGGATGCATCCGGGGCGACGCAGAGCGGGTTCGAGTTGTAGACCAGCATAGCCTTGACGGGCGGGTCCAGGCTGGTGAGCGCCTCCCCGAGATGGATCATGTTGATGACCCTGGCATCATCCGGCCCCAGCGCCTCCATTTTCAGCAGGGAAGTGTCGCCGCCGAAGGCCTTGCTAAAGAGCAGCACGCCCTGGCCCTGCTTCCCGTTGAAAAAACCGCAGGCAGCGGCCAGCGAGCCGATGGCCCGGATCGCCATCGCCCCCCTGCTGTTTCTGGTCAACCCCACGCCGATGCGCACAAAGGTCTTCGGGGTCTCGAAAAACAAACAGGCCAGCCGCTCCATGGTGGCCCGGCCGACATTGCTCTGAGCTTCGAAATCTTCCATGGCGGTGGCCTGCAGGTAGGCTTGCAGTTCGTCGAAGCCGCTGCTGCACCTGCCGATGAATGCGTCATCGAGCCACTCGTTTGCAACCATCAGC
>JARRLH010000090.1:0-18428 GCA_037387205.1 Desulfofustis sp.
TTTGCTGTTGATCTCCAACGGCAAATGCTCGACAGAGTGCAGGCCAAACTGAAGAAAGTGAAGGACACCTCGGCGTTGGCCACGATAACCCTGCAGCAATGCAGCGCAGACGATATCGGCCTGGACAAATCGATCAGAGCTGATTTCGTGCTGGCCTACTACATGGTGCATGAAACCCCAGACCAGGACCGTGTGTTCCAGCAGATCTGCACTCTGCTCAAACCGACCGGCTCCTTTCTCCTGGTCGAGCCCCGGTTGCATGTGAACAAAGAGGAATTTACCCGGACACTCGGTTGCGCAGAACGCGCAGGCCTGGCAATTATTGACAGGCCGAGAAGAAAAGGCGGCAGAAGTGCGCTGTGTGCCCTTCGCCCCTGAGGCGATCCTCATCCGGCGCCTAAATGCATCCCCCCCTCTCCTTATGCAGATCAGCTCACCGCCTATCAGCAGCTGCCTGACAGGCAAATAATTAAATTATTAAATTAAATGATTGACAACTGGGCCCGTGGGCACAAAATTAATTCAGCATATGCACACAAATATCCATTTAAGAGGCACAGCAGAAATTAACATGTGGGACTACCTGATAAAAATTAACAAGAACTTGATTGTCGCCATCCCCTGCCTGATGGCGGCCGGATTTGTCATGGGTGTTTTCGTTGATCAGGAGTTTGTTAAAGCGCTCAGGCATCTGATCGTTCCCCTGACGTTTCTGATGGTCTACCCGATGATGGTGACACTCAATTTCAAGCACCTCGCGCAGGGATTGAACCTGAAGCTGCAGGCCGTCACCCAGTTCATCAACTTCGGTATTATCCCCTTCATTGCCTACCTGCTTGGCGTATTGTTCTTTCCCGGGCAGCCCTACATGGCGCTTGGACTTCTGCTCGCTTCACTGCTGCCCACCAGCGGTATGACCATATCCTGGACCGGGTTCGCCAAAGGCAACATGGGGGCGGCAATCAATATGACCGTTATCGGGCTGGTCGCCGGCTCTCTGGCCACCCCCTTCTATATCGAATGGCTCCTTGGGGCAAAGGTTGAGGTATCCTTTTTAAAGGTCATCCAGCAGATTTTTCTGATCGTTTTTCTGCCAATGGCGGCGGGATTTATCACCCGAAACATGCTGCTGAAAAAATATGGGCCTGCTGAATTCAAGCAGCGCATCGCCCCACGGTTCCCCGCTTCCTCGACCGTGGGCGTGCTGGGCATCGTCTTCGTGGCCATGGCCCTGAAAGCGGAAACTATTGTCGCCAATCCAACCGTTTTAGTTACAATCTTCGTGCCACTCCTCATTCTTTACTTCCTCAATTACAGCCTGGCTACCCTCATAGGGGTGAATGTATTCGCCAGAGGAGAGGCAATCGCCTTGGTCTACGGTACGGTAATGCGCAACCTCTCCATAGCCCTTGCCATCGCCATCAATGCATTTGGTGAGGCGGGTGCCAATGCTGCCCTGGTGATCGCGCTGGCCTATGTAATCCAGGTGCAGTCCGCCGCCTGGTATGTAAAGTTGACCACACGGTTTTTCGGTCCCCCGGATCACGATCAACAAAGGCCGCGCTAACCCCCTCCTCCTGCACCCCAAAACCGTTTTAGGGGTGTGGCAAGGACGCTCATCGATCCTTTGGGCCATCTCTCGGACAATCCCGGCTGTGGGTACTTACACGCCAGGATGACAAGGAATGTAGGCTGTTTCCTATGTCGTTATTTCTTCGTTGGAATTTCATTGGTTAACGATTAGAAAATACCACATTGTGGTATTTTCTTGACCCGAGCTGCCCGCAGGTATAATGTATTACTTATCCATTCCCAAATGGGTTTTTTCAGTTCTACATTCAGCAGGAGGGATTGTTATGAAATCCCGTTTCAAAGAAAGAAGGCGTTTCAGACGATTTGCCCTGGAGAGCGGCTTGCTCTTTTCGGATAGAAACAATTTAATCGGTATGGCACAGGTGATGGACATCAGTCAGGGAGGCGTGCGCTGCGTCTCGGTTTCACCCGTGCACTGTACCATCGGCATGTTGGACAACATCGAACTGTTCGGCTCGGACGACCATCTTGAGTTAAGCGATCTCAGTGGAAGAATGACCAGGTGCAGTGACAACCTGCTGAGCATCGCTTCAGACTCGGGTACCGGCTATTACGAGTTCGGCTTTGAGTTTTTCCCGCGACACTACCCTCAGATTGACAGACTTCAGAATTTTCTCTCGGCCCACAGGTTTTAGCAGCCTGGAGTTAGCTGCCCGCTATTAGAAGCCGAAGTTCGGCATGGCCCCCTCGGCGAGTAAACAAGTAAGCGGTCCCATACCCGCGGGGCGGAGACAGAGCAGCAGTAGCTACTGCCGCTTCAGGCCGCGCTTCCGGCCATTTCGACGATGGGAAAACTGAGCATGAACGTGGTGCCGTTTTCGGGGTCCGAGCGGACATCTATGTAGCCCTGGTGGGCTTCCACCACCTCTTTCACCAGGGAAAGCCCGAGCCCGGATCCGGTAATATGCCTGGTGGCTTTTCCCTTAACCCGGTAGAAACGATCGAAGATATGGGGCAGATCGTCTTTGGGGATCCCGATTCCCGAATCCTGGAATACCAGATTGACAAAGCCGCCGGACACTGAAGTCGTGATCCGTATATCCCCTCCTTCCGGGGTATACTTCACCGCGTTGGAAACGACGTTCATAATGGCGGTGCGCATGTGGTCATAATCGACGTTAAACCACCAGTCTTCTGCACAGGGATTGAAATGAACCGAGATTTCCTTGGCCTCTGCCTGCGGCCTGGCCACTTCCAGGATATCTTCGATTATTTCGTGCCCGTTGGTACGCTCCAGGTTGAATACGACAGTACCGCTTTCCAGCTTGGACAGGTTGAGCAGGTTCTCAATGAGCCTGAGCAGATCCTTGGTGCGCACCGTCATCCGGCCGTGCAGCCGGTTGCAGTTATTGGCTTCTTCATACTTGCAGTTGATCTGCAGGGCATAGATCATCTGTTCGATGGAGGCCAATGGCGATTTCAGCTCATGGGCGACCATGGCAACGAATTCGGACTTCATCTTGTCGATTTCCTTGTGGGTCGATACATCCTCGAAAGTGGTCACCGAACCCAGCACCTTGTCGCCGTCTCTGGTCGAGGAAATCACCGGGGCGCAATAGGCCCTGAGGTACCGCCTGGAAACCGTGCCCGGGGCAAACTCGCGGGTGACGACCCGGTTGTCGGCGATTGCTTCACGGACCATTTGCACCGCAGCCATGTCGTTGATTGAAACGGACAGCGGCTTGCCGATCACCGGGTCGGTCTGAATATCGAGCATTTTAATCGCTGCGGGATTGTGATGGACAACCACCGAATCGGGATCGGTGATGAGGACGGCCTCCACCATGCAGCCGAATACCGTTTTCAGCAGGCTCTGCTCATTCTGGATCGCCTCCATACTTAAAATGCGCTCTTCGCGCAGGCTGCGTGCTTCAGTCTCGAGGCTGATCTTTTCCACCGCCCGCTTGACAACGATACGTATGTAATCCGGGGTGAAGGGTTTGCCGACAAAATCGAAGGCGCCCTGCTTCATCGCCGTCACCGCCTTGGAAACGGTGGCAAAACCAGTGATGACGATCACTTCGATCTGCGGCCGGTGTTCCTTGATCCAGTCCAGCACCCCAAAACCGTCGATGCCCGGCATCATCAGATCGAGCAGCACGACATCATAGCCGTTCTGCTCGATCATCTCTATGCCAACCTCCCCGCTTTCGGCCTTGGCGATCTGATAATTCTTACCGGCCAGAGACCGTTCGACTCCGTCACGGATTACCTTTTCGTCGTCGATGATCAATACACGCAACGCGTCCATAGACCTGCTCCGGTTCTTGTTGTTTCAGACCTGGCCGCGCCTGCGCGTGGGCCTGCAGGCAGCTGTAGCCAGGACTGCAGCACCGCGGCTCAGCTCACCCAGCTTTGAATTCGTTCCAGCAGCTCACCCGGCTCAACCGGCTTGGGCATATAATCCTCAGCCTCTGATTCCAGCATATCTCGATGGGTATAGGTGGAGGTGGTGACCCGGTCGGCCACCGCGGTCAGCAGAATAATCGGAATGTCCGCTGTCTCCTCACTGCCCTTAAGCTTGGCACAGGCCTCATGACCGTTCATCACCGGCATCATGACATCGAGCACGATTAGATCCGGTTTGCGCTCGGCCACCGCTTCCAGTCCTTCCTGGCCGTCGTATGCGACCTCCACTTCGTAGCCGCCGTTTTCGACAATGACGCGAACCGCTTCGACGAAATCAGGATCGTCATCTACCAAAAGGATCAGCTTCTTGTCTGCCATCTGTGTCCTCCTTAAGACATGAAAGCTAGGTTTGTTCTTTATTGCTCGACCATCGGTCGGGGCAGCAAGCCCGCACCACCGATGATCTCGTTAAGCTTTTCTTCCCACTCGATTGCCATCACATGCACACCCGCGATACCTTCCATTTCTTTTATTTCCTGGATCTGTTCGATACACATCTCGATACCCTTGGCCGCCTGTTTTTCCTTGGGCTCATCGGCGATGCGCTTGATGAACTCCTCGGGAATCTCGATGCCGGCCACCATCCGGTTCATGAATTTGGCCATACCGGCCGATTTCAGCGGGGTGACCCCGGCCAGAATCTTGGTTCTCTCGTGGAGACCTTGTTTTCTGGCCTCCTCCATAAATCGCTTGAACTTGTCCATGTTATAGATGCACTGGGTCTGTACGAAGTCAGCGCCGGCATCGATCTTGAGCTTGAATCTGGGTACCCGTATTTCAAACGGATCGGCAAATGGGTTTATAGCGCAGCCGATATAAAACTTTGGCGCGCCCTCCAGCTTGTCACCGGAAGGGAACACCCCTTCGTCCCTCATGGTCTTAACCATGTGGATGAGCTGGATAGAGTCGATGTCGAAAACGTTCTTGGCCTGGGGATCATCGCCGAATTTCTGATGGTCGCCTGAGAGACAGAGCAGATTCCTGACTCCCAAGGCAGATGCCCCGAGCAGATCGGACTGCAGGGCAATCCGATTACGGTCCCTGACCACCATCTGCAGCAACGGCTCGGTACCGCTCTGCTGGACGAGCATACAGCCGGCAATTGAGCTCATGCGAACCACCGAGGTCTGATTGTCAGTGACGTTGCAGGCGTCGACGTTGCCTTTGACCAGTTCAGCTTTTTTCAGAACCTTGTCCGCATCGGCCCCCCGGGGAGGTCCGCATTCAGCGGTAACGGCAAAATGTCCGGCTTCCAGCACTCTCTCAAGATTGCTTCCTGCTTTCATTACACCATATCCTCCCTGATAATGCGCCGGGGGCCGCCATCCCGTGATGTATCCCAGCCCTTATACGGCTTGAGTTTCCCATAGTTTTCCATCTGCTCAAGACTGACGAGCCGGTCAATGATCAACTGCCAGCCGCACTTGACCTCCTTGTCCACTTCGCAGATCCCCTGGACCGATCCGCCGCAAGGGCCGTGAAATATCGATTTGGCACAGCGGGTGACCGGGCAGATCCCCCCGGTCAGATGCAGCACGCAATCACCACAGCCCTGGCAACGCTCGGTCCACTCCCCCTGTCGTTCGGTGACCCCCAGAAATCCGGTATTGATTCCCGGCAGTAGCGGAGTTTTAGTGAACTTTTCGGCCATAAACTGAATCCCGGCACCGCAGGCAATTGACAGAACCGCCTGATAATCCTCAATATAGGGGCGCATCGGTTCCAGATATTCGGGATCGCATTGGCGCTCGAGACAGACCTCGCGGATCTCGATTTTTTTACCAGCCGCCTCACGGGCAAGTCGCAGGGTCGAAGAGAGCACCTGGACCTCTTTGTCGCCTCCTACCCGGCATACTGTTACACAGCCATAGCAGCCGGCCACGATGATATTATCGTAGGGCTCGACCATCTCCAGGATTTCCTCGATGGGTTTGGGAGTTCCGGTAATCATGTCGCTTGCACCTCCTGTTCTGACTCCTTTGATCCGTTGCTTCTGGCCAGATTTATCGGACTCGGCCCGAGGTCCTCCACCTGACCGACGAACTCATTGGTGAAGGCGGCAAACTTGGCCCCCTCGCCGGCGCTCAGGTTATACATCCGGATTCGCTCCGGCCCGATATTGATCTGTTCGAGAATGTTATATACCCGCTCCACCCGGGCTCGTGCACGGATGTTGCCGTTGACGTAATGGCAATCGCCTTCGAGACAGCCGATGACCATGACACCGTCGGCCCCGTTCTCGAATGCCTTGAGCAACAATGATTCATCTATCCTTCCCGTACACGGCAGCATCACAATGCTGATCGAGGGTGGATAGGAACGTCTTTCCGAACCTGCCAGGTCCGCTGCAGTATAGGCTCAGTGACGGCAGGCAAAGACGATTACACTGGCGCTGAAATCACCCATCACGCTCCTCCTGTCTCAGCTACGGGTTCCATTTCACCATATGATTTCAACTTGGCATTGATGTTTTCATCCTGGAAGCGCCCCAGGGTGATGGTTTTGGCTGGGCATTCGGCGACGCAGATGCCGCAGCCCTGGCACAGTGCCGGATTGATGAAGGCAGTATGTTCTTCGTTGATCACCGGTACCCCGTAAGGACAGGCCCGGACGCAGGTCAGACAGACTGCACAGTTTTCAGGTATGACGGTGGAGAACACACCCGAGAGCTTGAGTTTTTCATTGGCCAGAATGGTGGCCGCCCGCCCCACTGCTGCCTGGGCCTGGGCTATGGTCTCACTGACATTTTTAGGGCCATGGGCGGTTCCGGCCATGAAGATTCCTTCGCTGGCCAGATCCACCGGCCGGAGCTTGGCGTGGGCCTCGATGAAAAAGCCGTTGTCGTTCCTCGGTACCCGCAGCATGGTCGCCAATTCTTCCGTATCTCTCGGAACGATACCGGTGGACAGCACCAGCAGATCGGGATTGAGCTGCACCTCCATGCGGATAGAAGGATCGAATACCGTCACCCCGATAGTATCTTCGCTGGTTTGTATCACTGGCGCCCGCGCCGGGTCAAAGCGGATAAAATTGACCCCCGCCTGCCGGGCCCTGCGGTAGTCCAGCTCGGTCAGGCCGTAGCAGCGCATATCACGGTAGAGTACATCGACTCGGGCCTCGGGGTTGACTTCCTTGATCCTGAGACTGTTTTTGACTGCCTGGTTGCAGCAGATCCTCGAACAATAACTGAGATGCTCTGCGCAGCGCGACCCGGCACACTGCAGCATGACCACTGAATTACAGGCGGCGGCCCGCTCCGGGTCGTCGACGATCAGGGTCTCAAAATCGGTCTGGCTCAGCACCCTGTCGAACTCGTTGAGACCATAGAGATCCGGCCGGTATTCTTCGGCGCCGGTGGCGATCAGCGTGGCACCGTGTTTGATCTTTCTGCTGCCTCCGGTGGGCGTCATCACCTCGCTCTCAAAGGAGCCGACGAAGCCGCCCTGGTCCACTACCACCGAGCTGGTCAGGACCCGAATATTCTGGTCGGCCTCGACCCGGGCTTTGAGATCATCGAGAAAGGGCCCGAAATCCTGGCCGTCCCAGCTTCGTTTCAGCCGGTTGACCTGACCGCCGAGCTCCGCTTCCTGCTCCACCAGATAGACGCCAAACCCCTGGCCGGCCGCTTCAACCGCCGAAGTCATGCCAGCCACTCCGCCGCCGATGATCAGCAGGGTGGAGTCGACATCGAACTCGAGTTCCGTGAGCGGCTCTGCCTGGGAAACATTGGCAACGGCCATGCGCATCAGCCGTTTGGCCTTTTCGGTGGCCTTCTCCGGCTCCAGCGGATGCACCCAGCTGCACTGATCACGGATATTGGCCATGTCGAAAAAATACTTGTTGATGCCCGCCTGCTGCAGCGTCGACATGAACAGCGGTTCGTGGGTGGAAGGTGAACAGGCGGAGACCACCACCCGGTTGAGATCATGCTCCTTGATCAGGTCCTTGATCGTTTCGACCGAATCCTGAGAACAGGTATAGAGGGGATGGTCGGCGAACACCACGTTGGGCAATGTCGCCGCATATTCTGTAACCGCTGCCACGTCAACCACCGAGGCAATGTTGGAGCCGCAATGGCAGACGAAGACGCCGATTCTCAGCGGATCGCCGGGCTCCTCTATCTTCTCCTGCGGCAGTACCTCTTCGGTGAGCAGGGTGTTTCGGGCTGCGGCCAGCCCCACCGAGGCAGCCTGGGCGGCGCCGGAGGCCTCACTTACCGTCTCCGGGATGTCCTTGGGACCGTTGAAGGCGCCGCTCACATAGACTCCGGGCCGCGAGGCGGCCATCGGTCGAAAACCGTCGGTTACTGCGAAGCCGTAGGCATCCATGTCGATATCCAGGGTCTGAGCCAGTTTTTGGGTCTGCTCGGCTACCTGGATGCCGACCGAAAGCACCACCATCTCAAATATCTCCGCTTGCCGCTCACCCTGATCGTCAATATAACGGAGCTCCAGGTCCCCGGTCTGGGGATCCTCATAAATCCTGCTGATCATCGCCCTGACATAACGGACATTATGGTCTTCCGCCCGGGTGATATAGGTATCGAAGTTTTTGCCGAACGAACGCATGTCGATATAAAAAATCGTTGGCTCGATCGAGGAGTCATGCTCCCTGGCAATATAGGCCTCCTTGGTGGCATACATGCAGCAGACCGACGAACAGTAGTCCCGGCCGCAGCTGTTATCCCGGGAACCAACACACTGGATCCAGGCAATTTTGCGGGGATGTTTGTTGTCACCGGGACGCGACACCGTTCCCGAAGTGGGACCCGAAGCCGAAAGCAGCCGTTCAAACTCGATGGAGGTCACCACGTTCTTGTGGAGGCCGTAGCCGAACTCGCCGCGGATGGCGGGGTCGAACACTTCGATGCCCGGCGAAAAAATCACCGAGCCGATCTCTATCTCTTTTTCCTTTACCGTATGGGTGTAGTCGATGGCTCCCACGCCGCAGACCGCCTGACAGGTGCCGCACTCGCCGGTATTGAGTCTGACGCAGCTGGCCTCATCGATGACCGGGACCCGGGGTACCGCCGTCTACCATTTTCAGGGCTCCGATGCCCATAACCTTGGTGCACATCAGCGCACAGAGTCCGCAGCGGATACAGTCTGACGGGCTCTGAACCTCCCCCTGCACTTTCTTGATTTCGTCTGAGCGGGCCCTGATGGCAGTGCCGAGGTTTTTATCAAGTTCTTCAGCCTCGCTGATGGTCACCGCCTGAAATTTTTCCGGACAGGCGACATAGCAGGCCCCGCACCCGGTGCATTTCTCCTGGTCGATCGCAGCGATCTCCTTCTTCTGCCAGGCCACCGCACCGTGCAGGCAGGCACGGTGGCAGCTGCCGCACTTGGAACATTTCTCCTCGTCGACCGTGAACGTCCATTTTGCCAGCCTGGTCGGCTGCGGCGTCCCTGGACCGCTGATCAGCCGTTTGTTCTTGGCCTTGAGTTTTTTCTTTTTCTCCCCTTCCTCCGGCTGCTCGGGCCACCAGGAAATCTGGGTTACCGGACAGACCAGCTCGCAGAGGCCGCAACCGGTGCATTTGTCGACATCGACATAGCGTGCATGCTGGGTAATCCGGGCGGTAAAGTTTCCCGCTTCCCCCTCCAGCGCTGCGACATCACTGTGGGTGAGCAATTCGATATTACGATGACGCCCGACCTCGACCAGTTTCGGTGAGACGATACACATTGAGCAATCGTTGGTGGGGAACGTCTTGTCGAGCTGGGCCATCTTGCCGCCGATGGCCGGGGAACTCTCAACCAGGTATACCTTGAAACCCGAATTTGCCAGATCAAGGGCCGACTGCATGCCACTGATGCCGCCGCCGACAACCATCACCGCACCGGTGGATGCGGGGGACAAGTCAATTTGAGGATTTTGAGTCATACGGTTTCCTCCCTGGACTGAGGAACTGTCTTTATGACATTTGTTAGAATATCGGCATCAACCAGATGCATTTTTTCCTGTTTCGCAGGATACTGCCCGTTCAGGGCGGCGCTGATCAGCTCGGTACCGAAAAAGACCGGAAGATTATCGGTACTGCTCAGATCGAACTGCCTGCTTTCAACATTTACCTGGCACATGGGACAATCGGTTACCAGACCGTCGGCTCCGGCCCGTAAAGCCGCTGCGACGATGTCTCCCACCAATTTCTGGGCGATATCGGGCCTGGCCACTATAAGAGATCCGGAACAGCATTCTGTCCTATGCGACCAGGCGACCGGCTGAGCGCCGACACTGGAGACGATGGTCTCGAGCGTTTCGGGCTGCTCGTAGTTGCTGACACCGGTAATTTTCGGATGACGCAGGGACAGACAGCCGTAATAACAGGCGAGCTTGAGGCCCTCAAGCCTGATCTTGATGTTCCGCCGGATTTTCTGTGCTATCTGTTCATCTGCCAGTAGCGACGAGATGTGGATGATTTTTAAATCCGCTGGATAGCCGGCAACATCCCAGTATCCGGGATCCTCCTTCAGGCTTTTTTCGGCCGCTTTGAGCCTCTGAAAGCAGGCAGCGCAGGGCACCAGGACATCATGTCCGAGTTCGGCGGCCAGCAGCAGGTTGCGGATGGGCAGCCGCATGCCTATCTCATGATTGGTCATATGGGCCGAGGAAGCGCCGCAGCAGTTCCAGTCGGGAAGTTCAAGCAGCTCAATGTCTAGTTGACCGCACACCTCCTGCACCGACTTGTCATAGAAAAGTGCTGTCCCGTGCAGCGAGCAGCCAGGGTAATAGGATAATTTCATCGCTCATACTCCTTTCCTTTCCCCGAGAAAATCTTCTTTATCTCGGATTTTCCTTTGATGGAGTGCGGCTTGAGACTCAACTTTCCTTGGGAAAACATCTTCATGCCCACTTTCATGTCGCCCATGAAATCCTTTGATTTCATTTTGTAGCCGGCGATAAGACCAACCTCGTAGGCTCTGCCCCAGTTTTCTATCGAGCCGAGGAAGCACTGATGGAACATCTGAATTCTCGGTTCAGCGGGCGTTACTCCTTTCCTCAGAGCCAGCTCGCGCAGCACATCCATCAACACGGCAATTTCGATATCGTTGGGGCAGCGGGTGGCGCAGGTCTCGCAGGCGGCGCAAAGCCAGATGGCCTTGGAGGCGAGAAGCCTTTCCTCCATGCCGTAGGCGGCTAGCCTGACCACCTCCATGGTGGTCAGGTCGAAGAATTCAGTGATCGGACACCCCGCAGAGCAGCGCCCGCACTGGTAGCAGGCCTGGA
The DNA here is from genome assembly GCA_037387205.1 of Desulfofustis sp. Taxonomy (GTDB): domain Bacteria; phylum Desulfobacterota; class Desulfobulbia; order Desulfobulbales; family Desulfocapsaceae; genus JABDQA01. Next base: position 11,233 of record JARRLH010000090.1, read on the forward strand.
CATCGACGCCCCTTTCCTCGAGTTTTAGGAGAAACTTTTTATTCCCCTGCTGCGGTGAGATCTGTGTGTTGCTCATGGTGCTCTCCTTTCAAGGTGTCCACAACGGCGGGAAACCTCAGGGTGAACAGCGCCCCTTTTCCGGGACCGGAACTCACCTTGATGGTTCCCTGGTGTTCTTTGACAATGGCGTAGGAAACCGAGAGCCCGAGGCCGGTTCCTTCGCCGGTGGTTTTAGTGGTGAAAAACGGTTCGAAAATCTTTTCCTTCAATTCCTCCTCAATACCCGGACCGGTGTCGCTGATCAGAATTTCGTTGATGTCGTTTCCAGCCCGAGCCCTGCTGGTGATGCTTATGGTCCCCTCACCTTTCATTGCCTGGGCGGCATTGACCATGAGATTCATAATCACCTGGTTGAGCCGGATCGAATTACCCAGAATGGGAGGCAGTTCTGCAGCCAGGTTGAGGTTGAATTTAATATTGTGATACAGCGGCTGGTTGCTCAAAATTCCCAGGGTTTTCTGAACCACCTCGTTGATGTCGATGGGTTCCATCTCGTACCTGGTCTGGTGGGAAAATTCGAGCAGGTCGGCGACGATCACCTTGCAGCGTTCGGCCTCGTTGATGATGGTTTCCAGATCGGGGGACACGCTATGGTCTTCACCGAGTTCTTCCTTGATCAGATTGGCATAGAGCATGATGCCCGACATCGGGTTGTTGATCTCATGTGCGACGCCGGCCGCCAGCCTGCCCAGCCCCGCCATTTTCTCAGACTGCATGAGCATGTTGTGGGTCTGTTCGAGATCCTTCTCGATCTTGATAATGTCACGCAGATCGGTGAAAATTCCAAAGGTGGCGATCTCCTTGTCCTTGTCGTAGATGATGCCGCCGGCAAATCTTACCGGTATCTCATGACCGTCCTTGTGCCGGACACTGAGTTCATGATACAGGAGTTTGCCCTTGCCGCCAAACTCATCGCTGCGCATCCGTTTTATTATCTCGTAGGCCAGCCCATCGTGGTAGAGGCTGGTCACATGCAGTCGTTCCAGGCTGGCGTCATCATGATAGCCAAGCAGCGTCAGCGCCGCTTCGTTGAAGAGAATCAGCTTGCCGTTCATGTCGGCGGCAATGATGCCGTCAACCGAGGAGTTAATCAGATTGTTGAAAAAAGTATTGCGTCTGCGCAGCTCACCCTCCAGCTTCTTGCGCTGGGTGATGTCAATAAGGTACATCAGGTAATAGGCCGGCGAAGAAGGGGGATAGATGAGGACCGCGTCGAGGATCTTTCGCTGATTTTCACCGGTGGTGATCTCTATTTCGTGCCGTATTTTCGTCCGGTCCATTTCCGCCAGATTGTCGAAAAACTGGCCGATCTGGTAGAAGAACCACTGATTCTCCTCACCCAGCAGTCGTTCCAGGTCGATATCCGTCAGTTCCCTGTAGCCGACTCCGAGCAGCTGGTTGGCCGCCGGGTTGGCATAAAGCACCTGATGATCGAGGCTGACCACCATCACACCATTGGGGGTTTCTTCAAGAATCTGGTAGAGATAGAGGTGAGATCCGAGCTCATTTGTTACCTCCGGCAGAGTCTTGCGCAAAGGAGATCTTTCGTCGTCGCTCTTCAGCACGTTTCGCTATCGTTCAATGAGATCGAGAAAGTCCGTCATCTTGTCATGCAGCCCCAAGGAAAGCAGCACGACTCCGTCACTGATAGGGATTAGTTCCTTGAGAAAATCGGCGGCAACTTCCATACCGGCATTTTTCTTGTCCGTCGCCCCCATCATTTTTTTCAGAAACTCCTGGGGAATGGAGGGGACGCCAGGCAGATTGTTGAGATAACGGATCATGGTCACCGATTTTAAAAACATCAGTGAACTGTAGAGCTTTATCCCGGTCTGCTCGGCAAAAGGCTGGAATTGTTCAACGATATTAAGATCGTAGGTGGGCCCCAGGGTCACAGACTGTACCCCGAAGTCTTTTAGTTTCAGGAAATATTCGGCCCGCTCCCGGTTGAAATTGACATCATCTGAGAGTTCAATATAGACACCGATGTTGAAGTTGGTCCCTCCATCCAACTCCTCTCCGGCCAGATCCTTGCCAGCATTCATCGAGGAAACACAGGTCAGCATGGTTTCCAGGTCCAGATCACCGCTCGTTCTGGCCATGGGCTGGTCCCCCTCTTTGGGGTCGTGGCCCTCCTTGAGAACGACGTCGTTGATTCCCATCGTCGCGGCGCACAGCAGGTCCCCCTGGAACGACAGCCGGTTGCGGTCCCGGCCGTTGATTACCATGCTTGGTTCAACACCCTTCTTTTTGAGCGCCAGGCACGGCGCCAGTGGTGACATGTGCAGAATGGCATGCTCGTTGTCGGTTACTCTGACGCGCGCCACCCGGCCCCTGATTTTCAGAGCCTTGTCAAGAAAGGTGTCTAGATTAGTTCCTTTGGGCGGGTCAATTTCTGCAATCAGGTGGGATGGGGGGGAAAAAGTACTGGTCGTGGCTTCCATTTAACCTCCTCTTGCTCACTTGAAGTTGCCTCTCTAAGCAGTTCAAAACAGTATCAGAACACATCTCAAAACATGCGGTTAAAGAGATTTCCGCAGAAGTTCAGAAGATAAAAAGAGGCTGCGTCATGTCGACGCCACCCCCACAGAGTTCAAATAACAGTATTTCGATCGTGCTCTATTCGAGGCTGCTGAGCGAAGTCGAAATTCCTTCGCCTGGCAGCCGCTCAGGTCTCGCAAAACAAGAAAAGGCGTAAGCCTGATTGCCTATAATCAAACTTTTTTAAGACAATCTTAAATCATCCTTATAGTACTGTTAGTCGCGTCTTTTTGTCAATCGTCTATCTTTATAAAATTCATATTTTTACCCATACCCTGCAAAGCTCCTTAACCAATCGGAATCGATATCAATTTCTCACCGGAGTCGGAATATTTCAGAAGATCGGGGAACTAAGGTTGGGAAACGGTAGAAATGTCATATTTTTGACCTAAATCAAGGCAAGAACGGCTTGAGTTGTTATCTTATCCGCATAAATAACACAATTCAACGATGAATTCTCCTACAGAGGATACAATCATGAAATGCCCCGGTCAGGACATGCAGTATTGGACAGCGGAAGCCATCTATGAAGTGAACTGCCCGAAGTGCGGTAAGTCAGTGGAATTCTACAAAGACGACACGACCAGATCATGCAGCCAATGTGGCCAGCGGTTTGTCAATCCGAGAATGGATTTCGGCTGCGCCGCCTATTGCAAATTTGCCGAGCAGTGCATTGGGACCCTCCCCGAAGAATTTGTCGGCGCCCAGGACAACCTGTTAAAGGACAAGGTCGCGGTGGAAATGAAGCGTCATTACAAAACCGACTTCAAGCGCATCGGCCATCTTTCCCGCATCGCACGCTACGCCGAAAAAATAGCTCAGCAGGAAGGCGTAAATTTAGCTGTTGTATTGTGCGCGGCCTATCTGAAAGATATCGAGGCCGATGATTCAGGCAACCAGTCGACCGCGGCGAAGATTCTTGAAAACCTGGGAGCGAACGAAGAGATCCGCAACGAGGTGTGCGCTTTGCTCGAAGCCCTTAAAAACGGACGCACAACTACCTCACGGGAGGCCGTAAGTCTGGCCGATGCGGCTGCCATCACCCGGCTCGAAGAGCGCAACAAGGAAATGGCCATCGACGCAGAGCAATTCACCGATTTCATCACTGAGGAGATAACCACTGAAGCCGGCAGAATGGTTGCCAGATCGGTGTTCAGTCACCTCGCGGTTTCCTGACGCAGATGCAGGTCGCGCCGATCAGTCAAGCACAGGAAAACGAATTGCCGGCTCGGCGATTCTGTGCTATTTCGTTTTCACCTGAGCCTTTTGCAAAACTAAGATTTTCGTTCAAAAATCAAGGCAGGCGAGAAATTTTGCCACAGGTATATGGTTGATATTCCGAGGATAAAATTTTGAGCATAACGCAGAGTGTGGGCGACAAGATCGTTTTGCAAATGGCTCACCTTAAAACTACTTTAGAAATGGGAGATTACCGTATTAAACGAGCGGGTTTAGGATGGTAGCCAATCCTCTCAGAGCAGCAATACGCTCCAGACAGCAACCGCCAGCAGCACAGGGCCACTTATGAAAAACCAACGGACTCGAAAAATTGGCTTCATTGGACTGGGCTTGATGGGCAAGCCCATGTGCCGCAACCTCATCAGGGCTGGATTCGACCTATTTGTCACCAACCGTTCGGTTCCGCCGCGAACGGAACTCGCTGAAGCGGGAGCAACGCCTTTGGAAACCCCCGCACAGGTGGCCGCTCGCGCCGATGTGGTCATCATTATGGTGGCTGACACGGCGGCAGTCGAGACGGTGCTGCTGGGCGACAATGGAATTAACCGCACCCTCAGAAAACACAGCCTGGTTATCGATATGGGCACCACCTCGGTGATCCAGACTCGTCGCTTCGCCGAATTGGTCTCTGAGAAGGGCGCTTTCTATGTTGATGCCCCAGTCTCCGGGGGCACCATCGGGGCTGAATCTGGCAGTCTCACCATCATGGCGGGGGGCAGCGATGATGCCTACGGCAGCGCCCTGCCGATCCTGGAGGTTCTAGGTGAGAGAATCACCCATGTCGGAGCACCTGGGGCCGGGCAGGTAGCCAAGGCGGCCAACCAGGTAATTGTCGGGCTCAATATCGGAGCCGCGGCAGAGGCACTGGCGCTGGCCAAGGCCGCCGGCGTCGATCCAGCCCGGGTCCGGCAGGCCCTGCAGGGCGGATTTGCCGACTCGCGAATTCTCGAAGTGCACGGCAAACGAATGGTGGACGGCGATTACTCCCTTGGCGCTCGCTGCACCACCCAGCGCAAGGATATGCACCAGGCGCTCGAATTTGCTGCCACCCTGGGCCTTGATATGCCGGCTACCTCCCTGTCCAGAGAGCTTTACGATCGCTTGATCGAGCAGGGCGGCGCCGACCTCGATCACAGCGCCCTGTTCACCTTGCTTGATATCACCTGAGTGAGCACGACCTATTTTTGAGGCTGCTCTCTGTTCAGGGCAGCTCTTCTGAGAGCAAGCATTGAGTTGGCGCCAAATATGAGCAGCGCCCCCATCCAGCCGCTGAGCATTAACGGCGGGTCGCCCACCAGAAAAGAGCCCGTCAGCGCCGCCAGCAGAATTCGACTCGATGAGATGATTGAACCTTCGACGGCGGTGACAAAGAGAAACCCATAGGTCAGAAGATATTGCCCCAGCACCCCTGCGGCCGAGCACCAGAATAGATAGTTAAATTCAAGCGGCGAGGGCCAGAATATAGCCTCTCTGAACAATGCAAAAATTGCTGCTGCCCCCAGGCCGAACATGAAAAACAGAATTGTCTGAGAATCGTGATAACGTCTGCTCAGATTAAGGTAGATCATTGCCCAGGCCGCAAAAAACCCGGAGCAAAGCCCCCAGAGGCTGTCCAGTTCGGTAGACATCGACCCGGGTGCCAAAATCAGCCAGACTCCACCAAACGCAACCCCGACGATGCCCAGCGCCAGCTTGTCACGCTGGTCTCTTACTAAAAACCATGAAAAAATAGCGACGAAGAGCGGATAGGTCATGTTGAGGATATTGGCCTCGGCCAGGGAACCCACCTCCACCGCCTTATAGAAACAGAACACCGCCACCGTGTTGGAGACTGTGCGGCCGATCAGAAAATGATATCTGCGCGGCTTCAGCCTTTGCCGGCCGATGAGCATGGTAGAGCAGACGACGATAAAACCAAGTAAAAATCTGCTGAAGGTAAAATAGGCGCTGTCAATCGCGACCACCCCGTCGGCCCAGCGGATTATCGCTGTTGCCAGGTAGAAGCAGAAGGCAGAGCCGAACACCGCCAGCCAACCAAGAAACTGGAGCGAAAATCTGGATGAGGCAGGGTGAGAAGGCAGTCCCATATTTCCCTTTCCCCACTATGTTTTGAGCAGCAGGCCGGCGAGCAGGGTGCCGGTCATGGCCAGACACTCCATATCCAGGAAGTGCTCGGCCGAGGCCCGGTAGAGAATGGAACAGGATGCCGGAAACATATCGTCGGCGTCGTTGAAGTTGAGCACCACGGGAATGCGCGGCAGAGCCTGCAACCACACAGATAGCTCGTAGGAATTGTTGTCCTCGATCCGACCACCAAGCTCTCTGCAGCGCATTTCCAAGCGCTCTTTGGCGCCGGAAAAATGCAGCTCTATATTCTTCTTGGTCGTGCTGGTGAAATAGGAAACCAGCGGGCCCGCGCCACGAAACTCACGATAGGTCATCCATTTGCCTGAAAGCGGCGGTAGCGGGATGGGGCAGGTGAGTACATATTTGGCCAGTATCACCCGGACCGCATCGTTCACCGCTACTCCCCCGAGTCCCTCAATGCCCTTGCTGGAAACCGCATAAGATCGGTGGTAAAGAGGAATAATCAGGGCACTACCATCCACTTCAACCCCAAGCAGATCGGCCCTGGACAGATAATCGATGGCGCCGATCTTGGCCAGGTACTGTCGATAGGTCTGATCGAACACAGCAGCTTTCTGCATGCAGGCCCCGTTCCCTCGGTATGCCTCTCCGCCTTCGGCCGAAGTGGCTGAAAGATATCTGAAATTAATACAAAACGGCCGGTCTCGATGGCACACTATACCACCGGGACCGGCCGTATGGAAGGAGACCGCTGAACTTATTCGGTCTTTCTGCGTGACTATTCGTTGGCCGCCAGCGATCGCCGGTCCGACATATCCATCAGGACCCGTTCCCTGGCCTTGTCAATCCCCAGTTCGCTGCGCTTCTTGTCGATATGGGCGATCATCAGGCGGGCCATTTCGTGCGGCGTATCGGCAAATCCCCACTTGCCGAAACCCTTCTCCTCGAGATCGTTGAACAGCAATTTCTTGAAGCTGGTCTGCTGGGTGATCGGGAAGGTATGGCCGAACACGGTATAAACACCGCTGGCGACGAAGTACTGACCGATGGCAATTGCCTTTTCACTCATCCATTCCGGAGCGCAGCCGGCTACCGGCAAATCGGCGATCGACTCGCCCAGGCCGCCGGTCTTTACCATCTCGGACACGGCCATCAGAATCCTGCTGTTGTCGACGCAAGCGCCCAACCCCAGAATCGGTGGAATGCCCACCGTCTCACATACTTCTGCAAGGCCCGGTCCGGCCATGGCGGAAGCTCCGGGGGTGGTG
>JARRLH010000091.1:0-12777 GCA_037387205.1 Desulfofustis sp.
GCTGCTGTTTCTCATCAAAGTTGAGCCCGGCTGCCGGCTCGTCCAGGAGCAGCAGTTTGGGTCTGGTGGCCAGGGCCCGGGCCCACTCGACCCGGCGCTGGTGACCGTAGGAGAGATTGGAGGCGGTTCTGTCTTTTTCATCGAGGATGCCGACAAAATCGAGGCAGGATTCGCAGAATTCTCTAATTTCGGCTTCCTCCCGCCGCTGCGCTCCGGTCCGCAGGATGGCACCGAGGGCTCCTGCACTGGTGCGGCAGTGCATGCCGGACATGACATTCTCCAGTACCGTCATCTTCTTGAACAGCCGCAGGTTCTGGAAGGTGCGGGCCATGCCCCGGCGGGTTATTTTATAGGGTCGTTTGCGGGTGACCCCTTTGCCATCGAAGATACTCTGGCCGCTGTTGGGTTTGTAAAATCCGGTCAGACAGTTGAACACCGAGGTCTTGCCTGCACCGTTGGGGCCGATGAGACTGGCTATGGAACCCTTCTCAACCGAGAAGCTCAGTTCCTTGATCACCTGCAGGCCGGCAAAACTCAAACCCAAATTTTCAACCTTCAAAAGCGCCATAAAATCGATTCGCTACCTTTCCTCGCGTATCATCTAAGATTTTTTCTCGGGCCAGATGCCCTCGGGCCGGTAGAGCATGATGACCAGCATGACGATGGCAAATACCAGAATGCGCGACGAGCCGAGATCACGGAATACTTCGGGAAAAAGAACCAGGGCGAAAGCGCCAATTATGACGCCGGGGATTTTGCCCATGCCGCCGAGCACCACCCCGAGAAGGATCAGCACGGACTGCTGGAAGGTGAACGTTTCCGGAGAAATAGCGGTCATCTTGGCGGCAAAGAAGCAGCCGGCAACCCCGCCGAAAATGGCCCCGATAACATAGGCGTAGAGCTTTATCGCAACCCTGTCTATGCCCATCGCTTCGGCCGCGTCCTCGTCTTCCCTGACATATTGCCAGGCCCGTCCCAACCGGGAGTGCTGAAGCCGGTAACTGACGAAACAGGCCAGGCAGGCCAGGACCAGGAAGACGTAATAAAAATGAGAGATCTGACTGATTTCAAAACCGAAGAGGGAGGGTTTTTCGATGCCGATCAGGCCGCTGGCGCCCCCGGTGATCTCAAGATTTCTGGCAATGATTCTGACAATCTCGCCAAATCCCAGGGTGACAATTGCCAGGTAGTCGCTGCGCAGCCGCAGGGTCGGGCCGCCGATAATCACCCCGGCGCAGATTGAAAAGAACACGGCCGCCGGGATGGTCAGCCAGAAGTTAACCCCGAAGTGTGAGGTCAATATTCCCGTGGTATAGGCGCCAACCGCGAAAAACGCAGCATAGCCGAGATCGAGCAGGCCGGCATAGCCGACGACGATATTGAGCCCGAGACAGAGCATCACATAAAACCAGACATTGGTCATTACCTCGAGAACATAATTGTTTGAGATCAGTGGTAAAAACATGGCCATAAGGGCCAGAACCGAAAGAACAATGAGCCGATTCTTCTGGGATTCGAGCCACCTCAAAGGTCCCCCGGGGTGAGTGACCTCCGCGGATGTGGGCGCCTTGGAATCGATGCGGTCCATGCCTACATCCTCTCGATCTCTGTTCTGCCCAGGATACCGGTGGGCTTGAACACCAGCAGCAGGATCAGAATTCCAAAGGAAAACACATCTTTCCATTCCGTGCCGATGAATGGGATCTGGGTGCCGAAGGATTCGAGCAGCCCCAGCAGCAGACCGCCCAGCATGGCACCGGGAATCGAGCCGATCCCCCCTATTACCGCAGCGGTAAACGCTTTCAGGCCAATAACGAAACCCATAAAAAAATGGATCGAACCGTAATAGGTGCCGGCCATGATCCCGGCACTGGCCGCCAGCGAGGTGCCGATGAAAAAGGTAAGGGCGATGATCCGATTGACATGGATGCCCATCAGACGGCAGGCGTCCTGATCGATGGCGATGGCCCGCATCGCCTTGCCGTACATGGTCCGATGCACGAACAGGTAGAGTCCGGTCATGAGCAAGGCGGCCGCTCCGACCAGTACCATCTGCGTATAGGTGATGAAGACGTTGCCGAGTTCCAGTCCCTCGTAACCAAGATCGGTGCTGAAGGCGAGATACTCACCATCGGTAAAGGCCATCACCCCGTTGGAGAGAATCATCGATACCGCCAGGGCGGTAATCAATATAGAAAGTCGGGGGGCAGTGAGCATGGGCTGGTAGGCAATCCGCTGGATAAGCACCCCCAAAAGGCCCACGGCGATCATGCTGAGCACCATGGAACATAGTATTCCCATCCAGCTGTCGCCGATCAGCGGGCTGAGGACGGAGAGCACGAGAAAGCCGATAAAGGCGCCGATCATGTAGAGATCGCCGTGGGCGAAATTCAACAGCTTGATGATGCCGTAGACCATCGTATAGCCCAGCGCCACCAGGGCATAGAACGAGCCCAGTATCAGACCGTTGGCCAGTTGCTGCAGTAAGATATCCTGGATTGACATGAGATATCAGCAAGGCATAGCGGCACCATGCACATCCCGATCACTAACGTTCATGGTGCTGGAGAAGAAAACAGAGAGGAAGGACGCATGCTCTGCATCCTTCCCCGTTAACGTTTTCTTTATAGCAGTTGTTGCGCTGATGCTCCCTACTCACTCAGCATCCATTTACCGTCCTTGGCGATCAGCGTCACGAAGTTGCTGCGGGCCAGAGTATTCTTGTCGGTAAAGGAAACCGGACCGGCTATTCCCGTAAATGAGGTGGTTTCACCAAGCGCTTTGATGATGGCATCCTTGTCGGTGGACCCGGCCCGATTGATGGCATCGGCCATCAGTTTCATGCCGTCATAGGCCAAGGCGGCATACGCATCGGGCTCCTGGTTGAAGGTTTTCTTGTAGTTGGCATGAAAATCCTTGGCGGCCGGCAGATAATCGACCGTCGGGTTGGAAAAACAGTAGACGCCCTCGGCGGCTTTGCCCGCGATCTCCAGCAGTTTCGGAGAATTGGACCCGTCGCCCACGGCGATCAGGTTACGGTAGCCGGCCTGGCGCAGCTGTTTGATAAGCAGGGCGCCGTCGGCATAATAGGCGGTCCAGAATACCGCGTCGGGTGCCTTGGACTTGATCCTGGTAACCAGCGCGGAATGATCCTGCTCGCCCTTGTTTACAACTTCATAGGCAACCACTTCCTTGCCCATTTCGGTCCACTTGTCCCTGGTCAGTTTGGCCAGATCCTCGGAGTAGCCGTCGCCCTGATGAATAACGGCGATCTTCTGGGCCCCTTGCTTTTCGAAGAGCTCAACGGCGGTAGCCACCTGATCAAAACCGGTGGAGTTGATCTGGTAGGCGTTCCCCATGTGGGCAGGGTCGCGCCCGAGCAGTAGCCGCCGACCACGGCGGCAACATCGGCGGAGACCAGTTTGCTGGCAGCAGCCGTACCCTGCTGCGGGTCACAGGCATCGTCACCGGTCATGGTCTCGATCTGCATTCCCAGAACACCGCCGCCTTCATTGATTTCCATGGCCGCAAGCTTGATGGCGTTCTCCATATCCTTGCCGGAGGTCGCCTCGGAACCGGTGGTCGGCACCATTATGCCGATCTTCAGATCGGCGGCCATAACCTGGCCGAACAGAAACAGGCCGGCAACCGCGCCGCCAATGACGGACAACATTAACGTCTTTCTCATCTGATTCTCCTTTTTGATAAGGTGGTTTTCGATCATATCCCCGCCATCATTCACACTGCGGGGAAACATTGGGGTGACACGGAATAGAACCAAGTCGGGCTGCTCTTGTCAAGAAGATCGATGGCCGAGCACTTGGTGAAATGAGGATTTTCGTTCGCTTTCCAGACGTGGGCAAAAATTTCACCTCAACCATAGTATTGATATTCCGAGGATAAAATTTTCTCTCACAACGTGGCGATTGGCAGAAAAGACAACTTTTCGGGTTTGCATATTTATGTGCGGACCGTTTGTCTTTTTCGCCCTAAGCCGGCTTCAAGCTGTGCTGTCACGAGTGAACAGCGTGTCGATGAACGACTTACTGGTAAATGACTGCACCCGGTTGGCAATCGCCACCATGGCCAGGTAGTGGTCCTTCATCAGCGGATCGGGATTTCTGATGTGATATTGCCGATAGCGCCAGAAAGAGGTGGCCGCCGCCCCATATTCGACATGCAGCTGCAGCAGTTGCCGCTCTTCGGCCTCCAGCGTTCGTCTGGATTGATATCCGTCTACGAGCGCTGCGGTAAGCTCCAGGGAAAATACGCCTTGCGGAGCACAGCAGCCGACGGCAGTCATGCCGATGTCAAAAATCTTGTAATAGTAGCAGGCCTCCTCGAAATCGAGCAGGGCCGCGAGTCTGCCCTCGGCAAAAAGCAGGTTGTCGAAAAACAGGTCGCCATGCACAAATCCTCTCGGCAACGATTCGCTCCTGGTCTCCAGCACCCGGGTTCGGCACTCAGCCAGCCAGCGATAATAAGACTCTGCCGATGCCCGGCCCTCGAGTTCGTCGAAACATTCGAGTCCATAGGAGAAGCGTTGCGGCAGTCCGGGAAAGGGTGGAATCTCATGCAGTCTGGCCAGCGCGGCTCCGACCTCGAAAAGCTGCGAGGCAGTTAATTTTTCAACCACTTCACCAGCGATGTACTGCTTGAGATAGAGCGGTTTTCCCTGATAGTCGATACAGGGTTCTCCGTTCCTGGCGGGAACCAGTCTGGTAGAGGGGAATTCATGCTGCTTGAGATAGCCGAGCACCGTGCACAGAAGGGAAATCTCATCCATCTGTTTTTCATCACAGACCGAGAGGACGTAGGCCCCGGACTCTGTGGTGATCCTCACGCTTGAATTAGCCAGTCCCCCATCCATGGCAGTATGGGAGAGAAGCCTGCCGAGATCATAGCGCCTCAGAATTCGTTCGATTTCGGGTCTGTTCAATACCGTGAAATGTGCCATCACTCGTCGCTGCCTGCGGTATTCATGCGAATTTCAGCCCCTCAAGCTGGTTTCGATTTCTTCCTGCAAGCGGTGCTCGAGCTCTTCCAGGCGGCAGGTCAATAGCCTGGCAGCGGCCTGTTTCGCCATTTCGATGGACGGGTGCAGAGCGGCTTCGGGAAGCTGCCTAACGGCGGGCAGGGCCTGTTTGATCACCTCTGGAAATTTCGCCGGGTGGGCGGTCGCCACACTCACACACGCAATGTCAGCGGCAAACTTCTCTCTGCACTGCTCTGCCCCAGCTACCGCCACCGCTCCATGAGGATCGAGAAGATATCCGGTGCGCTGGAAGAGATCGCTCATGGTGGACAGGGTGCGGGCGTCCGAAACCGAGGTTGAGACAACACCGTACCGCAGTTTGTCATACAGAGCATCGTCAAACTGTACCGTCCCGTCGCGCTCGAACTCGACAACGGCCCTGTTGACGAGCTCAGCATCCCCGCTGCTGGCAAGGTAGAGGAAGCGCCAGAAATTGTAGGGAACGACGATGTCAATGGCCGAGGACAGGCTGTGGCGGAGCGGCCGTTTGGCAAACACGCCTTGTGAAAAAATACGGTGCAGTGTCCCATTTTTATTGGTGGCGCAGACGAACTGAATCGGCAGCCCCATCGCCCTGGCCAGGGCACCTCCGCAAAAATTTCCAAAAGCCCCGGCTGGTATGGAAAAAATCAGGGGATCACCGAACCGTTCAGCGACTCTGAAATAGGCGTAAAAGTAATGAACCGTCTGCATCAGCACCCGGCCGATATTGATCGAGTTGACGCTGGAAAGTTTCAACCGCTTTTTGAGCGGTTCATCGCCAAACAACCTGGCCACCACCACATCGAGGTCGTCACCTCCATTGGAGCAGCCCTGTACCGCCACCGGACAGACATTCGCGGCCCCCACAGTTGTCATCTGCATCTCCTGCTCGAGGGAAATCATTCCAGCCGGATACAGCGGCCAGCAGTTTATCCGCTCTCTGCCCGCCGCCGCATAGGCGGCAGCTGGTCCGGTATCCCCGGTGGTGGCCAGAATGAGTGACAATCGTTCATCGTTTCTGTCGAGAAGATAGTCCATCATCCTGATCAGAAACCCCATGGCTATGTCCTTGAACGACAGCGTCGGTCCATGAAAGAGCTCCAGGATCCAGCTCTGGCCGTCCTTGTCAAGAGGCACGAGAGGCGGATCAGGGTGCTCGAAGGCGGTGAAGCTGTCAACCAGAAGACGTCCCAGGTCCTGCTTCGGGACGACCTCCGGGTCAATGTAGCAGCTCATTACTTCTTTGGCCAAATCCACATAGCCAAGCGACTTCCAGTGCTGCAGTCGAACGTCAGAGAGCCGGGGAACAGGATCCGGCACAAACAGCCCGCCATCAGCGCTAAAGCCCTCCAACACCGCCTGATCGAAAGGAACTGGCGGGCTCAGGCCCCGAATCGAACGATAGATGACCATTGACCTACTCCTCTTCCTCGCCAAGCCCTGCACAGACCGCCTTGGCAATCTGAATGTCCTGGACCGCCACACCGGTCAGATCGGCAACCGTTATCTGGTCGTCTGCAGTGCGCCCCCGAACCCTGCCGTTGATGATCTCGCCCAGTTCTATAATCTCATCCTCCTGCAGAGTGCCCGCTTCAAGCGCTTTGTAGATTTCGCCCCGCTCCCGGCATTGGGAGATGGAGTCGGCGACCACCAGGTCGGCCCGGGCGAGGATAGCCGGGTCAAGTTCCTGTTTGCGCGGCGTGTCCGAGCCCATGGCCGTGATATGGGTTCCCGGCCTGATCTGTTCAGCAGTCAGCAACGGCGTAGCTGATGGAGTAGCGCTGACGATCAGGGTACAGGTCGAGGCCACCGCTGCCAGTTCCCTTGTCGTGCTAACGGAAAACCCCTCCTGCTCGAGATCGGTGCGGTAGTCCTCGAGCCTCTTTTTGCTTCGTCCCCAGACCACCAATTCTCTGCAGGGTGTCAGGGATCTCAATTCAAGCGCCTGCAGACGTGCTTGAATACCCGTCCCCAAAATACCGATCGCCTTTACCTCCCGGGGAGCCAGGTATTTCGCCGCGATCCTCCCTGCTACCGCGGTCCGCACGTCGGTCAGGTAGCCCTCATCAAGGAGAATGGTCTGCAGCAGCCCTGTTTTCTGGGAGAACACCAGCAGCAGACCGGAATTGGAGGGCAGCCCGTGCAGGGGGTTGTCATAAAACCCGGAGGCAATCTTGACCACGAAACAGTCGTCGTGCCTGATATAGCCGTATTTAATATGGGTATCGCCCGGGGGTGCGCCAAACGACATCTCCCCCACCGGCGGAACCACCACTCTGCCGGCTGAATAGGCAGCGAAGCCTTCCTCGATGAGCGGTCCAAAATCCATGTTCTTACAGATGTCTTTGATCTGCGCGAGATGTATGATTCGAGTCATATCTGTGTCCTGCAGGCAGGATGATTGTCGAGTTGCCCGTTTACTGCGCCTTTTTCCGCTCCAGCTCATCCCAGCGCAGGTACAGCTGCTCAACCTTCTGCCGGGCCTGATCAAGTTGCTCCCACACCGACTGCAGTTCGACGGGGTCGGTTGCCAGCGCCGGGTCTTCTATCTTTTTTTCCAACTCTGCACAGGTTTGCTCGCCGGCAAGAATATCGTCTTCCATCCGGTCATATTCCAATTGCTCGAGATAGGAGAGACGACCTGGTTTTCGGGCCTTTTCCTCCAGCGATTTTTTCTTTTCGCTTTTCACCTGCCTGTCTGAAGCGGCACTCCCCTCGCTCAATGCCTTGAGCCACTGCAGGTAGTCCCCAAACATGGCAATCTTGCCGCCTCCGAGGAAGCCCAGGACCGCATCGCAGACACGATCGAGCAGGTAGCGGTCATGGGTGACCAGGAGAACGGCTCCCTCGAACTCCACCAGACTCTCTTCCAACACGTCCAGAGAGCCTATATCGAGGTCATTGGTTGGTTCATCGAGCAGCAGGATATCTGCCGGCTGACGCATCAGATCGGCAATCAGGATCCGGGCCTGTTCCCCACCCGACAAAGTTCCCACCGGCGTATCGAGTTGATCAGGCCTGAACAGAAACCTTTTGGCCCAGGACACCACATGCAGTGAGCGGCCCCTGAAGACCACCGCATCGCCCTCGGGGGCCAGTGCCCGGCGCAGGCTTGTGTGCGGATTAACCGTTCTCCTGTCCTGGGTAAAGCTGGCCACCGCCAGATTTTCGGCAACCTTCACCATGCCCTGCTCCACTTCAGTCTCCCCTCCGGCGCATTCATAGAGCAGATTCAAGAGGCTGGACTTGCCGCAGCCGTTGGGGCCGACCAGCCCTATTCTGGTGCCCGGCGAAACCGTGAAATTGAGATCTTGGCAAAGCACTTTCTTGTCCACGGTCAGCCTCAGATTGCGCACTTCCATTAGTTTCTTCGTTTTCCTGCCGGTGGCGCTGAAATCTATGCCGATGTCGCCAGCAGCCCGGGTCTGTTTCTGCAACGAATCAAGCTGTTCGTGCAGCCGATGGGCCTCCTCGATACGATATTTGGCCTTGGTGGTGCGGGCCTTTGGCCCCCTTCTCAACCATTCAGTCTCTCGGCGGACTTTATTGGCCAGCTTCTCTTCGAGTTTGTGCTGCTGATCGAGGAATTGCACTTTCTTCTCAAGGAAGCCGGAATAGGTATCGTCAACCTGGAAGGTTCCGCTGGGATAGGTGGCACCAAGTTCGACGGTTCTGTTGGTGCAGTTTTCCAGAAAACGACGGTCGTGGCTGACCACCACAAAGGTGGACGGACTCAGAACCGAATTGCTGCCAATCAGCCGTTCCAGCCAGAGTATGCCCGCGATGTCGAGGTGATTGGTGGGCTCGTCCATGACCAGCAGGTCCGGTTCATTGACCAGTGCTCGACAAATGGAGAGCCGCTTGCGCCAGCCACCGGACAAGAGAGAGACGGGCCGGCCTTGGTCCTCGATTTCAATCCTGCTGAGCAGCGCCTGGGCCCGGTTCAGTTTCTGGGCCTCGGGAAGGGGTGAGGACTGTAGGGCCTCTAGAAGATTTTCCAACGGTCCCAGGTGCTCAAGAAATATATCCCCCTGATCAAGGTGGCTGATAACCAGGTTGCTGCGCCTGTCGACAGCACCGCTGTCAGGTTCCTCGCGGCCGCAGAGAATTTTCAACAATGTCGATTTGCCCGAACCGTTGGCGCCGATCAAGCCGATACGGTCCCCGTTATGGATAACCAGATCGAGGCCGGCAAACAATTTCTGGGCGCCGTATGCCTTACTTATCGCTCTGCAGGAAAGGAGCATTGACATGGTGAAATAGGCCGTCCAACCGAGCTGAACTACCTTTTTTTATTGAAAATTTGAACTTTATTAGTATAAACAGTACAATATTTTAAATCAGTACCTGAGGTTTTTTCGCAACCGGCGGATTATACAGACAAAAACGAGAACGCACAAGAAGCTGCCTGCCTATGGCTGATCGTTTCCATATAATCATCACCGGAGAAGACGGCCGTTCATCATCATTTCAGTTCTCTCGCAAGAAGACCCTCCTGACAGCAGCAGCCTGCCTGGCAGTTATTTTTTCCGCCCTGTTTGTAACCCTTAGCGGCGGCGGATCGCTGTTTACCAATCGCCACCTGAATGAAATGGTGAGCGAGCTGCAAACCGAACTGTCCCATAAAGAGCAGGCAGCGACCCTCTATGAGAAGCAGATCGCCCGGCTGGAACAGTCGAAGCAGGTGCAGATCGAGTCTCTGAAGAAGGAGTATGAGTATAAACTCAACAATCAGAAAGTCTATTACGATCTGGAAAATACCAATCTGCAGCTTGAGAACGTTAAGCTGATGAACAGTGCAATCAGTGATCTGCACGCCCGCAGCGAGATGATCGAATCGGTCATGACCAATATCGGTGTCGAGATCATAAAGAGCGCGCCCGAATCACCTGAAAACAGCGGCGGACCGTTCATACCGGTTGCTGAACCCTCCTATGATGATCTGCTAAAGAAGGTGGATACTTACCTGCGCACCATCGAATACATGCCGCTGGGAAAACCTGTTTATGGGGCGATTACCTCGAAATACGGCCAAAGAACCGATCCGCTGAACAATAAACAGGGATTTCACGTCGGGGTCGACATACGGGGCAAGCACGGTACAAAAATACGGGCAACTGCGGCGGGAGTGGTGGTCAAGGCTTTTCGAAACGGCGGCTACGGGAATTACGTGGAGATCGATCACGGCAACGGCTACCGCACCGCTTATGGTCATATGCAAAGTTACGTCGTGAAGGAAGGTGAATCAGTAACGCGCGGACAGATTATCGGTCTCGTGGGCAGTTCTGGACGTTCCCTTGGCCCGCACCTGCACTATGAAATCCGTCTGCACAGAAGACCCGTGAATCCTGCCAAATTCATGCAAGTAGCAGATCTCTCCCATACCTTATCGAGCGCAGTTAACACTGATGTTCAAAATTAAGAAAAACCTGGTCAAACGAGTCCGCCATTCCGAAAACGACACCATTTCTTCCATCATCGACCAGAACATGACTATCACCGGGGAGCTGAACTTCAAGGGTAAAACCAGGATTGACGGAACAGTCAACGGCAACATCAACGGCGATTATCTTATCTTGAGCAGATCGGGCCGGATCAACGGCGATATAAAGGTTGTCACTTTTGTCTGTCACGGCACGCTGGAAGGCAGCATAGACGCCGACCTGGTCAAAGTCAGAAAAAGCAGCTCCATCAGCGGGAAGGTGGCCGCAACCAATCTTGTGATTGAGCCGGGGGCGGTACTGGACAGTGAAGTCCAAACCTCCTCTGAGACAGGCCCTGACAGATTAAACTCAGCACCATACGCCCAGGGAAGAGGATAATTTCTCTGTCTGAATAATCATCATGCCAACCATTCGTGCATCCGCAATCGCCAATCGACTCGTCTGCCCTACCTGCGGCAATGACGAGGTCTTTTTTGAACTCGCCAACGATGTGCTGCTGACCTCGCACTATACCCAGAACAGTGACGGCAGCTTCACCCACGACAGTGACACGACCCAGATCAACGGTGATGTGTTGCTTTTCTGCGGCGCCTGCCAGGAAGATCTGACCAGTTACCACCAGCGCTTCAAGGAGATGATCTTTTGACTGCGGTTCCCCGGATCATCACCGACAGCCACTCTCTTTTCAGCCACTATCAGGATCTCGCGAAAGGTGACATTGTCCTCGGCCGGATTCGCCTGAGGCCAGGCGAGGAGTGTCTGCTGCTCGATCTCTGCAGGCGGGGGATTGTCGGCATCCCCTCCTTGGTCTCGCAACTGTGCAGCAGATCCAAAACCATGCAGGCGCGACTCTATGAATGGGCGATGATTCCAGGGACGGCGGTGGTCTACACCATCCATGACCTGTTGGACACAGTCAATCGCTATAGCGGCGAAGGCGTCGAAGAAGTGGTGGTCAAATTAGAGGGCCGCAACGCCGGTCTCGGCATTTTCAGATACCAGTCTATTGAAGATGTCTACACCCAGTCGGCGCTGGGACAGATACCCTACCCCTACGTAGTGCAGCCCTTCGTCGAAAATTGCAGGGACCTGAGAATCATTGTCCTGGACAAGTACTGGGAAGCTTACGAACGTTACAACCCCGGCAACTTCAGAAACAACCTGCATTGCGGGGGCAAGGCCCGGGCGGTCGAGCTTACCCCGGAGCAGCGGAAGTTGTGCACCAGGATCATGAATCAGGCCGATTTTTATTATGCCCACCTTGATCTGATGGTGACGGAGGCGGGAGCGAGCTATCTTGGAGAAATCAATCTGCGGGGAGGACTGCGCGGTGCCAGGATCTCTCCCGAAGACTACCGGCAGAGGATCAAGGCCATAGAGAAGAGATGCTGCGCAAGCGCGGCCTTGAAGCACCAATAAAAAAGGGAAGATCCGCATGGGATCTTCCCTTGAAAACGGGGCTGTATTTAATTATACACAACCGGTCGGTTTCGGCAGACCAGCCATTTTACATGCTCCCTTGCCCGGTCCAGACGGAAAGAGTTCGTAGATCCGTTTCAGTGGAAAACCGGTGGTCTTGGACAGAATTCTTACCATAGGAGCGATACCGTTCTTCTTGTAGTACTCCTGCAGGGCGTCGATAACTTTCTGATGCTCGTCGGTCAGCTCAGAGATACCCTCAGAATTCTTTACGTAATCGACCCATTCATCATTCCACTCGTCCATACCTTTGAGCAGGAAGCCGTCTTCATCAACCTGGAAGGATTTTCCATTGTGTTCTACTGTGGGCATTTCATACCTCCTTGATATTGTGATTCTTTAAGAACTAGCAAAATTACTAGTGGCAAAAAAACATTTACACATTAATAGTAATTGGCCTTAATACTATAGGCTCAGCGGTTTGTCAAGTGAATGAACAAGCATTTGCCTTTAATTTGCATAAAGACTATAAGGCTTTGATTTAGTTATTTTTTATTGCCACAGCCGGGGACGGTTCTGCGAAGGTCATATGGAGGCACCAGGGTTTTTGCAAATCTACCCGGCGGAATCGACGCAGAACCACGAAGTTGTGCGATTTTTCTTGCAGGATAGCGCCATCCGAGGTAAATCCATCCCCGATCAAGACCTACTGACAAACACTCACTTTGACTGTCGGCCTGTTCTTGAAAAGGAGCTGCTGACCGAACCTACTACACCTGATTTCAACTTGTTATGCTAGAATTTCTGAGGAAACGAGCCCAATCGCTCGTCATCCAGGCGATCGTCGTCATGATTGCTTTGGTTTTCATTTTTTGGGGGGTCGGCACGAACCTGATG
>JARRLH010000092.1:0-9492 GCA_037387205.1 Desulfofustis sp.
GGTGATCAGGTCAACTGCAAGCAGTGCAGGTAAGCTTAAGAAATGTGTGCAGGGGAGCGGGAGCAGCCTAGCTTGTTTTAACTCACTGATTTAGGGATGGACTCATTAGCCGAGTTTCCAGAAACTTGGGTGCAGCATGGCGACAAAGGGAATAATTTCGAGCCGCCCGACAACCATATTTAAAATTAAGATCGTTTTGGTTGGTGCAGAAAGGTTACCATAGCTGCCCATCGGCCCTATTGCCCCGAATCCCGGTCCTATGTTTCCGATAGTTGCAAAAGTCCCGACTATACCAACTATGCCGTCTCCTTCTATTGCTGTAATGAGCAAGGATGAGATGACCGACAGCAGCACATAAAAGAGTACAAAACCTAAAATTTGCTGCTGAATAGAATCGGGAACCACTTTCTGGTCTATTTTAATGGGCCTTACTACTCGGGGATGAATGATTTGTATTAACTCCCTTTGCAGATATTTGGCCCACACGAGGATTCTGACAACTTTGATACCTCCACCGGCTGATCCGGCACACCCGCCGATCAGCATCATGCTAAACAGCACCACCTGGCCGGGTACCACCCAAACGGCAAAATCAGCCGTGGCAAAACCTGTAGTTGTTATAATCGATACAATCTGGAAAAGGCTGTTGCGGAGCGCATCGAGCGCAGACATCTTTTCCCCTAAGATCAATATAGTTGACAGGCATCCGCCTACTGCCAGAATGATGGTCAAATAACCGCGAAATTCCTCGCTCCTGAACAGGATCTTTATGTTACGCCTGGCTATAGAGCGATATTGCAAAGCAAAATTTGATCCAGCCAGTATCATGAAAACAATGATGATCCAGACAATTCTATTGTTTTCATATCCCATTATTGACTGAGGATGAGGGGAAAATCCCCCGGCAGCCATGGTTGAGAAGGAATTGCACACCGCGTCGAACGGCTGCATGCCAGCGAGGATAAGTACTAATATTTCAACTGCGGTCAAGCCTATATAGACACACCACAGTGCCTTCGCAGTCTGGGTGATTCTTGGGGTCACCTTTTCTTCCGTAGGTCCTGGCGCTTCGGCAAAAAACATCTGTCTGCCGGCAATCTTGAACTGCGGAAGCACAGCGACGAAAAGGACGATGATTCCCATTCCGCCAAGCCATTGTGTAAGACTGCGCCAGAAAAAGAAAGATTTGGGATAGCGTGAAAAATCCAACAGTACCGTGGCACCTGTCGTGGTAATTCCCGACATCGATTCAAAATAGGCGTCAAGAGGCGATAAACCATAGAACATGTAGGGTATTGCCCCCATGGCAGCGGCAGTCATCCAGGTCAGACAAACGATCAGCATGCCTTCATTGCGCGTGAGTTTGTCAAAATTGGTTTTTTTCCCTTCAAGTTTTCGGCAAACCAATCCAAGCCCTACACTTATAAAAGATGCGCAAGTAAACGGGACTATCGCAAAATATTCTCGTTCTATCAGCGCCACTGCAATTGGGGAAAGGATGATTGCGCCAAAGGCAATAAGAATATGGCCAAGTGCCGAAACAGTATGAGGCATACTTTTCATCTGCTGAACATTTTCTTTATCGCCTCGACATCGGCGGTCACGGTGAAAAATTTCAATTGGTCATGCTTTTTGATAATCGTTTCCCCGTTTGGGATAATAATCTGCCGGCCTCGCTGTACCACGCCGATTATGGCCCGCGCCTCGAATTTGAGATCGGCAACCCTTGTTTCCTCAAAATTTTCAGGTACCGTTAAACGTACTACCTCACCCTGCCCACCCTCTATGAGTGCGAGGATGTCAATTTCCCGATTCTGTATATGATTTAGCAGATCCTTGAGTGCTGCTTCCAATGGTGAAACGACAACATCAATGCCAACTCGGTCGAACAGAAGCGCGGTGTTCGAATTGCTGACCCGTGCAACAATCCGGCAATTGCTTATCTGCTTGACCAAAAGTGAACAGAGTAAATTTTTCTCATCGTTGTCGGTAACGCATATGGTTGTATCGCAGTCTTCGACTGAAGCATTCTCCAGAAGTTCGAGATCTGTTCCGTCCCCACATAATACCAGGCTATTCTTGAGTCTATCAGCCAGGTAGGTGCAGCGCTGACGGTCAAGATCGATAACTGTCACATGCAGATGGGCTTCTTCAAATTGCTGAGCCAAAAGAAAACCGACATTTCCCCCGCCTATGACCGTCGCTCTTTTCAATGATCTGTCTTTTTTGAAAAAACGAGCTGTCAGTATATCGAGGGCGGGGCCTGTCCCCATAAAAATGACCTTGTCATTGAGTTCGATGGTAGTTGCCCCTTGCGGAATGAACAAATTGTTCTCTCGAGTAATGCCGACAATCAGAACATTGCGGGGAAACGTGCAGTCCATTATTTGTTGATTCAATATCTCTGAATCTTCTTTGATTCGGTACTCAAACAGCTTTACCCTTCCGCTCGCAAAAAATTCCACGTCAACCGCATCGGGAACTGATACAATTCGAAAAATATCCTGGGTTAAAAGCCGTTCAGGCCAAATTACCGTATCGATATCATAAGTCGTCTGATAGCGGCTTTGGTCGTCGTAATTAAGATTCTGATAGAGTTCCATTTTCTGGACAAAACAGATCGTTTCGATATCGGCAATTCTTTTAATTGTCCAACAGGCCACGATATTCGCTTCGTCGACTGCAGAGCAAGCCACAAAAAGATCCATTTGGGACGCATTCGCCTGCTCAAGTACAATGACATTGGCCCCGCTGCCCCTCACAAAGCTGACATCAAGATTTGCAAACCGCTCGGGGAGTTGATCTGCCTCCGCTAAAATCGTGACATCGTGCTTTTCACTGAGGTAGCGGGCAGCCATATATGCAGCATCAGTCGTCTCGTAAATCAGTATTTTCATCCAGTGCTCCTGGTGCGATAGTTCTGCACTCGAGAAATATTCTGGCTTTACAACGCCTGCAAATTTCCGGATCAAGGCGATTAAAAATCTCGGCGATGGCCTCTTTTTTTGAAAGGAAAATGTTGTCGAGCCCTATATCAAGTAGATACTCAAGGAATTTGAAATGGCTGCAGATATCCTCCTTCATATCATAGAAATACAGGTCCCCGCCTGCTTCCCGTCGTTCGTGAGCCAGATGGCTGAGCAGTTCGGCACCTGCCATATCTATAAAATTGATACCACTTCCCACAATGAGTAGGCTTTTCTGCTCTGGATGGGTGTTCATCAGTTCATGAAGGCTGCTCTTTACATGATGCACAGCTCCAAAATAGAGAGATCCATCGATCCGCACTATTTTGAGCTGAGGGCATTCAGGCAGAGTCGGGTTTGTCGTGAAAGAGCGTGGGGGAGAATGCGGATCCGGCACTCGGGCTATGATGTGAGGGTGGGAGGTGCGGTTGAGATAGATTACCAGGGAAATCATTATGCCCAGCAGGATTGCAAATTGGAGTTCGAGAAAGAGAGTGGCCAGAAAGGTCGATACCACAATTATGGATTCGGTGAAGCTTGTCCTGAAAATCTTCAGGATATGTGCCGGATCTATTAAACGCCAGGCCACCAGAAAAAGAATTCCCGCCAGTGTCGATTTGGGCAGATAGCCAGCCAGGGGAGCAAGATACAGCACAACCGGTATCAGGATCAGGCCGGCAAATACCGCCGCAAAGGGGGTTTTTGCTCCGGCTTCGTAGTTCATGCCGCTACGATTGAATGATCCAGTCGCGACATAGCTGCTGAAAAAGCTCCCGACTATATTTGACAATCCCTGCCCTATGAATTCCTGATTACCATCGAAATCCTGGTCGGTTTTGTCGGCCAAAGACCTGGCTATTGAAATTGCTTCAACCAGTGCAAACAGAGCCATGGCCAGAGCAGTGGGAACGAGAATCTTAATGTTTGTCAGATTGATTGAAGGCATCGACAGCGGTGGCAGGGTCGCTGGCATCGCTCCCACTACCGCGATGTTGACGACTTCTTTACCAAGCCCCACAGACAGTGCAAAGGCGGCAAGGCCTCCGACGATCATCGCAATAATCATGGAGGGCAGGGACGGTCTGTACAATCTCGCCCCAATTCCGGCTGCAATCGTTATGACGCCGACCACTATTGCATACGCATTGATTTGGCTCAGGTTGAGGTAAAGGTTATAAAACGTGTCCTGAATGTGGCCCTGGCCGGACTCATAACTAAGTCCCAAAAAATGTTTGAGTTGGCTGGTAATTATTAATACGGCAGCTCCAACGGTAAAACCGACGACGACAGAATGTGAAATAAAATTGACCAGAGAACCAAAGCGAACAAGCCCCATACTGAGTTGAATGAGACCGACCATGAAAGTAACTGTGATTGCAAGCAGCACATATTCTTGAGATCCCGGAAGCGCATGTTGGCTGAGGGAGGAAAACAAAACCAGGGATGCCGCGGTCGTGGGCCCGGAAACAAGCAACCAGGAAGACCCAAACAAAGCAGCAATGATCGCCGGAACCATACCGGTATAGAGTCCATACTGCGGCGGCATGCCTGCTAAGGCGGCAAAAGCTACACCCTGCGGCAAAGCGACAATTGCCCCTATGCACCCAGCCAGAAAATCGGCTCTAAGTGTGTGGCGGGAAACAGCTGGCCACCATGAACGTAGAGGCAGAATATATGATAAAATTTGAGACAAGGTGTCGGCCGTATATTTCTATTTAAGAGAGCTCCTTTTTGAACTCGAAAAATATGATTTGCTCATCATGGATATAGTTAATATGAATTAATTGTAGCACAGTGCACCAAATTTGCATCTTGTACTGAAAGCCCCGGTTTGAGAATAATTCATTAACGATCTCTTATTTTTATCTCGCATGGACGCCTTCTTTAAAACCTGTAATTCTTGTGAGAAAGTGTGGCTCAGCCGGGAAGATTTTTTAAGTGATCCCAAAACCGCAATTGTCGGTTATCAGGGAGGGGTCAATAGTCCCGAGGAGGGTTTTTTCTACATCAATCATTTGCAAGAGAGATGCTTGACAACTTTGGCGATCATGGTACGTGAATTCGCCGATCTCTACGAAGGACCGCTGATGGAAAAGCACCGTACGGGAGCTGAACCCTGTCCCAACCATTGCTATTACAAAGACAACCTTGATGATCGACCTGAGTTGTGTGAGTGCAAATTCGTGAGATTGGTGATGCAAAAGATTAAAGATTGGCCCAAGAAATCTTTCTAAGTGAGATTTCCCAAAGCCACTCCCGGTGATCGCATTTGCAGCAGCCCAATGGAGCGTGTCAAACGGTTATCGTAGAATGAGCAAGGATGACTCGGTGCCGCTTAACAGTTTTTCCACAGAGCGCGGATGGAAGAGCCTGCTCAACAAGGATTTCTTTCCCATCCATAAAGCCACAAGGTTTTCCTGCGCCGCTTGAGCTGCAAATGTTGCCAGACGATTTTCCTCTACGAAACGGACCAGCGCTTTTATTTTGTTTGCAGCATAGTATTTTATAATCTCTCCCATCTTGCTGTCTACATTGTTCGCCAATGTATCCTGCGTGGTCAGACCTACGATCTCCAGATCTGCGTCATAGAGCGTCACCATTTGGTTAATCAGCTCAAGTGATGGCTGACTGATATTGTCGTGATCAAGACAGGCGACTATCCTGCGTGGTTTTTTCGATTCCGCAACCATCAACACCGACGTGTCCGCTTCTAATAAAATTTTCTTTACTGACCTGGCCAGTACTCCACCAAATATCGATATGGAATTTCCCAGCACAATGAGGTCACATTGAGAGTTACGCGCTTCGGTCAGAACGGCCTTGGCTGGGTTGCCGGTCCTTAAACGGGTATTGAGTTGTTTTATCGATCCGCGACAGACTTGCAAATCTTCCCAGAATCCGTTTTCCACCTCCACCAGTTCTGAGGTGACTACGCTATGATTGTAAGGTGAATTGTCGGGACCGAAATAGTTCTGCAATATGTTCCGGTTTTCCCTGAGAGACTTGATCAGAGGATGATTTTCAGCTTTTCTGTCTCCCTTCGCGAAAGGCCTCTGGTCGGTGTTTACCGCTTCCGGCTCTATTCCCAATAAAGTGACATCGGCCCAGGTATTTGCTGCCAGCCTGGCAACCTCAGTTACCACGAAAGTGCTTTGGCTGGACGAATCAAGTGCGGCTAAAATTTTCACGTCTACCTCCTTTTCAAAGCATACCGATTCGCTGCCGGCAAAACAGAATCGGAGAGGGAGTATCACTCAATAGTTCGAGCAGCCCATTGTGCCGCTCCGGTTCAGAGGGCAGACTGGTGGCTACCAGACTGTATTCTTCTATCTGGGTTGCCAGATCCCTTGGACTTCCTTGAAGTGCTAGTTTTTTCTCAGGCTTCCAGCCTGTACCGTGAAAAATCTCATCAGCTTCGTTGAAAATCTCAGGCTCAGAATAGATTGGTTCAAGTGGTCCTGAATCGATAATCTTGCTGTAGAGAAGATCAAAACGCACATTGCTTCCTTTAAATAATTTCAATAGGGCAGGGAGCAGTGTGCTGGCAGGGGCTACATCGCCAATAATTATCAGAATTTTATTCAGATCTATCAGGTTGCGGGCAATCACTACCGAACAGGGCAGTTTACGATAAAGCCGGGAGCAAGTCCGTTGCAACAGTGAGGATTTCTCGAATCGTGATATGGAACCCTCGACAAAAAGGTCATAGCCGCCCTTAAGCAGATTATCCAAAATTGCCTCGTCACGGTCGCCATAAATTACCTGGAGGCTTGTTAGTTTGGCGTATACCGATCTTTCGGATTCAATCAGCTTGTTCATTGCCTCCTGTTCAACGTCAAGCAGACCGTTCTCCCAGGTTTGCCGCACCCATCCCACAGCGGGAGCCTTATCGCCTTCTTCGGGCTCTTTTACAAAAATCGGCTGTATCTCCATGGCAAACATTTTGGAGAGCCGACAGGCATAATTCATCGCGATTACCGACGCCAGGTCCGGGTAGACAGAAACAAGTGCTTTGATCATGACGACAACCTCACCTCACTGAACCTCACCATATCGCGACCATCGGCGACAATTCATGCAATTCAGAACAGATATATTTATAAAAAGACATTGTATCGGGTCTCGGCCCCAGCAAATCTTTGCCTCACATGGATGTCGTGCTTGAGCGTGGGGATTCCTCGTTGTCCAGTGCCTCCAACGCCCGCCCGATTGTTGTACGTATCTCTTTTGATTTGAAAGGCTTGGCGATGAAATCAAAAGCCCCTTTGGTAAGCGATTCGCGGGCCAATTCCAACGTTGCGTAGCCGGTTATCAGAATAACTTTAGTCTTTTTAGATTTCTTAAATACTTGGTTCATCACCTGAATACCATCTAACTCGCGCATACGAATATCGCTGACGATGATATCAAAAGTTTTTTCTTCCAGACGCTGTATCGCCAGATGTGGATCGGTAAAAACTTCTACATAATGACCGTCTTTAACCAGCAGTGTCTTGAGTCGTTCTCCGACGATAGGTTCATCGTCGAGAATGAGAATATTGCGTGTTTCACTCATGGTTTCCTCCTGGAACGTAAGCACCACGTTAGGTCCGCGGTTAGGCAGTTTCTTCGAGTCCGGTTATTTCGATGTTTGTTTGTCGTTGTATAAGCAGTGTTTTTTGAATTTTTCTGCGCTGTCGATATGCATGTACAACTTTAGCAAGAATCACGAGCGCTCCGCTTATGCCGCTTGCAAAGAGGAAGAATTTACTACCAAAGTTGAAAAAGCGGTCGTATTCAGCGGGAAAACTAATGAATCCCAATTGCCTCAGGTAGACAGGCATGGCAATAATCCGACTGAAGACACACAACAGTATGATCACGCTGGTTACCACCCGGATATATTTTTCATTTACCACCTTGACGCCATACACACCAAGGTGGATGCCGATCAGCGAGCCGAGATAGAGGAGCATGGTCAGGCGAATATCGACAAAACCCTGATAGGCATAGCTGATCGCCCCATACGCACCCATAAACAGTGCCCGGAAACGCTCTGTTCCCGTGGCCACGGCAGTCGGAACACCAAATACGTAGATCATTGCCGGAACGCCGATGAATCCGCCGACACCGATGGTTCCCGCCAGGTAGCCGGTGCTGATGCCGCCTACCATCAGCACCCAGAGGCTGACTTTGGTGTCAGCTACGGGAAAATTAATTACCGGGGGTAAATTCAAGCGGGAGAAAAACTCGGCAATTTTCATGGATGGCCCGCTGTCGTCGTCTCCATTACCCGATCTCAATACATCCCGAAGCATTGAAATTGCCACCGTTGAAAGAATCGTGGCAAATACGAGACTGATATAGAGATTCGCACCGGCGCCTCCTCCCGCGCCATGACCTCCGCCGCCACCCTTGAACAAATAACTGTTGATTGCTACGGCGATTTGTATACCGACTATTGCCGTGATCAACATGAATGCCGCCAGCTTTTTGTCAACATTGCCCGCTGCAGCGTGCTTCCGTGAACCAACCATCGCCTTGCCGAATTTATGGGTAATATTGCTTGCCACGGCAATAACGCCATCCACCCCCAGGTTCATCATGCCCGGGGTCATGAAAAAAGCTCCTCCACTGCCGATGAAACCGCTGAGAATACCGCCAATGAATCCCAGTAAAACAACCTGGAGTGCGGTGGCTAAATTGATGTCTATATAGGTAATTAAAGGGTGCATAAGGTCACCTCGGGAAGATCTTCAGTCAATATTTATGAGTTTGAGCGCGAGCCCGGTAACCGCGCCATAGAGATAGGCGATAACCGGGATGAACATGAATATTACCAGCGGCGCCAGCCACTTTACTTTTTCGTGAAGCGGGCCGGAAAGAAAGGCCGATACCTGATCCTGGTGCGTGAATACCAGGTAATAGATCAGCACTACAGCCACGGAATAACCGACCAGGTTCACGGCCTGGCGTTTACCGAACATAAACTTTGATTCCAGTTCGTCGGCCGTGATAACAGGAGCTTTCAAGCGATCACGGATATTCATCGCCAGTTCTCGGGTTCGCCTGGTTCGGGTTGATTTTCCCTTGGAGAGAAACATGTCGCCGACAACCACCAGGGCATAGTCGCCATCGCCCTGCACCCGTTCCAGAATTTTGTCATAGCCGCCGCAGATGCTGACCCCGCCGCCGCAGCGTCCCTTGTCGATAAGTACTTCAATGGTGGTGCTTAGGCCGCCATCGTCGATAACCACTAACGGGTCATCATCTTCGACACCGCCGTCATCAATCTCAGGGCAGTCCCGCCGACCAAAATCATATTCCATATCTACGGCCCCTCTCTCATCGAGAGGTTCACTGGGCGATACCAGTCGCATCAACTCGACAGCGGATCCCCAGCGCTGGGCCAGTTGCATGATGTGGTGAAAGTTCTCAGATTTTGGGTCAAAGAGTTCCTGCACCCATAAAATATTGGTCGCCGCCATGGTGCAGTGAATTCCCCGGCAGCCTTCAAGACCCGAAAGTACTTCGGGTATGAGTTGCT
>JARRLH010000092.1:9500-18733 GCA_037387205.1 Desulfofustis sp.
AGGTCACCGAAACAAAACCCGTATCAGCCTTTACTCTAAGGTCGGCTCCTGTTGTTCTCTCATCCATGATGAGTTTTAGTTCCGCTTTAGCTGACAGGTAGAGATCCTCAAGAACGCGAGTACTGGACAGGGTGGTTTGATATTCAGGTAATTGGGATATCGCATGAAGCGTTTCGGCGGCGTTATGCACCGACATGTTTTCCAGATTTATAAAAACATCGAATTTGGTTGGATCCTGCCCAGAGGCGTGGTGGGTTTGGCGAATCCACCGGTCGATATCCTCATCGAGCTGGGCCAAGTAGTTTTCCGCCTGTTCCATCTCCATATTCAGGGCTTTTGCCGTTCTTTTTGTGCGGATGTCAAGCGGAGCTGATAACCCCACCCGTAATTTGTGGCACCCAGGAAGCATAAGATGTCCCGCCCGACCACTGTAAATGAGGTTGCCCTCAAGCGCCTTGCGGCAGAGATTGGCGGTTATAAAAGCGAGATAGAGCTTCTTCTCGCGAGCGAGTTTTTCCGAGGACGATGGGCGTTTTATCAGGCTCATTTCCAGGCGGCCGACCTTGATGCCTTCCTCTTTGGCGCTTTCAAGAAGTTCTTCTCTGCTCAGTGTCGGCCATCCTGTTTTAACGGCCAGTTCCCGGGCCAAATCTTCTCTGCCTCCCTGGTACAGGCTTGAGATCATTACGAGTGCCATTCCTTTATCCACCTCCTCTTGCGTGTCATAAGTTTCTTTATCTGACTTGAATTATCTGGCTTGAAATCAGTGGCTTTATCTGTGCCATTGTTGGCTCGGACAGCTCATCGTCGCTGTTGAACACCAGCAGTCCTATGTGCTCGGTGTTGGCCAGCGTGATGACTTCATCAATCAGGTTTTCATCAATGCGATAGAGAGAGAGGGCTACGCCATGTTGCCGCGCATTGTCAATCAATTCTTCTAAGGATTTATCCAACAGGTTGACATTGCCATTTGTTTCTTCACCGGACTTCCTCTGCCGTATAATGATTATCTGCGCCTGGATTCGCCCGGCGAGCGACAGGGCGTAATGAACGCTTTTGAGATTCCTGGCATGTTGTCCCAAGGGGACGAGGATCTTTTTTCTGTGCATAGCTGTTAAACTCGTTGAGGAGTGTTCGGGTTCGGTATCGACGCTGTACCCTCTCTGGATTCGGTGTTTCAATTTGAAAAACTCTGCCAACACCCTGTGTTCGTTTAAAGTTATTGCTCGATGAGGCTTTGGCTAATTAATAACAATATTCGTGCCAAAATATATTTATAATGATACTATATACTTATGGGGAAAGCCTAAAGAGGGATGGCAATGGTTGTTTCGATATGGAACAAAAACGCGGATATGTCACGAATGCTTGTTAAAAAATGATATTATATTAATAGTCTATAGTTTTCGTTTCAATATGGAACAATCTTCGTGAACGGGGTAGGCGGCTGATCATTGAGCCATGATAGCTAAGTTAATGACCGTCAAGTGCTGGCTGGGCTGGCTGGATATTGATGCGCCGGAAAGGGCACGTGCAGACTTAGTTGAAATCAGCTGAGTTGGTGATACTTCATTTTGCGCCAGAGCGTTGTTCGGGGAATCTTTAGTATGGAGGCCGCCAGGCCTTTCCGGCCATTGGTTTTTAACAGCACTTGCTGTATGTAATGCTTTTCCTGTTCTTCGAGCGAGGGCCAGGAATGAGTCTCAAAATTACTCATGCTGAGTTCCCTCAGATCGGAGGGGAGATCATAGGGTTTAAGGACCGACCCCTCGGACAGGGCGACGGCCCTTTCAATGAGATTTTCAAGTTCGCGAACATTTCCAGGAAAAGGGTATTGAGTGAGAATGTCCAGAGTTTCGGTGGAAATCCCGCCTATCTTTTTATTGAAGGCTCGATTGTATTTTCCCAGAAAGTGCTGAACAAGAAGCGGTATGTCGTCAGTTCTGTTTCTCAGCGGCGGCAGTGTGATATTCACCACGTTTAGGCGATAATAAAGATCTTCCCGAAACTCTCGTTTTTCAGCCATAGACTTGAGATCGCGGTTACTGGCGGCGACCAGACGGGCATCGATTGGCTGAGCTTTTACCCCACCCACCCGAATAAGCGTGCGTTCCTCGACGAAACGGAGGAGCTTGGTCTGCATGCTGATAGGCATTTCACTGATTTCATCCAGAAAAATGGTGCCATGATGGGCTGCTTCCAGCAGTCCGACCTTGGCTTCCGCCGCGCCGGTAAATGCACCCTTTTCGTGTCCGAACAGTTCATTGGCTATCAATTCCTCGGTAAATCCTCCGCAATTAAACGATATGAATGGGTAATTGCTGCGGGGATTTCTCTGATGCAGAGCTCTGGCCACCATTTCCTTGCCGGTGCCGCTTTCTCCCTGAATGAGTACGGTGCAATCAAGGGGGGCAACCTTGCCTATGAGGTGGAATACTTCAAGCATGGCTTTGCTGTTGCCGATCATCTTCGCCGGCCGATTCTGGGAGAAGAGCTCCTCTTTGAGCGCATCTTTCTCTCGCACCAGCAAAACCTTGTCAAGGGCTCTACGCACCAGCATTTTTAGCTCAGCCATCTTAATCGGCTTGGTTACATAGTGAAATGCTCCTGCCCTGATTGCCTGTATTGCAGTGTCCACGGTACTGTAGGCGGTGATGATTATGAACTCGCAATGGGGATAGTTGCTACGAACGGCCTTGAGCAATTCCAGGCCGCTTAGTCCAGGTAAGCGAAGATCGCAGAGAACCAAATCAAAAGCTACTTGTTTGAAACGGGCCAAAGCCGTTTCCCCATCCTGAAACGTTTCTACCTCCCAGTTTTTCTCTTTGATCAGCCCTCTCTTTACTTCACGGCAAACGATCGCTTCATCGTCGATCACCGCAATTTTGAAGAGATCCACCCTCAAGCTCCGGAGGTATCGGTTGGCAGGAAGATGGAAAAGCAGGCTCCGCAACCCGGTTCACTCTCCACTTCCAGCCTTCCGCCGTTTTTCTTAATGATGGAGTAGCTTACCGAGAGACCAAGCCCGGTACCCTCTCCCTCCTCCTTGGTCGTGAAGAATGGGTCAAAAATCTGATCGATATGTTGTTCCGCAATACCGGGTCCGTTGTCAATTACATCAATCTTCACTTCTCCCGGCACCTTAGTCCGCTTGATAGCAACCCTGAGAGTCCCACCCTCATCCATGGCCTGGATACTGTTGAGAAAAAGATTGAGGAGCACCTGCTGAATCCCCCCTTTGTCCATGAATACTTGGGGAATATCTTGCTCCGCTTCTTTAACGAAATTGATTGTGTGCAGGTTCATTTCATTTTTGAGAAGCCGGATAGTCTTATCAACCAGTTCTTCAAGGTCGAATGATTCCACTTTCGGGTGGCTTGCGCGGGAAAATTCTAGAAGATTTTTCACGATATCACTCGTGCGATCACTCTGATCCATGGCGTCCTGATAGAGTTTCTGACGCTCCTCATAATTCATGGTTTCGCCGTCTTCGATCAAAGCTTCAATGGTCAGTGACAGATTGTTAATCGCATTGTTTATTTCATGGGCAATACCTGCTGTCAGAGTACAGATGGAGGCTATCTTGCGTGAGTGAATCAGCTCATCTTGACGTTTTTCCAGTTCACTCATCATACGGTTGATTGCCAAGACAAGATGATGAATTTCATTTTTATCTTCGCCATACGGCGTGATTTGCTGGAACGCACCAGCGGCCACGGCGTCTGATTCTCTTGTAATTCGGGCCAGTGGCCGTATCACTTTTTCTGTAATGTAAAAAATCACGAAACCCAGAAGAACCATCAGAAAGAGCAGGCCAATCAACGGTAGGGGAATCATCCGCTGGAGAAGTGTATTAATCTCCCGGCGTTGAGTTGTCACCACCTGGTCGGCCAGCACCATCAGGTTTTGGCCAATCCCCCGGATCTGCTCTTGGATTTTGGCGCAGTCCTGTGTCTCACAGTCGGCTTGGTTTAGTTGAGCCATGAAATCGGCATAGTTGTCGACATATTGGTTAAAGTTTCCATAGTTCTCCTCTCCGATAGCCTTGACCAAAGAGTCATGCTCACGTTGCAGGGATAAAGCCAGTTGATTGGTATAAGTGACATTTTCCTCGTAATTGAATTCATGCCGATAAAGGAAATAATTCTTTTCGTAACGTCTCATCTCCATGAGATTGTTATTTAATTCCTCAGCCAGTTCAAAAAATTGCATGGAGCGCGACAATTCTCTGAAATTGTTGTAGTCGAGCAGTACAAAGATGGACATAAAAACAAAACAGCTTAAAAAGGCCATCATAATCTGCCAACGTATGGTTTGTGGAATAAGATTCATATTCAACTTTTCTTATCGTTGCCATTTTATCAGGCTACAGGACTTGTTGAGAATTACGTTAGCCCTTTCTGGGGCCAAATTCAAATATGATTTAAACGCGAGCGGACCTTTGTTCTGTTTTCGGCCTCAGATAGGCTTTAAACGTTCTCTATAAAATCTTGTCTGACTAAACCGGATAAAATCAACATACAACGAACCAGGCTTTAAGCGAAAAGGACAATCAACATGTTAGGTGATAAAATCGGTTCGAGCATTGCCAATCATCCGTATCAAAAAGAAAGATTCTCGCTTTAATCTGTTTATGGTGACCTTTACCCCATAAAAAATCCGGGGCTTATCATAAATGAAACCGTAAATTTGAGTGGATTTTTAAGTGTTCTATCCAAATATGAACAGAATGACGTTCGTTTTGGTTATAGAATTTATTGCCCAGTGACTGACTGCTGAACTTAACATGGCCACAACAAAGATAATAAATTTGTCCTTAACGTAATCGAAGGGTTGTTCCTGAGCAGTTGAAAATCGGCGCCTGCTGCCCAAATTGACATTGCAATAGGTAATCACTAGGTTTGTCTAGGAAGAGAGAAAACACGGTTTTTACAATTGATTGCCCGAATTAAAACTGTTTGCATATTAAGTCTTTATAAAAGGCAAGCCTGTGCTTTTCCAATTACATCCTGGGGGATGTATTCCGTTCAGATTAAACCAATGAGGTGAGTTATGCGGTTACGGAATTTGATTCTGGTCACCTGCACGATATCGATCGTTCTGTATTCAAATCAGATTGTCGCAGGGGATTCTGTCGGGTTGCCAGCTCCGACTTCTACTGCAGAAGGTCAATATCCTTCTCATGAGCATTTCTCCCCATATGCAGGGCGTAATTTCCCCACCCAGGTTTTTTGGGGCGATACTCACCTGCATACAGGAATGTCATTTGATGCGGGGGCCTTCGGCGCAAGACTCGGACCTGAAGATGCCTACCGTTTTGCTCGTGGCGAGGAACTGACATCTTCTACCGGACTTCAAGTAAAGCTTTCGGCGCCACTCGATTTTCTGGTTGTTGCAGACCACTCTGACAACATGGGTTTTTTCCCTCGATTGAATTCAGGGGACCCCAAAATGCTCGCAAACCCCACAGGAAAGCGCTGGTACGACATGACCCAGGCCGGTGGGCAACAGGGTGTGGCGGCTGCGGTTGAAATCATTGAATCTTTCTCACAAGGGACGTTCCCCGATGCGCTGGCCTCACCTCCAGGCAGTCCTGCATACCGGTCCGCCTGGGACGAGGCTATCAAGGCTGCTGAAAAATACAATGATCCTGGATCGTTCACCGCATTTATCGGCTATGAGTGGACATCGAACACCGGAGGAAACAACCTCCATCGTGTGGTCATCTACCGCGATGGTGAAAGCAAGGCGAGTGTCATGGAGCCATATACCACGCTAAAGCCACTCGGCAGCGACAACCCGCGTGATTTGTGGAAGTGGATGGGCAACTTTGAAGAAAAAACCGGCGGTCGCCTGCTCGCCATTGCCCACAACGGTAATCTTAGCAACGGAATTATGTTTCCTGTAGTGGATTCATTTAGCGGCGACAAATTTGATCGTTCATACGCTGAAACTCGAGCGAAATGGGAACCGCTCTATGAGGCAACTCAGATTAAAGGCGACGGTGAAACGCACCCCTTACTGTCGCCCGATGACGAGTTTGCCGATTACGAAACCTGGGATAAGGGCAACCTCGATCTCAGCGCTCCCAAAAAGGACGATATGCTGCAGTACGAATATGCGCGTACCGCTTTACAAACCGGACTGCAATTGGGCCGGGAATTGGGGGTGAACCCCTATCAATTCGGAATGATCGGTTCCACCGACAGCCATACCGGTCTTGCTACGGCGGAGGAGGAAAACTTTTTCGGCAAACACTCCGGAACTGAACCTGGTCCCAAGCGCTATCAGCACCCGATGGCCGAAACAGCAAATGGAAGGTACGAGAGTTGGGACATGGTCAGCTCGGGTCTTGCTGCCGTCTGGGCCAAAGACAACACCCGTGAAGCTCTGTTCGAGGCGATGATGCGTAAGGAGACCTATGCCACAACTGGGCCACGCATACTGGTTCGATTCTTTGGAGGCTGGGATTTTACCGAACAAGATGCGATGAGCCGACTGCCGGGCTCTATTGGTTATGCTAAAGGTGTTCCTATGGGAGGCGACTTGATGCCTGCTCCAGATGGCAAAAAGGCGCCAACATTCCTTGTAGCGGCACTCAAGGACCCGTATTCTGGCAATCTCGACAGAATACAGGTCATCAAGGGCTGGGTGGACAGTGACGGAAAGAGACATGAAAAGGTTTATGATGTGGCGTGGGCTGGCGAGCGTCAACCAGGTGCTGATGGCAAATTACCACCAGTAGGCAACACCGTTGATGTCGCTAATGCGAGTTGGACCAACAGCATTGGTGCACCTGAATTGATAACGACCTGGATGGATCCCGAATTCGACCCATCATCACCGGCAGTCTATTATGCTCGCGTTCTAGAAATTCCGACCCCACGGTGGACCGCCTATGAGGCTAAGCGCTATGGTATTACCATGCCTCCAGAAGCTGAAATGGTAACCCAGGAAAGAGCTTACACTTCACCTATTTGGTATACACCTGCAATGTAGGGTTAAGACCAGCAGACCCGGGAAAAGGCGGGCCTGAACAGGTTCCGCCTTTGCTTTACACCTTCCAGACTATGATCGCCAATCGCTAAACAATTATTCTCTGTCGGCTGATATCACGTCTTTTTAAGGTTGCAGGAATTTACATAGCTATAGACCAGTATTGAAAGCACAATCACTGTCGCACTTGATGAAGCAACAGTGCGTGAGAGCGGCAGGACTGCTGTAATTCCGGCATGCACTCCAACAATGCCGAGGAGAGCAACCACAAGTATAGTGGGTAGTAAAATCCATCGCCTCTCAAAGGGTTCCCTGTCTGCAAACAGTAAGAGTACACCCCATGAAAATGCCACGGCCGACATTAATCCCATCGGATAAACATATTGTGCCACCCCCATTCTTGAAGGAATCAGACATAATACAGCGATCACGAAGTCTGCAAGAGCCGCAAGCCAATACGATATTCTTAGCCATTTAATTGCTTTATCCATAGCAAATGTCCCAACAGATAAGACTCATAGGCCTTGATAGAGCATAAAGATGAGCTCTTATAAAAATGATTTGATGATTTTAATCAGTGATCTGCTCGCCAGAATTTTTCTGTGTCCTTCACCTCTGGTTTCGATCAAGCTGGCATGTTCGTGCCCCTCAACCATCTGCCGTGCCTCCTCGATGAAAACTTCCTGGTCATCGACATCGTGTACCACAAGTATATCTCCACTGAACTTTCTGAATGCATCGCTGATGTCATAATCTTTCACCTTGAGCGGAAATTCCCTTTCCACTTGTGCGATGACAGCTGTTTTTGAGCCGTCGGGAAGGCTGTAGCTGCGGCAATAATGACTGACCATGGCATCTATACCGGAGGGTGAGCTGATTAAAACCAGCTTTTCAACCGCTACCTGGTATCCGGACAAATTTGCCTGGCCGCAGGCGGTGAAGGCGGCAGCCGTTCCACCGAAAGAATGACCAATGAAACCATACATCGGGCCAAAATGGTTTGCGACGTGAAATATCGCCCGACAGAACTCAGGCAGGCTCGAGCGAGGATAGTCCCCGTTGAATTCAGAATTTCCATGGGCAGGGCCATCGAAGGCAACCACGCGAAACCTCGATTTCGCGATAGACTTGGCCAGAAGTGCGAGGTGACTCGCCCGGGATCCCCAGCCATGAACCATCAGGATGGTCCTGCCTTTCCCCCAGGCATACGCTTTCAACGTCTGCCCTTCAAATGGAATATCATAATGTTCTGCTGATCGGGTCAGCTTTCGGTCAAGTTCATTTTCAGCATCAATTGCCGGAGCGCAGAAATGCATCATTACCCTGTTGCTGTTCAACCCTTCCAGTGCATCGTGGTTATCGGCGTTATACATTGCCTGTCCTCCCGCGTTTCACAGATCTGATATCGGAGCCTCACCGTCATCTTGCCGGAACTTCATTACCCGGTTATTGCGATTGTAATAGATGATCGTTAAGGCGCGCATCACCCATCCGGGTGATGGCATACTGATTTAAATGAGATTCTTTCGGACCGCGAGAACCGCGGCCTGAGTGCGATCGCTCACATCGAGCTTCAAAAACAGATTGCTGACATGGCGCTTGACCGTGTTTCCGCTTATGGAGAGCATCTCCGATATCTGGGGGTTGGTATAGCCGTCAACGATCAGCCGAAGTATTTCCGTTTCCCGTTTTGACAGTGGTTCCATCACCACTTCTGATTGGTTGGCGCCCGGTACTCGTTCGTCGATATCCTCTTTGGACTGGAGCTTATCCGCAAGAAGGTTGGCATACTGCTTATGCTTGGCAAGGCTGTCGACATGAGATGTTGTTTCAAAAATAATCACCATGATTGCCGCCAGCGAACGATCTTTGCCGCGAACTGGATAGGCGTGAACTTCCCCCCATCGAGTTTTTCCATCTGGAAATAGATGGGACCGCTCGAGTACCACCGTACGTCCCGTTTTTCTGACCTCTTCCAGGAAGCAATTCTCGCAGACTTTGTCACAGCCGTGTAAGGCTCTATAACAAATATCGCCGATGACCGATTCAGCATTGCAGCTGTGAATTCTAGCAAGTGATCTGTTTATCCAAAGGATTCTGAAATCTTTATCAAAAATTCCAAACGGCGCGCGAATGGGGTTGCATCAGCTTTCATTACGACGCTATACCCAACAGGCCGTCAACCTGCTTGCACAACAGGCAGAACGCTTACCGGAATTGCTTGATACACCAGCTTG
>JARRLH010000093.1:0-9378 GCA_037387205.1 Desulfofustis sp.
GGTATGGAGGCTGATGAGCAGAATTCAGTCTTACTTTATCGCGCCTATCTTCTTCAAAGCTTCGGCAAATTCTATCTGGTCCTTTTTGACCGTGGCCAGGAACTTCTCCTCTTTGTCAAAAAGAGGAACTGCACCACCCCTCTGGACATATTCCTGCCATTCAGCGTCATTATTCACTTTGTCGAACAGATCATGGTAGAACGCTTTTGCTTCTTCCGGCATACCTTTTTTAGCCATGAATCCGCGCCACAAGATCTCATTGTCGAGACCTTCAATTCCTACCTCCTTGAAGGTGGGCACATCTGCAAAATCGCCACCCAATCTTTCCGAGTTCGAGATAACAGCAACTTTGAGGTCCGGACGGCCTATAACATCCTGAGGATTTCCAACATAGACGACCCCATGCCCGCCGAGCAGTGCCGCCATGGCTTTGCCGCCACTGGCGTAGGGGATCCATTTGGCTTTAATCCCTGCGGCATTCCATGTTTTCATGGCCATGATGTGGTCATTGCCGCCGGCCGCTGGGCCTACCCATATCTGTGTTCCATCTTTTTCCTTGGCATCGGCAACGATCTGTTCCCAGGTATTAATAGGCGATGTGCGATTGGTTATGATAGCTTCCGGATCAGAAACCATCATCGCCATCCAGTCCAGGTCTTCAACGTTTATTTCGTTACCGGATGAGACGATTTTACCAACGTTTGACCTGGTGACCGCAGCGAATTGATAACCGTCAGCCTTTTCTGACAGGATATATTTAATGGCGACAATTCCGCCAGCGCCACTCTTGTTTACCACGACAAAGGTTGCATCCGTGTATTTTGCCGCAATGGTTGTGAATTTCCGGGCAAATACATCGATCGCTCCACCCGGCTTTGTGTAGACGATGAGTTTGATTGGTTTTGTTGGAAATTTCGCTATTGCTGTAGAGAACGATCCAACGATTACTACTAAGGTGACTAGAAGCGCAATACATCCTTTTTTCATAACATCCTCCTCGGGTTTTCCTCTGTTAGCGTGAGTCGTGATATCTTTTTTGATACCCTCTGCAAAAGGTTTTGACTGCCTACTAGATTTTTACCACACGTTTTGCGGCAATCAGGTAGTTGGTATTTTCAAAAGCAGCGATCTTTAATTTTTTAATTACCTCCTTCATCGCCTTATAGTCTTCACTTTCGGCACAGGCCGTCTCTATCAGAGCTCCATTGAACAGGACCTCGGCATACTCGCAAATCACCCCGTCCACAGAAAATCCGTACCGTTCCTTCTCAACATCTACTGCAGTAAGATCTGGATATGAATCAACCAGATCGAGAAACTCTTCAAAGCTATAGGCTGGTTTTTCGGGAGTTATCGGCACCAGGAGGTTATCGAGAATGGCAGCGAGCTCACCTTTTTTTACAGGGAATTCGAATTTTCCTCTCGGCTGAAATATTTCATAGCCTTCAGCCGTTTCTCCCACCTTTGTTTTGATGTCAAGCAGGCCGTCGCGTATCTTCACATTGGCCTCGTTGGTATGCCGGGAAAGTATGTAAACTTCCTTGCTCTGGCGAATCTTGAACAACTTCGCCTGGGCCTTCCACATGGCCAGGCCGACGATATCGATAATCCCCTGGCCAAATACTCTGAATTCGGCGCGTGGTGCGATCTGCTCTGCCTCTTCAACTGAAGTGGCCTGGTTAACTTCCTGGACGCTCATTTTATCTCCCTGAAACGTTAGTTTACATTTTTATGAATCCTTCAGCTTGAGCCTATTTCCACTTAATGAAAGGGTTTTTAATGAGGTTTGAGTTGAAGTAACGAGAATCGCCGGTTACCTCCTCACCAACCCACTCAGGTTTTTCAAACGGCTGATCTTCGCTCTCGAGTTCTATTTCAGCAACAACCAGTCCCTCATTCTCTCCAAAAAACTCATCAACCTCCCAGACGAAACCGCTATGGCTGATTTTATATCTGTTTTTCTCGATTATCGGTTTCTCGCAGAGGTCGTCTAACAGGTGTTTGGCGTCGGCAAGGGGGATCTCGTATTCATATTCGACCCTTGCGGCGCCAACACTTATTCCTTTTATGGTAAGAAATCCTTTATCATCAATGGTGCGCACCCTGACAGTCCGCTCTTTGGCAGAATTCAAATAACCCTGCCGGTAGGAGGTACCAGGAGCAAGATGTTTCCAGGTGGTTCCAACAAGAAGAAACTTCCTCTCGATTTCAATGCCCATAAATTGCTCCTCGTGGAAAATGATTTAATGACAGCGGATCCACTTGGCCCCAAAGAGGTCTTGTTGCGCTACCATCTGTGCAATGGTCACTGCGTTTATATAGATCTCTCGGGAGCGTTTTGGGGGCGCGTTTACAACAACTTGATGAAAGACAGGAGACTGATAATGAGGATGCAGGTGAAGAAGCAGAACAAGCGCATGAGGACTGATATCTCTGCGTCACAAACGTGAGAATCATGACTTTATTCCGCTGTCACTACATTCATCTTAGAAAGGATGGAACTCTACCTTTTTACATAAGCAGAATTTATCAGATTATTTGAATTCAAAAAGGATTCCTCTCCACATGTATTGTTTCGCGCCCCTGAACAGTGGTTGCGCCCTGTGCGGCTCACTTGCGAAAACGATAGATGTTCAATAGTATACGAGAACCCTATCAAATCATAATTCTCCTCTTTATGATAAAATGCAAATTATATGTGGTTCTCGCTGCCATAAGGTTTTCTTATGAAAATAGATCAGCTCCGTACCTTTCAGAAAGTTGCTCTCACCGGTAGCTTTACCCAGGCCGCAAGAGAGCTTTTTCTTACCCAACCGGCCGTCAGTCAGCAGATAAGAGCACTGGAAAACACCTATGGCGTAAGCCTTTTCAACCGTCAGGGCAGGCATATCACGCTTACCCATGAAGGGAAAATATTATTCTCGAAGACCAATAACCTGTTAGCTGAATTACGTGATATCAAGAAAGTTTTTGAAGATATCGCAGCGCTTGATATCGGTAAAATCGATATCGCCTCAACTGCCGTGTTCAGTACCTACTTCCTGCCAGTGGTTATGGGTGAGTTCATAAAACGCTACCCAGGTATTGAGCTGGAACTGCACACGGGCAATTCATACAATGTCATCTCCCAACTATTGGAGGGGCGCACAGATTTTGGTTTCGGTGGTTTTGTCAAAACTAAACCAGATATCAAATATCACCTGATTCACCAGGAGCCCTATGTCTTTGTTGCCGGGAGCGGTCACCCGCTGGCTGAGAGACATCAGGTAGCTGTGGACGATCTAAAAGCCTACCCTTTCATTTGGCGGGAACATGGAACCCTGGTTCGTCGAAAAATGGAGGAGATGCTTGGTGGAGCACAAACTTCAATTCTTTTTCGCAATATAATCGAAGTTCAAAATGTCGAAACCGTCAAACGCCTGGTTGAACGTGGCGTCGGCGTCACCATAATTCCAGAGGTTGCAGTCAAACGCGAGCTTACTGCCGGGTGGCTTAAACAGATTACTCTAACTGGTCTAAACCTCAAAGCATCCTATTATCTTCTTCACCAAGCCAAGCGTCCATTATCCGTGCACGCGAAAAAATTTCTTTTGCTCTTACCCGAGACACTTACCCTTTCTCATGAGCAAGGGTTTAGAGCAATCGCCAGCGACGAATAGTGCCGGGCTGATTGTTGGTGGTCGTCACTCGCTGCTCGCCGGTATCACGATTATCTCATCTGGCCTGACCCTGACCCTTACCTGTTCACCTTTCAAGTGCTGAGTTTCATAGGCGGGCCCACGGGTGAATAAATCGCCGATAGCGGTTTTTACCGAGTACTCAATAACTGGTCCCATGTAGGCACTCTCAGTGACAATTCCTTCCAAGCACTCAGAATTTTTATCATCTGATTTCGCCTCTATGTGAATCACTTCCGGTCTCAAAGAAAGCTTCACCATTCCCGGCTCCGCTGGGATATGCATGCTGTCCGGCAAAGCCAGATCAATCCCGCCAAGTTCGACTCGATTACCATCGCTGCCATTTACGAGCAGAGCTTCCACGACATTTGACTCACCAATAAAATTGGCAACGAAGGCCGATTCCGGTCGATGATAGAGGGACCTTGGCGGTCCTTTCTGGAGGATTCTACCGTCCTTCATCACCACAACTTCATCGGAGACTGCAAGCGCTTCCGATTGATCATGCGTCACATAGATCGAGGTGATGCCGGTCGACTGCTGCAGATGCCTGATTTCCTCACGCATCGATCTCCGCAACTTGCTGTCGATATTGCTGAGTGGTTCATCAAAGAGCAGCACCTTGGGTTCAAGTATCAGGGCTCTTGCAACAGCAACCCGCTGCTGCTGACCGCCGGAAAGTTCGTCGGGGTAGCGGGTCTGGTAACCAGCCAGATTTACCATATCGAGGACATCCTTAACCTGTTCTTTTATCTTCTCCTGAGGTGTCTTCAGAACTCCAAGACCATAACCGACATTTTGTTCTACGGTCATGTGAGGAAACAGCGCGTAGGACTGAAAGACCATGCCGACATCTCTTCTCGTCGCCGAAAGATCGGTGACGTTCTCATTGCCAAACAATATTTCACCGCCGGAAACCGTTTCCAGTCCGGAGACAATACGCAACAGCGTTGTCTTTCCGCAGCCCGATGGGCCTAACAAGGTGGTCAGGGTACCGGCCTCAAAAACTACGTTTATGTCATCAAGTGCGGTGACTTCGTCGAAACGCTTGTAAACCTTGCTTAGGGTAATCGTAATGTTTGTTTCACCCGGTTTCATTTCATATCGTTGTTAAATGGTTTTTACCTGCTTTTCCACACGGGATCGTCCCGTGATTACCTCCACTGCCAGCGTGAACAAGAGCATTGTCAGAATGAGTATCGACCCGTAAGCAACGGCAATCCCTGTATCACCGCTCTCAACGCGGGATAGAATGTAGGTTGTCGCTACATTTGTACCCGCTGTCGCGAGAAAAATAACAGCCGACACAGTGGTCATCGACCGAATAAAACTGTATGCCGTTGACGACACGATGGTTGAGCGTATAAGCGGAATCAGCACCGACCTTATGGTTTTAAGACTGCCGGCTCGCTGCAGCACGGAAGCTTCTTCGAGACTTTCCGAAATCTGGCTCAAGGCGGACATACCTCCACGAATACCCACCGGCATAGCCCTGATGGCCATCGTAATAATCAGAATCGCTGCGGTCCCGGTCAACTCCACTGGCGGTGTGTTGAATGCGAGGATATAGGCAACACCGGTTACAGTACCTGGAATTGCAAAAATGAGAACGGTGCCGAAATCGATGATGCCTTTGCCGAAAAACTTTTTCCGGGAAATGATATAGGCAATGAGTATACCGATTAATGCAGTGATCGGTGCTGCGATAAATGCAAATATGAGCGAATTGATGAACGACGGCCATGCCCCTGACGAAAATCCACCAAGCCACAGTTCTTTGTGATGGGCGATCGTGAGGGTATAATCAGCCCCCCATTGCTTGACGAATCCACCAAGAAATATCGAGAAATAAAGTACACCAACCAGCAGCAGCCAGACAAGTACGAAAGCGCTCAGTATTTTTTGCAATCGCCCCGGCAACGGAATAACATTGCCCGCCGTTTGCACCCCGGTGACAGTAACATAAGATTTCTGGCCGACCCATTTCTTCTGAATCACAA
Source organism: Desulfofustis sp. (assembly GCA_037387205.1). GTDB lineage: Bacteria > Desulfobacterota > Desulfobulbia > Desulfobulbales > Desulfocapsaceae > JABDQA01. The sequence goes on from JARRLH010000093.1 coordinate 5,678, forward strand.
ACACAGACAGGGAAAGTACTAACAACAGGACACCCAGTGCCGACGCTTTGGCAAAATCCAGTTGAGCCCCGGCGATCGAAAAATAGATCTCAGTGGAAAGTACATCATAATCTCCACCGAGTACGAGTGGATTACCAAAATCGGCGGCAGAAGATATCATGCAGAGCAAAAAAGCATTGGCGATCCCCGGTCTTAGAAGCGGCAGCGTGACATCACGAAGTGTTTCCCAACGGCCGGCTCGCATGGTCAGAGCCGCCTCCTCCATTGCTGGATTGATGGTTGCCAGCATACCGTTCAAAACCATATAGGCAATCGGTGTCAACGATAGCGTCTGAGCTAAGAAAATACCCCAGAAGCCATAAATATAACCGGATCTCGTGAATGCGCCTTGCAGCAGAATTCCCTTGGGTCCAAAGAGAAACATAAGGCCATCGTTTACCATCCCAGCCCTGCCGAAGAGAAGGATTAATGCCATACCAACAACGAACGGCGGCGTGATAATTGGCAGGATGTAAAACACCCTGATCACATAGCGCAACGGTGAAGTAGCACGGGTGGAATAGAGTGCGAAAATAAGACCGAACAAGGTCGTCGCGGCACCGACTGACATGGCAAGCAATAGCGTATTGAGTATAACCCGGCCGACACCGAATGCGGTAACAATCTGGTAAAACTGAAATGGTGCGAACGATCCGTCTGAATTATAGAGAAGCGTCTGAAAAATAGTCCAGATAGGAAAGAAAATAAAAACACAGACCAACAAAATGACGAAAATAACCGATCCGGCTATAAATCTGTCTCCTCTCTGGAACCCGATTTCAGCAATACCAATTGCAAACAGTGAGGAGAAAGCCAGCAGGATCACGGCAGTGCCGAGTCCCATAGACAGATTTTCGATAATGAAATAGGCAAAAGTTGCCAGGATAAAGAAGGCAGACAAACAGGTGTAGATCCAGCCGCATTGTATACCTGAACGGACTAGTCGCGGTGCAATAACAAACAAAAGGAAAAAGAACGGTACGACAATTGTTGCACCGTTCTTCCTCCACGCCAGAGCATCGACAATTTCATCGAAAGTGGCATCAGTCAACCCATATTCCAGCGCCAGCCATGGCAGACAAAAATAGGCAATGATGCCAATTGCGACCCACGGTATGATCAGTGCTGGTTTGAAACTTTCCGATACCACTTTTGCGGTCGTGCTCATAATGTCTGGTTCTATCCGAAACCGTTGCAGTTAACGGGCCATAGGCTTTATTTCCGTAACCCAGCGATCAATCAGCGCCTTACGCATTTCCTCCGACCCGTATTTGACGAAATCATAGTCGATCAGTTTCACGTCTTCCAACCGAATAGCTTCTTTCGGAACAGTTGCGTTCACGTTAGTCGGAACTTGGAACATTTTCACACGCTGAGGAACTTCCTGTCCTTCTTTGGACAACATGAAGTCGACAAAGAGCTTGGCGTTGTCCATATTACGAGCACCTTTGATAATGCTCAAACCACCGATCTCATAACCGGTTCCTTCTGCAGGAACAACAAGCTCCAGTGGAAACCCGTTGGCTTTTTGCAGTGCATGGTCATGCAGGAATCCGATACCGATCAGCGTTTCTCCCCGGGCAGCCGCTTTACCCGGAGCTGAGCCTGATTTGGTGTACTGGTTCACATTCTTGTGAAGCGCTGCCAGCTTTTTGTAGGCTTCGTCCTCACCCCACAACTGTACAAACGTGGCCAAAACCGTGTAGGCGGTACCCGAACTCTGAGGGTTGGCTACCTGTACATGACCTTTATATATGGGTTTTAACAGGTCGTCCCAGGATGTTGGCATTGGCAGATTCAGCTCTTTGAGTGCATCGGTGTTAACCGAATATCCGAGGACACCGGCATACACCCCGGTAGTGTGATTCTGCTTGCTGGTGGCCGGATTTCTGAACAGTTCACCGATTTCTTCTAGTTTCGGTGACTTATACGACTCGAGAAGGCCGTTCACACCGGCCTGGGAGTGCGGATCCAGAGTTCCCGCGTACCAGACATCAGCTTTTGGATTATCTTTTTCGGCAAGGATCTTAGCATAGGTCGAACCAGATCCGGCCCTGGTCATCTGAACTTTGACATCATATTGTTTGGCAAATTCATCGGCGACTTCCTGACAAGCAAACGGTTCATTTGAGCAGTACATGACCAGCCGCCCTTCGGCCATAGCATTTCCGGCGCCGAATAGAAAAACTGCACCTGCAACAACAAATAGTAATTTCTTCATGGAACGTCCTCCTTCATTGATGATGTTAATGAGTTGATGATCGAGGTACCACTCATACCCCCTATCATCGCTTATTCTTTATGCGGCAGACATCTGCATGCATAAGGATGCTAATAATTATTTGGGTTGGATTGGCAAATATATTTAGTCGAAAATGTAAGAATAATTTATTTCTGAGGTGGAGGCTCTGAAATGTTTCTTTTTGTCAGGGCTAAGTAATGCTGCACTCTGCCTAACCAACCAGTGAAACTTTTTGGTAATCTAAATTCTTGGTTGATTCGCTTCTTTTGTATTAGAATTAAGGATGAAGATAAACAACTTCGTTGCCTTTCATATGCTGTTGCGGCCAGATTCAGCAATCTTCCTGACACTATTTCAGGTGAGGTGCTGCCATGCAATGTTCAAAGTGTGATTTTGACAATCCTGATCAGGCAAAATACTGTGGCGGATGCGGTGACAAATTAGAAATACTTTGTCCTCAGTGCAATTACATAAATCCTTTGAACCATAAGTTTTGTAACGAATGTGGTCAGAAATTCTCTGCTGATCAGCAACCAAGCGCCGAGAGTGCTGCAGCGATTTCAGAAGAGGATAAATTTGAGAAAATTCAGAAATACCTGCCCAAGGGTATCGCTGAAAAAATAATTGCTCAAAAAGGCAGAATAGAAGGTGAGCGTAAACAGGTAACCGTGATGTTCTGCGACCTTGTCGGCTTTTCCACCATGTCTGCCAGCTTAGATCCGGAGGTCATCTATCCCATCATGGATAGAGTTCAGGAAATACTAATTCACAAAGTGCATGACTACGAAGGTATCGTCAATAAAATGATTGGAGATGGCATCATGGCCCTTTTCGGGGCGCCGATAGCTTTAGAAGATGCCCCCCAAAGAGCGATTAGGTCAGCTTTCTCTATTCACCAGGAAATATCTAAGTTTAGTGATTCGCTCAAAAAGCAGCAAAAGCTTTTGCCACCCCTGCAAATGAGAATTGGCATACACACCGGCCCAGTAGTTGTTGGAACGATCGGCAACAATCTCAGGGTTGAATTCACCGCAGTCGGCGACACTGTCAACTTAGCATCCAGGATGGAAGGGCTGGCAGAGCCAGGAACAACTTGTGTTTCTGAGCAGACATATAAGCTGACTGAAGGATTATTTCATTACGAGGCAATTGGAGAGAGGAAAGTTAAAGGGAGAAAGGGGGGGATCAAAGTATACCGTCCGATTACCCCCAGTACCAGCAGGTCCCAGTTTGAAGTAAGTTCAGAACTGGGATTGACTCCATTTATCGGCAGAGAGCGGGAGCTTGAACTGCTGCTTGATGCATTTGAACGTGCCAAGTCCGGCCGGGGCCAAGTATTTTCAATAATATCCGAGGCTGGAGTAGGAAAGTCTCGACTTATTTATGAGTTTAGAAATCCAGGTCTTCATGTGCCACTGCT
>JARRLH010000094.1:0-469 GCA_037387205.1 Desulfofustis sp.
GGCCAGGGGCATTCCGGTCGCTTCGGCTATCCTTGCATAGCCCTGATAATCATCGGGAATGGTCGGCTCTTCGAACCAGTATATGTCGTATTTAGTGAACTGTTTTGCAGCTTCAATGGCCTGCTCGACGCTCATTGAATAGTTGGCGTCGACCATGAAGGTGATATCGGGACCGATAAGGCTGCGGACTTCGCGTATTCTCTCCACATCCTGGGTAAGTTCAGGCTGCCCGATTTTTATCTTCACCCCGTTGAAACCGCGCTCCAGATACCCGCTTATACTGGCAAGCAGCTTGTCGAGGCTGAAGTTCAGATCTATCCCCCCGCAGTAAGCGCGGGCCCTGTGGTCATGGCCTCCGGCCACCTCGTAAAGGGGTTTCCCCAGAGCCCGGCATTTGAGGTCCCAGAGGGCTATGTCGATGGCCGAAATGGCAAAGGAGGAGATGCCGCCCCGACCCACATAGTGGATA
>JARRLH010000094.1:486-9841 GCA_037387205.1 Desulfofustis sp.
GGCCTTGATCGCTCTGCCGCCCCGACCACCGGTATAGGTATACCCTTCACCTGTGCTGCCGTCTTCAAGTTCGATGGTGACGATGATCAGCTCGAAATGGGTATGGTCTCCATGCTTGGCGTCAGTCAGCACCTCGGCCAGCGGTACTGCGTAAAGCGAGGACTGAACCGTCTTTATAAGATTTTTTGGGGTCGACATCGTCTGTTGGGTTTGCCGTTATTGTGTGCCGTAGAGGCTGTTTACCAGGGCCGTGAGGTGGACCACAGGGATGTCCTGCTGCCTGGCGGCCATGGCGCTTTTGAGCTGCATCAGGCAGCCGGAGCAGGTGGTGGTGATCAAATCCGGCTTCAAGTCGATGATCTTTTCGGCCAGGTTGTCTCTGATTGCCGCCGACAGCTCCGGGGCCCCGACGTGAAACAAACCGCCCTGCCCGCAGCACTGGGGGCCATCCTCGAGTTCCAGCAGCGTAACGCCGGGTAAGGAACCCAGCACTTTCCTCGGCTCTTCAGTGATGCCCGCTTCGTTTCGCATGTGGCAGGGATCGTGGTAGAAGACTTTAAGCCGCTGCCTGCGTTCAGCTGCCGCAACCGTCTCGTCTTTGAGCAGCGCCTCGAGAAAGACGCTTATCTCGACGACCCGTTCGCTGACCAGTTGTGCCCGTGTTTTCCAGGCGGGATCATCGGCGAGCATTGTCCCGTAGGAGGCCAGATGGGCATAGCAGGACCCGCAGGAGACCAGGATCGGCCCCTCACTAAGTTCCAGGGCCCCGATGTTGGTTTTCGCCAACCGCCGGGCCTCGTCCTTTGCGCCGGAAGCCAGCGTTGCCAGCCCGCAGCAGCCGAGACCGTCAGGAGTCACCAAGCCGCAGTCGTAGCGGCCCAATACCATGGAGATGGAGTCAATTATATCGGGGTAGAGATAGCGGGCGGCACAGCCGGGAAAATAGATTATCTGAGCAGCGGCCCCATCTGATCTTTCCTGTTTTAGCGGAGAAACAAGTAGCTCCGACGGTGCCGGAGTCTGGGCAAACAGGGCAAGTCGAAGCCGCAGGCCGCTGGCCGGCGGCAGTCTTTTAAAAAGCATATGCGCCGCCGTTTTGCCGAGCACCCGGGCGGCACCGAGCAGTTCCGGTCGATTCAGTGCTTTTCTGGCCAGATACTTCTGGTAGCCGTGTTCACCGTAAAGCCCCGAAAACGTCGAGCGCGCCTCGATCACCTCGTCACTGATGTCGATATGCTGCGGGCACACCTCGGAGCAGGCGCCGCAGAGCAGACATTTTGCATAGATGTCCTCAAACACCGGACCGGGCCGCTGATCCTTGAACACTTCGGCCAGGTGCTGCTTGCCGCGGGCGCTGTAGATCTCGTTGCCGCTGGCCCTGAACACCGGGCACACCGGGGTGCAGGCCCCGCATTTGGCACAACGTTTGGCGGTCGGCGGGGAACGTTCGGGGGGATTAGTGGCGGCCATCTATCTGTCCCAGAGCAAATATGCTTTGATGAAACTGTCGATGGACCCGTTGAGCACCGCGTCGACATTGCCCATCTCGTGATCGGTGCGGTGATCCTTGATCATCCGATAGGGCTGCAGCACGTAGGATCTGATCTGGCTGCCCCAGCCGATCTCCTTTTTCTCTCCGTGCAGATTCTCCTGCTCCTCCGCCTGGCGCTGGCGCTCCTGCTCGTAGAGCTGGGCGGAGAGCATCTTCATGGCCATGTCCTTGTTGCGGTGCTGGGAGCGCTCGTTCTGACACTGGACCACGATGCCCGAGGGCAGATGGGTGATGCGGATAGCCGAGTCGGTCTTGTTGACGTGCTGTCCCCCGGCCCCGCTGGCCCGATAGGTATCGATCCTCAAGTCCTTTTCATTGATGTCTACCTCAACGGTATCGTCGAGTTCCGGCATCACCATCACCGAGGCAAAGGAGGTATGCCTTCTGCCGCTCGCATCAAACGGCGATATCCTGACCAGACGATGGATGCCCACTTCCGAGCGCAGATAGCCATAGGCGTGTCGTCCTTCAATAAAGATGGTCACACTTTTTACCCCGGCTTCGTCGCCGGCCAGGTAATCGAGAAACTTGGTCTTGAAACCCTTCTCTTCGGCCCAGCGCAGGTACATGCGCAGGAGCATGTCGACCCAGTCCTGGGCCTCTGTACCGCCTGCCCCGGCATGAATCGAGATCATCGCATTGGCGGAATCGTGCTCACCGCTGAACATACATTCCAGCTCGGTCTGATCGATCTCTTTCTCTATAACGGCCAGATTGTCGGCCACCTCCGCCTCGGCTTCAGGGTCCTTCTCCTCGACCGCCATCTCCAGCAACAGGTGCGCCTCCTCTATCTCCGACCAGGATTCCTCCCAGCTTTTGATTGCCTCCTGGAGCTGTCCAAGCTGTTTCTGAACCTTACGGGCGGCCTCACCATCCGACCAGAAATCGGGTGCCAGCGTCTGCCGCTCCAGCCGCTCGACTTCCTCTTTTTTAGCGGCTAAGTCAAAGATGCTCCTTCAAGGCCAGCATCCTGCCTTTCATATCGTTGAGTTTCTGAAACGATAACGCTGCTCCGCTTTCCTGTGCCATCTCGATCCTCCGATACGTTGCATGGATCGTGTTATTTCACTGTGCTGGCGAAAATCGCTTGACTACCGATGTGCGCCTCTGTTTCTTCGCCTTAATGAAACTATAATAAGCACGACTGCCGCCGCTCCGCAAATCGGCGCAAACCGATAGCCGGCTCTAACAAAATAGGTCTCGCCGTCCAACAGCGGCACATCCAAGGCCGCCGCCCACTCGACGAACAGGTCCGACTCACTCAGTACCCGTCCCAGCGGGTCGATAAAGCCGGATATCCCGGTATTGGCCGAACGTACCAGCGATCTTCTGGTCTCGACGCTGCGGTAGACGGTCATTGCCCAGCTCTGGTGCGGGGCACTCGATTTACCATACCAGGCGTCATTGGTCAAATTGACCAGCATATTGGCGCCTGATTCGACCCAGGCCCTGCCCAGGTCGGGAAAAATCGACTCGAAACAGATCAGGACGCCGGCCCTGACCGGCCCCGCCTTGAGCGGCTCACCCACGATTCCCGGAGTGAAGTCGCCGGCCGCTTCGACGAGGGGTGCCAGGAAGGGCAGATATTTTTTCAGCGGTACATACTCTCCGTAGGGCACCAGGTGGCTCTTGAAATAGCCGAAATCAAACCCTGCCCCGGGCTTCATCAGCAGCGCCCCGTTAAAATAGCGGACCAGCCGCTCGCCGCCTTTCTGCTCGACTTCGAACCAGGGAGCGCCGCTGAGCAGCACGGTGGTGCGGGAATCGACGAAGTCGCTGACCGGCTTGAGCAAATCGTCTCTGCGCGGATAAAAAGGCAGGGCCGTCTCCGGCCAGACGATCAGCACCGGCTCGCGCTCAGCACTCAGACTGTCACTGAGCCGTACATAGTCCTTGACGGTGCGCAAGCGCTCCTCGGGTGACCACTTCCTGGTCTGCTCGACATTGCCCTGGGCGACCCCCACCACAGCATCGGGTGCCTTGTCGACAAGCGTCTCGACGGTCGGCCAGCGGTCCACGGAGTACCACGCGCTCAATGCACCAAGACAGGCCAGCACGACCACTCCGGCAACCCGGTCCTTGGCCCGGTAGCTGCGGTGGAGCAAAGCAAAGATGGTGGCGTTGAGCAGGACGATAAGGAAGGTATGCCCATGGTGGCCGACGAGGTCAGCCAGCTGCAGCAGCCGGGGCTGGGCCCAGAGACCGTAGCCGATGTCCATCCAGGGAAAGCCGCTTATCAGCCAGGAGCGCAGCCAGTCAAGCCCAACCCAGAGGGCAGCGGCGGCGACCGGCATGATCAGCCGCGGGCCACCGCTGTGGATGAGGTAAAAACCGGCTGCAAACAGGGCCAGGTAGCTGCTCATATACAACACCAGCAGCAGCAGGGCCGGCACCGCCAGGTACCAGCTCAGCCCGCCGTACTGCTGCAGCACCGGCACAATCCAGTAGAGCTGCAGGAGATAGAAGAGAACGCCGCTTATGAAGCCGTAGACCAATGACTTTGCTGCGGAGGGCGCTGCGCCCAGCAGCCCCAAAAGAGGAACCAGGCAGAAGCTCAGCAGTGGCCAGAAGGAAAAATTTCCCGGCAGCGCAAGCCAGGTGAGCAGCACCGAACTGATCAGCAGGCCGCCCCTTATCGGGACCGATTGATTCCCCATCAGCCGCCGGCGTGCTCGTCAAGCCTGATTATCTTGACTTTCTTGATTCTTCTGCGGCCAGCGGTGTGCACAATCAGACGGATATCCCCCACCTGTACGGTATCCCCCTCGACTCCGATGCGGCCCAGAAGATGAATGATCAGACCGCCGATCGATTCAAAGGGACCTTCCGGTAAGTTAATATCGAGACGCTGTTCGACATCCTCGATATCGACCCGGGCCTTGACCAGCATGGTCGATTCATCGATTTTCTCGAAATCATCGTCGTCCACGTCATACTCGTCGTCGATCTCACCCACGATCTCCTCGAGAATGTCTTCCAGGGTGACCAGCCCGCGCACCGCGCCAAACTCGTCCATGACCACCGACATATGAATCTTGTTTTTCTGAAACTCCCTGAGCAGGTCGACGATGGGCTTGTCTTCCGATACCAGATAGGGCTGATTGAGATAAGCCTCTATGTCACCCTCGCACTGGGTCTCGCCGGCACAGAGCCGAAGCAGATCCTTGGCATGCAGGATGCCGATTATGCGGTCGGTGTTGTCTCGATAGATGGGTATCCGGGTGTAGCCTTCCTCGATAACCGCCTCGATGATCTCAGCGACCGGGGCGCTGACGTCGAAACTGACGATTTCGGCGGCAGGGGTCATTATTTCAGCCGCCAGAGTATCGCGAAAATCGAAGATGGAGGAGATCATCTGCTCCTCCATGCTGCTGATCAGGCCTTGCTCCTCGCCTTCCTCGAGCAGTTCCTGGATCTCGTGCTCCAGCGCTTCAGTGGTATCCGGCGGGCGCCCAAAGGGGATGAGCTCACGCAGTCGTTTTAACAGAGATCCCTTGTCAGCATCCGGAGACGCCGGGAGTTCACTTTTGTCGTTGGGCATTTGTCGAATAAGGTACAGGGCCCGGGTCATGGGAAATTGTGGTTGTCGATCACACGGTGATCTGTCAAATCTCTAGGAATCTTTTGGTTGAAAGTCAAGGACAAAGCGATATACGGCAGTGGCGGATGAGCTAATTCCTGGCCCGCCTTTTTCAGATTCGGCCGGCTGTCAGGTTTATTTCACTTTGATTTATTCGTCAAGCCTACTATATTAGAAAGATTGACCACCGTATATAGAGCAGCATATCGGATAATATCAACTGGCATCACAGTTACAACTGCGTTCAATCACCAAGAGGATTAATGTGGAAGGAAAGGTGCTCATCGCCAATCGCGGCGAAATAGCCATCCGCATCATGAATAGTTGCCGGGACCTGGGTCTTGACTGGGTTGTCGTCTATACAGAGGCCGACAGCGATTCCGAGCACGTCAGGCTGAATCGATCCGAGGGGCCTGACCAGAACGCCTGGAAAATCACCAGCTATACCGATCCCAACGATATCTTCGCGGTGGCCGATCACAGCGGCTGCACGGCGATCCATCCGGGATACGGCTTTTTTTCCGAGGATTACCGGTTTGCCCGTCGGGCGGCCACCCGCAACCGCCCCCTGACCTTCATCGGCCCGAACTGGAAAGTTATACGTGACCTGGGCGACAAGATCAACACCAAGCGGGTCGCCAACAAACTCAACATCCCCACCATCCCGGGCACTGACTCACCTATCTACAACGAGATGGAAGCCGAGGATATCGCCTATTCCCTGCTGGAAAATCAGCGCATCCTGGGCATCGAGAACCCCTCCGTACTGGTCAAGGCGGCGGCCGGCGGCGGCGGCATGGGTATCGAGGAAGTGACCGAGATCGAGAAGTTCAGACGTATCTACCGGCAACTGCAGAATTATGCCAAGCGTCAGTTCGGCGACGGCGGCGTGCTCATCGAGCAGTGTCTGCGGGACTACAATCACCTTGAGGTGCAGCTGGTCTGTTCCCGTTACAGTGAACGGATCCACTTCAGTTCCCGTAACTGTACCATTCAGTCAACCGGCAGACAGAAGCGGGTTGAAGCCGCACCGGGCTTTCACAGCTCCTGTTTTTCCTACGGCTTCGATGAACAGAAGGTGCTCAGCCAGATAGTGGATTACTCGCTGAAACTTGCCGCATACGTCAATTACGATAATGTCGGGACCTGGGAATGGATCGTCGACCGCAGCGGACAGCCCTACCTGCTCGAGGTGAATACCAGGATTCAGGTCGAAAACGACATCTCCGCCCGGATCAGCTATCTGAACGATCAGCAGCCTAACCTGATTCGCGAACAGATCCGGCTGGCGCTGGGCGAGCGGGCCGGCTACAAGCAGGCTGACATCACCTTCCGGGGTGCGGCCATCGAGCTGCGCATCGTCGCCGAGGATACCAAACGGGGATTTGCGCCCTGGATCGGCACCATCACCGAATTCAGCTTCCCCTCTCATGACTGGTCGGCAGTTTACTCCCATGTGCCCTCCAATCGTGACTACACGATTCCCAGCGATTTCGATCCCAACCTGGCCTTGGCCCTGGTCTGGGCCGACACCATGGACGAGGCCAAGCAGCGGGCGGCGCAATTTATCGATGAATCGAGAATCCGCGGTACTGATTCCAGCGGCGGGCCTATCATTACCAACCTCGCCTACCTCAAAGACAATCTCGATCGTCTTCTGACGTTCTGATCTTATAGTGTCGTTTTATGAATGAACAGCTCAAACAGCTTCAGAACATTGAAGAGCGGATCAACTACCTGATCCAGATCAAGGATTATTCCAACTGGGGCAACCTTGAGGGCTTCAAGAATACCTGTGAACAGCTCAAAAAGACAATCTACGATTTCAGCGAGGAAGGCATTGCCGCTGAAATCCGCAAGCTCAACGAATCAATCTGTTTCCTGGAAGAACGCGCCGAGGAGCAGCTTACCCCGATGGAACGGGTACGCATCGTCCGCTCCGTGCAGCGCTTCAGCCTCAAGGACATCCTCGAAAACGTCTACGACGACTACACCGAGCTCGGCGGCGAGGAAGACGCCAATATCGACCCGGCGATGATCTGCGCCAAGGCGACCCTGACCAGGAGGGGCAAGAAGAAGACCCACACGGTAAGTGTCATGGTCATCGGCCAGGAATGTGGTCACGGCGAGGAATTCCGCAACGGCGGCTCGTGCCGGCCCGAAGGCAACGAAAAAGCCGAGCGCTACATGAAAGTCGCCGAAACCGAACGCATTCCCATTCACTGCGATGTGTTTACCCCCGGCTCATACCCGGTCGAGGAATACCCCGGTGCCGCCCAGCAGATTGCCAGAAACATCTACACCATGACCAAACTGCGGGTGCCAACCGTCTCCTTCATTTCCGAAGGCGGATCGGGCGGGGCCGAGGCGATCGGGCTCTCCGACTACCGGTTGATGGCCAGCCACGGCTACTATTCGGTCATTTCCCCCGAAGGCGCCGCCGCCATCGAGGGCAGGATCGGTGAAGGCAACAAAGTACCCCGCGAACTGGTCGAAGTCTGTGCCGATCGGCTGCGGCTGACGGCCCTGGACAATCTCAACCACGGCATCATCGACCGGATTATCAAGGAACCGCCGCTGGGCGCCAGAAGGGATGATTTTGCCTTCTTCGCCAAGCTGCGTTCGGAGATGGTCAACGCCACCGACCGGGTGGTGCTCTCGGCCAAGAGTTTTCAGTCTTTCCGCACCTGGGAGCTGAGCAGGAAGAAGGCCAGGGCCGAAAACAAGGAACTCGATGTGGAAATCTCCTGGGACCTCTCCAAGGATGAAATCACCCGGCTGCTCAAACAGCGTTCGGAAAAATATCTTGCCATGGCGTCGCACGGCTATCAGGGTCAGCCTGAAACCCAGGAGAGCATGCTTCGCCAGGTCCGCACCCAGAGCGAGCAGCTCTACTATACCCTGCGCTACGACATCTTGAAAAATCAGAAGCGGCAGCTCGAGAAAATGCTCAGCGACGTGTCCGGCGAAGGTTCGGTGATGATGAAACGGGTCAGCGAACCGCTGCTGTCGGTCCTCAATTTTCTCAGCGGCACCAGGAAGAAGGAGCCCACCAGACTGATCACCTATGCCGGCAACGGTCAGAACGGCAGTCAGCAACGGCAGGATCCCTTGGAGATTACCGACACCTACACCAGCCCGCTGGCCAACGAGGACAAGGCGGTGTCCTGTCCCAATGCCGACGTGCACGGCTGCAAGGATCTCTGGGTGCCCGATCTCTACGGTGAATTCGCCGGTGTCTGTGAGACCTGCGGACATCATTTCCCACTGGAATATCAGTGGTATCTGGAAAATGTCTTCGATCCCGGTTCGATCCGCTTTTTCAACACCCACCTCACATCCCAGAACCCCCTGGGCTACACCGGCTTCAACAAGCGGCTCGAGGCGGCCATGGAAAAGACCGGCCGGCGCAGCTCCAACATGACCTTTACCGCGGCCGTGGATACCATCGAAATCGTCGCGTCAGTTCTCTATTCCGACTTCAGGAACGGCACCTTCGGTTCCGCCGAAGGTGAAAAATTCGTTCACGCCTGCAAGCTGGCCCAGAGAAAACGGCGGCCGCTGCTCGCCTATGTGCACACCACCGGTGGCATAAGGATTCAGGAAGGCACCCTCGGGGTGATTCAGATGCCCAAGTGCACCATGGCCGTGCGCGAATATATCGATTCGGGTGGACTTTATATCGTTGTCTATGACAACAATTCCTACGCTGGACCGGTCGCCTCATTCCTGGGCTGTTCGCCCTACCAGTTTGCCATCCGCAGCGCCCGAATCGGCTTTGCCGGACCGCGGGTGATCAGGGAAACCACCGGCATCGACATCCCCCCCAACTACCATTCGGCCCGCAACGCGCTGAGGCGGGGACATGTCCAGGGAATCTGGGACCGCAGGGACTTCAGGAGAAATCTTCACAAGGCGCTGCTCACCATGGGCGGCCCCAACCTCTACTACCACTGAAGAAAACGAGAAAACGGGGACACAATACCTATCGTGTCCCTCCAGGGACACGATAGGTATTGTGTCCCCGTAATTGCTGGTCGGCCTGCTCATAGGTCTCGATCGAGCCGATGTCGAGCCGCCGCTCCGCCAGTTGAAAGCCTTTTACCAGGCTGGTGCGACAGAGAAAATCGATGAAATAGCCCGGCGCATCATGATTGGCCGAGCTCTCAAGAAAGCGCTCGAGCTCGCCCCAGACCGACGGCTGGAAAAAATAGAGCGGCGGG
>JARRLH010000094.1:9856-12794 GCA_037387205.1 Desulfofustis sp.
GCAGCAGCTGTTCTTCGGCGCCGAATTCCAGCACCCCCGTACGCTGCAGATTTTCCAGTTTGTCTTCAACCAGGGCCACGACCCGGTGTTCACTCCCCTGCAGAAATCTTCTCCACAGCGGGGCCAGGGCAAACTGGTAGATATTGTCACCCCCGGAAACCATAATTTTGTCAGGCGAACCGATAAATTTCAGGGCCAGAGCCAGATCTCCGGCAGCCCCGAGACGCTCCTCATTGTGCGTCGCACCGTCGTCGTAAATCTCGATGGCCAGCGATCCGAAGGAACCCCGCTCAAGATGCTCGGTCCGCCAGCGCTCGAAATGACCAGCGAACCTGGCGTTGCTCACCAGGTGGACAGCGCTGATCCCGGCACACCCGGCCACCTGCTCCAGCAGGTAATCGAGCACAGGCCGGCCGGCCACCGGCAGCAGCGGTTTAGGGAAATCCTTGGTCAACGGGTACATGCGGGTGGCGAATCCGGCACAGAGAAGCACCGCGTTCATAGAAAACGTACCCCATCGTCAGAGCGGCTCAGCCGAACAAAGGCCTGTTCGGCAACCTCAGGATGCAGCTGCTTATAGGCAGCCTCGATTTCTTCGGCGGCCAACGTCGCTCGCGAGGAACGTACCAGACCAACCACGCAGCCGCCGAAACCGCCACCCATGAAACGGGATCCGAGGACGCCGTCGGCGCCGCTGACAATCTGCTGCAGGTCGCAGACCGCCGGGACACCGCATTCATACTGCTCGATGGAACTTGCGCACGACTGGTTCATGAGTTTGCCAAAGGTCTCTATGTCGCCGTTGTTCCAGGCCGTCAAGCCGTCCATAACACGCTGCGACTCGCTGAAAAAATGGGCGGCCCGCTTCCTCACATGGGTCTGCAGCTGCGCTCCGAAGCGCTCGAAAGAGGAGGGCTCGACACCCGAAAGCACCTGGGCGCCAGGCCGTCCCGCGAGCCTCGAGAGCTCGGCCGCGGCCAGCCGACACTCGTCGACCCGTGAGTTGTAGCCCGAGGTGGTCAATTCCCTCGAGTAGCCGGAATAGGCAACAATGATTCGATAATCGTTCTCGTCCCGGCGGTCCTGCAGCTTGGCGACCGTTTTGTCCAGGGTGTCGATGTGCAGCAGGTGATTCTTCTGCCCGAACACTATCGAAGTCTGATCGAGAATACCGTTGTTCAGCCCGATATATTTATTTTCCGCCCGTCTGGTCAGATTGACGTAATCCCAGGCTGAAAGGGTCAGATCGTTGGCCCGGGCCAGGGCGTGGATATAGGCAAGCAGCACTGAGGCAGACGAGCTGAGACCGCAACCGGGCAGCATACCGTCAAGCAGGCCACAGATGCCGAAGTCGAGCTGGTGGCTCTCCTTCAGTGCCAGTGCCGCCGCCCGGGGATAGACCCCCCAGAAACTGCCGGGCGAGTCGGGGATCTCGGCCAGGCTGAAAGTAACCTTTCCAGGATAGTTTCTGCTCTTCAGCCTTACCTGGTCATCGTCCCTACGGTAAAAGGCCATCAGGGTGCAGGCATTGATCGTCATCCCCAGCACCGGTCCTCCCTGATGATCAATATGGGCTCCCAGCGGGCAGATCCGATAGGGAGAGGCGATTACCGACATATTCTCGGGACCGATTTCCTGCTCGTCGGAGAAGGTGTCTACCAGAGTCCTCCTCTGTTGTTCAAGTTCTGGGAATTCCATTGTAAGTAAGATACGGGAGAAAGAGGCTCAAAAGGTAATAATCCGGTAGCCTTTGTTGAGATACGCTTCCATCGACGGGTGGCCCAGCAGGTCACCGCCCACCGGCAGGCCCTGCTCCCTGGCCTCGTCAATGCTGCCGAGCTTGGCCGCGCAGGCCTGGCAGACGACATCGATCAACCCCTTTTCCTTGACCTTTTCATAGAGCGCATAAAACGGTACTTCAGGATCCTTGAGAGTTTTCACCAGTTGCACTGCCCCCCCTTCGATGACGATCTTGACCTCGTAGCCTTTGTCATCGAAGTCCAGGGCATAGATCAATACGTGGCCGAAGCACATGAGTTCGGGGTTGTAGGTTACCTGGGCGATTTTATCCATAACAAGTCCCTCTGCAGGTTGTGTGTCGCAAGAGCGGTACTCACTCTATAATAATTCTGCCAAGATAGCAAAAGCTGAGAAAATTAAAAGGGCTGCTGAATGCAGGACGGGGACACACTACCTATCATGTCCCCATGGGGCATGATAGGTAGTGTGTCCCCGTATCCCCCTGCGTCCCTCTTACCCCTCTCTCGCCAATTTCTGTATATCAGGATGATCCAAAATTACTTTGAGGAGCAGTTCGGTTCGCCCGTCAAGCCGTCTTCTCACCATATGCAGGAGACGGTGCATCAACCGGTAGCCCATTTCATAATCCTCTTCGATCATCTCAAACAGGGTTGCCGCCCGGATGCTCAAGACCTCGCACGGTTCGCCACAGACTGTGTCGACGGTGAATTTCTGATCACCCAAGAGCGCCGACCAGCCAAAAGAGTACCCCGGCTTGACCGATCCCACCGAAATCGTCACCTTTTCCAGAACCCGCTGCTCCAACAGTATCTTGCCCCGCTTCAGCGAGTAGAACATGTCGGCAGTCTCACCGCTGCGGAAGATCATCTCCCCCTCGCCGAAGCGGAGAAGTTCCATCTCCGTCAGTAATTTAGCAATCATCTCATCATTCAAATACTTAAATATGACGATGTCTTTGATATCGCTTCGCGAGACCATCCGCTTCTCCCCGGGTCATATCCGCCTGACAACAGGCACCGACCGTTGACCCATCATAGTAGAAAATATAATCCCGACAACAGAAACACCACCGCCGCGACACTTATACCAAGTGGAACCAGGCCATTTCTGATGAGCCCATCGAGCTTGCTGTTCAACTGCTCACGGCTTTCCTCGGTCAGCCGCATCAGGGTCCACA
>JARRLH010000095.1:0-9345 GCA_037387205.1 Desulfofustis sp.
GTAACCGTTCTCGAGTCTTTGTAATCGTAGAGCACGCCCAGCCCGAACGAAGACCGCTCATTGATGTTATAGCGACCGCCTATCGAGAAGAGCATGACGTCGGAATCGGGCAGCTGGAACCCTACGGTTTCGTCGGGCACCGGGTTTGAGTCGATCGCAAAACCGAGCATGCCGGTAAAGGCGTCATTGAAATCGTAAGCGGCGCTGATCCGGAAGGCGTCGGTGTCATCCCAGTCCCGCGGTTGGGCCGGACCCAAAATCGCCTCCAGGGTGGGGTCATCATAATTTAGATCCAACTCCTCATACTCGGACCAGAAGGTGCGATCCCATACCAGTTCAATGGTCAGGTCATTCCAGGTATAGGCGCCTGCCAGGGTGAATACCGCCGGGGCCGGGAGCTCCGCGTCGCCGCCGGTGGAAAAGCTCATGGGGCCCATCGCATTTGTGCTGGCAGCGACATCGCCAGAGAGGTTCAGGGTGACGTTTGACCGATAGGTGGCCGATATGTTGGAGTTTTCATTCGGTTTTAGGGCCAGGGCCAGGTTCCAGCCCCAGTCCACGCCGTAGTCTCCGTCCAGATTCACGTCATAGGTCACCCCATTATCCGGTCTGGTACCGCCAAATTCCGCCTGGGCAGTGGAGACGATCATCCTCACCCCGCCGGCCAGCGAGAAATAGTCGTTGACCTTGTAGGCCACCGAGGGGTTCAGATCAAAGACCTCCAACTCGAATTTCCTGGCGTACAGGGCCGGATACGGATCCTTCCATTGTTTGGCCAGACCGTAGGGCGCGGTGAAGGACAGGCCGAACCGAAAATTGTTGTAATCCGGTGAGACCACAAAAAAGGTCGGAAGCAGGAAGTTTTCCTTTTCGGAACTGCCGTTGAACGCCGGTGTTCTGGCATCGGTGTAATCGATCGACGTCAAGTGAATGTAAGTCAGATCGATTTCGGTGAGCCAGGCGTCATCGGCAAAACCCATATTTGCCGGGTTGTAATAACTCGAATCAGCACCTGTGGATGAGGCGATGTGCGCTCCCGCCTTGGCCACCGAATCGGCTGACTGCTCCGGAATGCGGTAGCCAGATCCATAGGCGGTGCCCGCCGCCAGTATCGATGCCAGCGCCAGTAGTGATATCGACTTTTTCATACGGTTCTCCCTCTGCTAGTTGGTTTACCGCCCCGGCGTCACCACCGTGGCGGCATGTTGTACCGACTGTGATATCGGTATCTTACGCTATTTTAGCATACCTGTCGTACAAGTAACGCTTAATTTTATGGGTCGCCGTTTTTATAAAGGGTTCTCTGCGTTCGAAGACCTCAGCCAACCGTGACGTGGTGGCCAGTCCGGCGTTCACCTCGCGGCGCAGATCAGCGAACAACCCGTCCAGGTACTCCCGACGCTGGGTTCTCATCTGGCCGGCGGTGAGTTCATCGATATATTCGTAGTCCGGGTAAATCCAGGCGTTGAGTTTACCGTTGTCCTCGACCACCAGCGATTCCATCACCCAGGGATAGGCATTTATCTTGTGCTCGATGGCCTCCGGATAGATATTTTCACCACTGGCCATGACGATGATGTTCTTGCATCTGCCCTTGATATGGAGGTTGCCCTGCTCGTCCAGCAGCCCCAGGTCGCCGGTCGCCAGCCAGCCTTCCGGGCCGATGGTAGCGGCAGTGGTCTCCTCGTCGTTGTAGTAGCCGAGCATGACATTGGGACCCCGGGCATGGATCTCCCCTATCCCGGTTTCCGGATCGACATCTTCAATTTTGACCTCCACTCCAGGCAGCGGCTTGCCGGTCGAGCCGATGGCGATCGAAGTGTCCCCGAAGGGGCCCCCGGCAATGAGCGGCGCCGTTTCCGTCTGCCCGTAACCGACCAGGTAGGGAAACTCGGC
The DNA here is from genome assembly GCA_037387205.1 of Desulfofustis sp. Taxonomy (GTDB): domain Bacteria; phylum Desulfobacterota; class Desulfobulbia; order Desulfobulbales; family Desulfocapsaceae; genus JABDQA01. Next base: position 1,897 of record JARRLH010000095.1, read on the forward strand.
TTCCACCAGGAACTGCTCCACCTCCGGGTTCAAAGAAGCTCCGCCGATCCCCATCATGGCCAGGTTGCCGCCGAAAAATTCGGTCAGTCTGGCGCCCGCTTTTTTATGCACGAGTCTCCTCCCCCTGCGGAATTTGCAGAGCAAGCTCAGCAGCCGGCTTTTCTCGATATTGGGCAGCACCCTCTTTTTATAGATTTTCTCGAGCACCAGCGGTACGGCAAAAATGACATAGGGTTTCTCGTGCGCGCAGAGATTCTGCAGGATGGCCGGGGTCGGCGTCTTCCCGGCATAGGCGATGCGGGCGCCTACCAGCAGGGGCAGAATGAAGCCGGTGGTGAATTCATAGGTATGGGACATCGGCAGAATGGAAAGGAATACCGAGCCGACAGGGATATCCATCAGCCTCGAGGCGCCATAGGCATTGGAGGTCAGATTACGGTGGCTCAACATCACCGCCTTGGAGAACCCCGACGTGCCTGAGGTGTAGAGAATGGAGGCCAGGTCATCTTCAGCGACTTCGGGAAATTCGACAACTTCGCCGGTGTGCGTTCGCTCGCGGTAGTCGGCCAGCGCTGTTTCCAGATAGCTCGAGAATTTTACGGTTGCAGGCAATCCCTTGGCGCTTTGAAAATCGTCAAGGGTAATGACGATTTCCGGGCGCTCGCTTCTGAGATCATAGATCTTGTCGATCTGGCGCTGGGTGGTGAAAATGGCCTTCACTTTCATTTCGCCGAGAATATGGTGGACATCCGCTTCGGGCAGGTCGGGCAGAATGGGCACGCCGACTCCGCCGCACCTGACAACCGCAAGATAGGCGGTTCCCCAATGCTGGGAGTTCTCCGCCAGAATCGCGACCCGATCCCCCTTACTCAATCCTTTCTCCATCAGCCCTGCGGCCAGGGCGCAGATGCGCTCGTGCAACTCCTCATAGGTGACTGGCTGCTCCATCGCCATACCGATGGCGCCGAGATCCCCATACTTCTCTTTGCTGGAATCGATTATGTAATTAAGCGTCATCCGCACATCGGGCCCGTCGGCCATAACGTTCGTCCCCGGAGAATTGATTCTGCCTGCCTATCTCAGGTAACAGTCCAGAAAAACAAGCGATTATCCACACACACATGTTATTTCTGGTATACCACAATCACAGCGTCAAGGTCAATCTACAAGACGCCAAACCTTCTGTTGTCAAGGTTTTCGCGGTGCGCCACCGGCTGAAATCGTTTGATCACGCTCAATCCACCTGCCACTAATCTCCTGACAGGAGCACTTTATCTGTCAGATCAGGTAATTGAACAAATGTACCGTGCCTGCGTTCCAGCCCTGCTCACTCCCCTGCTGATTACTGCTGTCCTCTTTGCTCTTCTTCCCGTCCAGACCCACTCCGTCCCGGTGCTCAAAGAGCGGGCCAAATTCCGGGTCAAGCGGCCCGCGCCGCGGCAAAACAATCTCTGCCCTCCGGAAAACGCACTGCCGTTAGTGCAGCCGCCGCTTCAACCAGCGGCTGAGTGTCGCTCACTGGTGTTGCTGAGCAGTTTGACCTTCTCCACCGTAAGCGTCAGGGCGCCGAAATCCTCCTCGACCAGGCCCCTGAGGAGATAGGCTTTCTGGGCTGACAGGAGGTGGGCATAACGACGGTATACCTCCGGAAAGAATGTCGTTTCGATGATCGCGGTGGCGTCCTCAAAAGTCAGAAATTCCATGGCTTCGCCCGTTTTAGTGGACACGATCTTACCGGTGAGCAGCAGGCCGATAAAATTCACCTGCCGACCCACGTGGCTGGCCAGTTCGACTCCTTTGCACGTGCGTACGCCACCTTTGCCGATCAGGCTGACGGGGTGAGCCCGGCACAGAAAGCCGAGTGCCCTGTACTCCCGGCGCAGCCGCTCGATCGGCGCTTGCTCTTTGAGAGGCGGGGAAACGGCCTCCACCGCCGGGAACAGACTGCCGCCACCAGGTCCGGTTTTCACCTCCCGGGCTGCGGCTTCCCAGAACAACCTGCTGCGGTTGCCTCTTCTGTCAAGACCGTCCATGGCGCCGCTGTCGATGAGCACCTGAATCTCGTTCTCCGCGGGCTGTACCCGCTGCAGAAAATCACTGAAACCTCGAAACGGCTGTGTGCTGCGGCAGCTGAGAATGCGTTCGCGGGTCTCTTGTGAAACGCCGTGCAGGGCCTGCAGGCCCACCCTGATCCTGGACCCTTTGCCGCGCCAGGACAAGTCACTGACCTGGACGTCGGGGGGATCGATTACCAGCCCCATGCGCTTGGCTTCGGAAACGTAGGAAAAGGTCGAGTAGTAGCCGCCCTGATTGGAGATAACCGCCGCCATGAATTCAGCCGGGAAATGGGTTTTCAGATAGGCCGACTGAAACGATACCCGTGCATATGAAGCCGAGTGCGGCTTGCAGAACGAATAGCCGTCAAAACTCATCATCATGGCCCAGATCCGCTCGACCTCGGACGGTTCGATATCGTTGTCCCTGCAGCCGCGGTAGAACTTGTCCCGGTAATCCCTGAGCCGCAATTCCCTGTCTTTCTTGGAGAGCACTTTACGCAGGCCGTCCGCCTCGCTATGGCTGAACCCGGCTAGAGTCACGGCGACCTTGGAGACGTCCTCCTGGTAGACCATCAGTCCGAAGGTTTCGTCCAGTACCTCCTCCAGGGCCGGGTGCAGCGGCTCCCAGCGGCCGCCGTGGAGTCTCCTCACATATTCGCGAACAAACTCGTTGGCCGCCGGCCGGATGATGGAAGACTGGATCACCAGCTGCTCGAAGTCACCGCTTCCCGCCTTCTTCTGGAGCAGCCGCATGGCCGGGCTCTCGATGTAAAAGCAGCCCATGGTCCGCCCCGCCCCGACCGCCGCCTTGGTCTGCAGATCATCCTCCGGGTGCCACCCCTGTTCGGAGAAATCGGCGCCGTTTGCTCTTAGATTACCGATGGCATCCCGTATTACCCCGAGACTCCGGTTGCCGAGCAGGTCGATCTTCACCAGCCCCGACTCTTCCGCCCCGTCTTTCTCCCATTGAATGATCGGCACGCCTTTGGGGGCCTGCTCCACCGGCACGTAGTCCTGCACCGGCCCCTCGGTGATCACCACGCCGCCCGGATGAACCGAAAGGTAGCGGGGCAGACCGATAAGACCGGAAGCGCGCTCGATGATCTCCGCCCAGGGGCCGGAGAAATCCTGGTCCTTGAGCGCCGGCAGCGTACTGATCTGCTCCTGCAGGCTCAGATCGCTGCGTTTGAAGAACCAGGGCAGTCGTTTGGTCATTCTAGAAATCTCATAGCCCGGCAGGCCGAAGGCCTTGGCCGTTTCCCGGATGGCTCCGCGCGGCTTGAAGCAGACGTGGTTGCAGACCATCGCCGCCCGCTCACCGAAGAACCCGAGCACCTCTGCGAGCACCTGGTCGCGCTCGTCCCAGGCGAAATCGACGTCGATGTCCGGCGGGTCGCTTCTGCCCGGATTCAGGAAACGTTCGAAGTAAAGGTTGTAACGGATCGGGCAGACATTGGTGATGTTCAGACAATACGCCACCAGAGAGGCGGCTCCGGACCCCCGGCCGCAGATGCGGCGGCTTTTTCTGGTGCCGTCCGGCTGCAGCGGCTGAACGATGTCACGTACCACCAGGAAATAAGAAGAGAACCCCATGGCCTCAATGATACCAAGTTCATAGTCGAGGCGGTCGACGACCTGGCCCGGCAGGGTCTCCCCGTAACGCTGCCGGGCACCCTCGTAGGCCTGCTGTCTCAGGACCACACCGGCCGGTTGGCGGCCGTGGTTCTGCCAGGGCGGCATCAGCAGGCCGGCGGACGGCCGGACGAAGCTGCAGCGTTCGGCGATTTCGTCGCTGGCCCGCCCCACTTCGGGCCAGACGGAAAAACGGTTGTTGTAGACCTCGGGGGATTCGAGCCAGTGCACCTCGTCCCTGGCGCCGCGGAAGGCGGAATCAAGCGTTTCTGACGCGGCGATGGCCCGCAGCAGGAGGTGCAGGCGGCGCTCTCCGGGCTCGCCAAGGTCGCTGTCGGGAACCGGCACGGCCGGAATTTCAAGGTCAGCGGCCAGGCGGCGCAAGCGGCTGCCCCTCTCCGTCGGTCGGTTACCGAGGTCTGCCGCCGCCTCGAGATCAAGCTCCCGGCATACCTTTAACGTGGCCTCGGACCCGCTCAACAGCACGAGCCCTTCGAAAAGAGGCGCCGATTCGCTGGTGACGCTCAGGCTCTGCTTACGCTTCCTGCGGCTGATTATATTGCAGAGGTTGCGGTAGCCCGTCTCGTTGCGCACCAGCAGCACCAGCCGGCCTGCCGTACCGATGTCGATCTCCGTGCCGATGATCGGCCTGATATGTTCCTGCTCGCAGGCCGCCAGAAACGACCACAGGCCGTACAGGTTTTCCAGGTCCGTCAGGGCCATCCCGGTGTAGCCGAACCGTGCGGCTCGGCGGCACAGAGATGCGGGCGATGCGGTTCCACGCAGCAGCGAAAAACAGGAACGGACGCGCAGGGGGACCATGACCTTAGCCCGGGGAGATCAAGGCAGGACCGGCTGACTGCCCAGCCGGATGGCCTGCCGACCGAACCGCTGGCGGATGCGGTCCATGGCCGCCAGGAGGTGTTCCTTCTTCTGGCCGCTGGTGGAGTCGCTGAAAAGGCGAAGCTGTGGAGATCTGGGGTGCAGCCGGTCGCCGATCAGACGGCAGCCCCGCACCCGGGTCCGTCTCGTCAAGGCCCGCTCGAGCGCCGTCAGTGCCAGGCGCTGCAGGCAGTCGTCATCGGCTGTGCCCTTACGGACACTGGCCTGTCTCGAAATAGTGGCGCCGTCTGTGTAGTCGAGCTGCAGCCCCACCTGCCGGGCTGCCATCCTGGTAAGGCGAAGCTCCATGCCAAGCTGAGCCGCCAGGGCTGTGATGACGCCTTTCAAGACAGTCCGGTCGGCACAGTCAGTGCTGAAAATATGTTCCCGGACCACCCGGGGGGGCTGCGCTTCCTCCGGCCGAACGGCATCGTCGTCGATGCCGCGGCTGAGTTCGAAAAGCGTCTCGCCGCGGCGGCCGAACACCCCGTGGAGCTGCATCCTGGTAAGCGCTGCCAACTCACCGATTCTGACAATATTGAATTCGCTCAACCGTTGTCTTTCGAAGCCTTTCAGCCCCGGCAGCAGGTGCAGCGGCAGCGGGGCCAGAAAGCGCTGCTCATCGCCATTGGCGACGATGTATTCACCCACCGGCTTGACCAGGCGTGAGCCGATCTTGGAGACCAGCTTGCTGCCGGCAAGGCTCCAGATCGGATCTATTTCGAGCTTGGAACGGATCTGCCGGTGCAGTCGCCAGCCCACGTCGGGGGGTGTGCCGAAGAGCCGATGAGTGCCGGTGATATCGAGATAGAGATGGCCGTCTTCGGCACCATATTCGAGTACCGGGCTGTAACTTCGGGCCTCGTTGACGAACGACGCCATGGCCTTGCGATACAGGTCAAACCGGGGCGGCAGCACCCGGGCCGCGCGGCATATCCGGGGTGCCCGGGTGAGCAGCATGCCCTTGCGCACCCCGTCCCGGTAAGCCTCTTCACTCATGTCGTAGACCGCCGCCCGGGCCGCCTGGAGGGGGGCGACGAGCACCGGCTTGTGACGCAGGCTCAAATCGACAACCCGTTCGACGGCCACGGCAAAATCGGCCACATTGAGGTGCAGGATAAAACGGTGGTGGTTCATCGTCAGCCCCGCCCCGCTTTCCTGCTGATCAGAGAATCCAGCAGCAGGGCATTGCGCGGGGCCTGGGCCCGCACATGGTTGTTGAAAAAGATGATCCCCCTGCGGGCCCGGCGCGACAGCGAACCGAGCTCGTGCTCGCACCACTGGCGCAGCTCCTGCTCGGAGTAGTCGTAGTCAAACTTTTTCTGCATATTTCCGTTCTGCCAACCCTTTTCATTTCTGCCGTGGAAACGCACATAGAACAGGGCCGGATTGGTGACCACATCGAGACGGGGAAAAAGCCCCGGCAGATTTGGCTCATCAACACTCACCAGGGTAACCTGGCGGCGCTCGAGTTCGACGAACACCGGGTCGACCGCCCAGGAGGCGTGGCGGAATTCGACCGCCACCGGCATTCCCTGCAGGTAATCGAGCAGCTCGGCCAGAAAACGACGGTTGGCAATGGTACGGTCGAAATCGGGCGGCAGCTGCACCAGGATAGCGGCGAGCCTCCTTCCCAGGGCGCAGATTCCCTGGCGGTAACGCTGCACCTGCTCCCGCCAGTCCTCTTCCCGCTCATGGGTCACCGTGCGGGTCAGCTTGGCGGCAAAGATGATATGGGCGGGTGCGACAGCCAGCATTCGGGAAAGGACATCGGAACGGGCCATCTGGTACCAGGTGTAATTGAGTTCCACGACCGAAAAAGAGCGGCCATAAAATTCCAGCATGGCCGCCGATTTGGTTCCCGGTGGATAAAAACCGCTGTCCACCCATTCCAGATAGGAATAGCCGCTGGTACCGGTCATCACCAGGCAGGAGGAGCCGGGCTGTTCCCCCCGGAGCAGGGCCGTAGCCGGCCCCGGTGTACGGTCGCTTTGCATTTTTTTACCGACCACCATCCGGCAGAGAAAAACTGGGATGCGGGCCCCTGACGATACCGACGACTTTGCCCTGGACCAGAACCTCGCTGAACCCATAGTGCATTACCGGATAGTCGCTGTTCTCTGGATGCAGTTCGATACAGTCCGGGCGCAGGAAAAAGCGTTTGACGGTGGCCTCTTCCTGGTGCAGCAAAACTGCGACGATCTCACCGTTTTCCGCATACTGACGAGGTTCACAAATGGCCAGATCGCCATCGAAGATGCCGGCACCGCACATCGATTCGCCGCTGATGCGCAGGCAGAAAAGACTTTCCCCGCCGAACATCTTGTCATCAACCACCACGCTGCCGGCCCACTCCTGCTGGGCGTACATCGGCATACCGGCAGTAACCCTGCCGATTATCGGCAGTTCCCGTCCCAGCGAACGCTCCGGCCGGGAATCTTCCGGCAGCAGACGCAATGTCCGGCTGTAGCGCCCTTCCCGGGCAACCAGTCCTTTTTTTCCAGCTGGGCCAGAAGCTGGGCCACCGCATTGTGGCTGATGGCAAGTTCCTTGGCCGCCTGCCGCAGGCTGGGCAACTGACCCTCATCCCGCAGCCGCCGTTGCAGATAAGCAAAAAAATCCTGCTGTTTTTCAGTAAGCATCTGTTGCCCCCATGTATATGTACATGTACATATTATATGAAATAAACAGACAATGTCAATGTACATTTTGCGCACGCGGCCGAGGCGCAGGAGTCCGCCGGCTGCTCCGGGGAGACCGCTATAAATCGACTTTGGAGGCGGCCAGCTTGAGGCCGAGGAGCATGAACAGGAGCCCGTTTATTTGTTTCAACCGGCTGGTGTTGTTGCCCGAGTCGTGCAGCCGGGCAGCGATGGCC